>NZ_JBEXYN010000027.1:0-114905 GCF_040630935.1 Streptomyces sp. NPDC005722
CGCGCCCCTCGGGGCGCGGCGGCCGTCGTCGTACGGGGGCCGCGGGCCCGCAGCGGGGCGCCTACCGCCCGGCGCCGACGAGCGCCACGGGCGCTCCGGTGAAGGCGTCGAGCAGGATCCGCCCGCCGAGCGGCCGGTCGAGGCGGACCGTGACCGGCTCGATGACCAGTTGCTTCGTGCACAGGCCGTCCTCGGCGCCGCGGATCGCGCCGTGCAGCACCACACTGTCACGGGTCTCCAGCACCTCCACGGCGGGACCGTCGTCGCAGGCGCCGTGCCCCGCCTCGACGGTGACGCTCCGGCCGTCCCCCGCGACCTCGCGCAGCCCGTGCAGGGGCATCCCGGGATCGGTGGCCTCGGAGAGGGTGGCGATCGGCGCCCGCGGCAGCGCCGCGGGACCGATCGCGGCGCGCACCAGCGGGCTGTCGTAGCCGTCGAGCGTGAAGTGCCAGGCGGGGACGCGCGCCGCACCGCGGCTGGTGAGCAGGGTCATCTCCCCGAAGGTGGCCTTGGTGACGGTCAGCGGGTCCTCGCGGCCCGCCGGCCCCTCGTCGAACCGGTCGTAGGCCTCCCGCGCGGTCATCGCCGTGACGGGGCTCGACGTCCCGTCCGCCCAGCGGATGCGCCCCTCCCGCGCGCCGCGGGGCAGCGGCCCGCGGTGCTCGAAGTTCCGCGTCAGGTACGCCTGCTTGTCGGCGTCGGTACGGAACGCGCCGTCCGGCAGCCGGACCACGTCCTCCAGCGGGAAGAAGCCCTCCCGCCACGACCGGGCCGCCGCCGAGCCCTTCCACGCCTCGGCGACCTCGCGCATGCGCGCGGCGGCCGCACCGCCGTCGTCCGTCCCCGCCACCGTCCGGCCACCGCATCCGACGGTGCCCAGGAACAGGCAGACGACGCCCATCAGCACGAACGGTCTCATGACGCCTCCCCGCGCAACGGGCCCCCTCGGACCCGCCGATGTGACGTGCCGGTCCGGCAACGGGTTCCGTCAGGCGTCGGCCCCGGTCGCAGCGGGAGGCGCGGGCGGGGCGGACCGGTTGCTCCGGTTGCCCACCCAGGTGAACACCGCGGCGGCGGGCGGGAATCCCAGGACGATGCCGAGGTGCAGGCCGAGGTCCTCGGCGGAGGGGGCCAGCAGCAAGGCCACCGTGAGACCGAGCGCTCCCGTCGCCACCAGGACGCCGGCACAGGCCACGGCGGCCGGCCCCCAGCGGCGGGGGCGCTCATTGCCGGAACCGACGACACCGCCGCCGGCGATCAGGGCCGTCCCGACCGTCAGCAGGCTCACGTCGGGCAGCAGGCCGAAGGGCCGGAGCAGCAGCGTGAGCACGCCCATCACCACCAGCGCCGCCACCACCAGCAACGCGGTGAGGACGGCCGCCTGACCCGGCCGGCGCCGGCCGGGGCCGGACGCGTCGTCACGCTCGCTCTCCACGACTCGAGCGTAGCCGGACCACCGCCCGGTCCGGCAGGCCCCGGACACCGGGAACAGACCGCGAAATGCCGTGCGGGCTTCGCGGAACACGCCGGCGGAGCCGGGTAGCGTCGCCCCCACCAGGCCGCCCGCGCGGCCGTCCCCTCCTGCGATCTGGAGCACCGTCATGCCCGCGTACGGATTCTTCGTGGAGTTCGAGGCCCGGCCGGGAAGGGAGGACGACGTCGCCCGCTTCCTCGTCGACGCCAAGGCGCTGGTCGACGCGGAACCGGGGACACTGGCGTGGTTCGCCTTCCGCCTGGGGCCGTCCGCCTTCCGCATCTTCGACGCGTTCGAGACCGAGGAGGACCGCGAGACGCACCTGCGGGGCAAGGTGCGGCAGCGCATCGAGGCGCTCGGCGACGAACTGTTCGCCGTGCCGCCCGTCATCACGCCGGTCGGTGTGCTCGCCGCGAAACTGCCGGGCTGACGGGGCGCAGGGTACGGCAGCGCCCGGGCCGGTGCGGCACCCCCCCCGGCCTCGGACGGCCCTCGTGGTCGGCGCAGACTGTGAACGGAATATTCACGCCGTACAACACCGCTGGTCAGGGAAGTCCCACCGGAGCGGGCCTCTACTGGGTCCGCCAACCCTGTTCAGCCCCCGGAAGAAGAGAAAAGGTTTCCATGTACCAGCGCATCCTGGTCGCCGTCGACTCCAACCCCTCCAGCCGGGCCGCCGTACGCACGGCCGGGGACATGGCCCGGCTGACCGGCGCCGCGGTGCACGTCGTGCACGTGCTCGCCTCGACGGTCGCCTTCGACACCGTCGTGAACCTGGAGGAGGACTCCGACGCCGGCTCCGTCGTCGACGAGGCCGTCGCCACGCTCCGCGGCATGGGAGTGGCGGAGGCCGACGGCGAGGTCGTCCGTGACGTGACCACGCAGGAGGTCGCCGCCGCCATCTCCGGCGCGGCGGAGCAGTTCACGGCGGACCTCCTCGTCCTCAGCCCGCACCACCGCGGCTCGGTCGCGGCCTTCTTCAACCCCCGCGTCAGCGACGCCGTCGCCCACGCCAGCCGCATCGCGGTGCTGCTCGTCCCCGAGGAGCCGGCCGAGGGCGACGACTCCGCCTCCTGACCGACCGCTTCGCCGCCCGTCCGGCTCGCCCGAGCCGGACGGGCGGCGGCCGGCGGGGGCGGTCACGGGGTGGGCACGTGCTCCGGGAGCAGCCCGGCGGCCTTGACGGCGTGCCAGAACTCCCCCGGCACCGGGTGGTCGAAGTACGCGACGTTCTGCGCGACTTCCTCCGGCGAACGCGCGCCGACCACCACGCTCGCGACCGACGGGTGCCCCAGCGGGAAGCGCACGGCCGCGGCGAGCAGCGGCACGCCGAAGTCCCGGCACACCTCCCGCCACGCCGCCACCCGCCCGGCGAGTCCCGCGGGCACCGTGGTGTACCCGTGGGGGGCGCCGGGCCGCGGGTCCGCGAGCAGCCCCGACTGGTACACCCCGGCGGCCATGACGGCGGTCCCGCGTTCGGCGCACAGCGGCAGCAACTCGTCCAGGCCCGACTGGTCCAGCAGGTTGTAGCGGCCGGCCAGCAGCACGCAGTCCGGTCCGGGGTCGGCCGCGCGGCGCAGGAAGTCCACGGCTACGGAGGCGTGGTTGACCCCGATGGACACCGCCCCGACGGCGCCCGCCGCGCGCAGGTCGGCCAGCGCCCGGTAGGCGTCGCCCACGGCGGCCGTGAAGTCCTCGTCGGGGTCGTGGACATGGAGCACGTCGATCCGGTCGAGCCCGAGCCGGGCCAGGCTCTCCTCGACGCTGCGCAGCACCCCGGCGTACGAGTAGTCCAGGCGCGGCCCGACGCCCGGTGGTGGATCGGCCCAGATCGGCTGGGTGTCGGGGCCTCCCGGTTCGATGAGCCGGCCGACCTTGGTGCACAGCACGAAGGCGTCGCGGGGACGGGCGGAGAGCGCCGCACCGGTGCGGGTCTCGGAGCGCCCGTAGCCGTACACGGGTGCGGTGTCGTAGAGCCGGATGCCGAGTTCCCAGGCCCGGTCCAGGACGGCCGCGGCCTGCGCGGCCGGCACGGGTGAGAAGAGCCCGCCCAGTGAGGCCAGTCCCAGCCCGAGCCTGCTGACCCGCAGCGGTGTGCGGCCGAGCGGTACGGGATCGCAGGCCCGCATCTCGCGCCCCCTCCTGACGTACGTGTCCCCCTGCGGCAGCCAGGGGACCACGCGGCCGCCCGGCGCACAATCCCCCGGCACGGTGCGCGGTGCGTGCCGCTGTGCGTACCGCGGTGCGGGTCCGGTCAGCGGCGGCCGCGGCGCCGGGTACGCCGGATGAGCTGCTGCGCGGCGAGGTGTCCCGAGCCGCCGCCGAGGCCGGGCCCGGGGTGGGTGGAGGCGCCGATGTGCCACAGCCCCGGGAGGGGTGTGGCGTGCCGGGGGGCACCGGGCAGCGGGCGCCACAGCAGGCTCTGGTCGAGTTCGGCCGAGCCCCCGTAGGGGTCGCCGGCCACCGCGTTGGGGTTGTGGGCGAGCAGGTCGGCCGGGGTGACGGCGTCCCAGTCGAGCACCTTGCCGGGCAGGTCGGGGGCGTGGCGGGCCACCCGGGCCAGGACCCGGCCGACGTAGCCCTCCGTCAGTTCCCTCGTCCAGCCCCCGGCGGTGCCAAGTTCGCCGGCGGCGTCGCCGGCCGGCGCGAAGGGCAGTTCCTGGAGCTGGATCCACAGGGAGGCGGCGCCCTCCGGCACGCGTGAGGGGTCGAGGACGTGCTGCTGGCCGACGACCACCGTGGGCCGGCGCGGCAGCAGACCCGCCTCGGCCTCCGCGCAGGCGATCCCGGTGCTCGGCGAGCCGTCGCTGAGGTGGAACAGCGGGAGGCCGGCCAGCCGGTCGTCGCTCCAGCCGGGCGGGGCGGACAGGGCGACGTGGAGCTGCATCGCGGCGCGGCCGTAGCGGTAGCGCCGGGCCTGGTCGCGGACCGCGGCGGGCACCGGGGCGTCCGGCGGCAGGAGTTCCCCGTACAGGGCGGTCGGTGTGACCGAGGCGAGGACCGCGTGGCGGGCGTGGACGGGCTCACCGCCGCTGACCACTCCGGTGACCCTGCCGTCGGTGACGAGCAGCCGCTCCACCGGGTGCCCGGTGCGGACGTCCACGTGGAGTTCGCCGAGGAGCGTCTCGAAGGCACGGACGAAGTTGCGGGAGCCGCCGGCCACGACGGGCAGCCCGAAGCCGTGCAGGGAGGCGGCGATCACCGGCAGCAGCAGTCCGCCCCCCGCGTGGTCCGGGGACAGGCCCGTGTGGAGCAGCCAGGGCACCCACAGCACGTCCGCCTCGTCGCCCCGGAACGTCTCGCGGCAGTAGGAGCGTCCGCTGGTGAGGGCGGAGCGCAGCCAGGCCTCGGTGCCGGTGAACCGCTCGCGGCGCAGCAGTCTCGCGATGTGCCGCAGTGTCCGCGGCGAGCGGGGCTCGCCGCTCAGCAGCCCGCCGATGGCGTCGGCGTTGTCGAGGAACCGCCCGAGCATGGCCAGGTAGGCGGCCCTGTCCCCGGCGTGCGCGAAGGCCTCCGCCGTGACGGCCGGGTCGCGGTGGGCGAGGAGCACGCGCCCGTCGTCGGTGACGGTGCCAAAGACGAATCCGTCGCCGTTGCGGTACTCCAGGCCGTGCCGGTGCAGGTCCTCGCCGAGGGCGGCGTAGGCCCCTCCCGACACGAACAGCGGATGCCACGAGGAGTAGGTGTCGTGCAGGTAGCCGGGGAGGGTCCGTTCCTCGGTGGCGATGAAGCCGCCCAGCCGGTCGCCCTGTTCCAGCAGGGCCACCGACCAGCCGGCCTTGGCCAGCTCGGTGGCGGCGACCAGGCCGTTCACACCGGAACCGACCACGACCGCGTCGACCGTGCGTGCCATCAGCGCTCCTCGGGTCCGTCGCTCCGGGATGCCGCGCCGCGGGAACGGGCCGGGGCGACGTCCCCCTGCGCCCATCGTCCAGGGTGCGCGCGGTCCGGGTCCCCCGCACGTCGAGCGGTCCTCACCCGGGCGGCGGAGTGGAGCACGGGCGGCGTCCCGTCACCCGCGACCGCCCTTGCCGTTCGCCGTTGGCCAAGGGCGTGGCGGACGCGTGCGCCCCCTGCGTCGGCACCCTTGCTGCGGGCGGCCGGGGTGCCCGATGCTCATATCCCCGGAGGCACCCGGAGCGTGCTCAAGGCCCGCGACCGCGTGTGCGGGGGCGTACCGGTCGTCAGGGGGGCGATGAGGACTGAGCGGGTGAGCCCGGTGTTCCAGCCGCCGGCGCCCGGTGATCCCGCCGGCGTCGCGGGGTACCGGATCGCCGCCCGGCTCGGCGAGGGCGGCATGGGGACGGTGTACCTGTCGTACACACCCGGCGGGCGCCCGGTCGCCGTCAAGGTCATCCGGCCGGAACTGGCCGGGGACCCGGAGTTCCGCCGCAGGTTCCGGCTGGAGGTCCAGGCCGCCCGGCAGGTGCAGGGCCTGTACACCGCACCGGTCGTCGACAGCGACACCGACGCGGAGCGCCCCTGGCTCGCCACGGCCTACGTCGCCGGGCCCTCGCTCCAGGCGGCCGTCGGCAGGCACGGGCCGTTCCCGGTGCCGGCCGTGGCGCTGACCGTCGCCGGGATCGCCGAGTCGCTGCAGGCCATCCACAGCGTTGGCATCGTGCACCGCGACCTCAAGCCGTCCAATGTCCTGCTGGCCGCCGACGGGCCGCGGGTCATCGACTTCGGGATCGCCCGTGCCGCCGACGCGACCGCGCTGACCCGCAGCGGCGTCGTCATCGGCACCCCCGCCTTCATGACCCCCGAGCAGGCCTCCGGCGCTCCGTGCCTGCCCGCCACCGACGTCTTCGCCCTCGGTCAGGTCGCCGTCTTCGCCGCCACCGGCCGGCCCGCCTTCGGCGAGGGCACCCCTCATGCCGCCCTTTACCGCATCGTGCACGCGGAGCCCGGGCTCTCCGGCGTGCCCGACGAGCTCGCCGAACTGGTCCGGCTGTGCCTGAGGAAGGATCCGGCCGGCCGCCCCACCCCCGCCGAGGTCATCGACATGTGCCGCCAGGTGTCCCCGCGGACGGAACTGCGCGGCCCCGGGGGATGGCTCCCGCCGCCCGTCGTCGCGGACATCGGCCGCCGCACCACCCTGCCCGCCCCACCGCGCTCCCCCGCCCCGGCCCGGACGCGCGGGCCCGCCGTGGCCATAGCCGTGGCCGTCCTCGCGGGTCTGGCGGCGGTGTGCACCGCGCTCCTCCTGTACGGCGGAACCACGGACCGGTCGGGCGAGCCGGGCGGGGCCGGATCACCGGACCGCGGCTCCTCGCCGCACACCGTGCCGGGCGGGGACGGGAAGGCCGCACCGGCGGCCGAACCGCCCTCCCGCTCGTACAAGGGCGTCGCCCTTGCGGACGGCTACGCCATCTCCCTCTCCGAACTGCCGCCGAAGCCGTACCGGGTGAAGTCCGGCGCCCACTACGAAGGGGACTTCGGGTACTTCACCGACGCGATCACGCGAACCTGGGGCTTCGCCACCCCCGAAGCCAACACCCTGGTCCTGCTCACCAACGGCGAGGCGGGGTCGCTCGCCACCTGCCGCTCGGCGACCCGGTACTCCCAGGAGATCTCACGGGAGAACGCGGTCAGGGGCAGCCGGATCTGCGTGGTCACCGCCTCCGGGCACATCGCGCTCGTCACGGTCCGGGGCTACTCCCCCGAGGACGCCGACCGTTACTACGCCACGGTCGACCTGACGGTCTGGCAGAACGCGGAGGCGCCCGGCCAGGGGTGACCCGCCACTCCCGGCCTGGTCGCCCCGCGCCACGCCGGGCCCCGGCGTTTGCGCCCCGGCGCGGGACGATGATCTACTTGCTTGGCGCAGCAATTACCCTGCGGCCGTGGTGCGTACACCGCCGCGGGGACCTCCGCGCAGCCGGGGGCCGCCTCGCCCGGCGGCCCGGGACGGCTCGGAAACACGACGAACGGACACAGATGAAGAGAACACTGAACCGGCCCGGCACCCGTCGCCGGGCCGCACTCGGTGCTGCCGCCCTGACGGGCATGGTGACGCTGCTGGGCCTCGGAGCGGGAACCGCCGGCGCCTCGCCGGCCGGTCACCCGGGCCGGGACCACGTCGCGCTCGGCGACTCCTACGCGTCCGGCCCGCTGATCCCCGACCAGGTGGACGCGGCCTGCCTGCGGTCGAGCCACAACTACCCCTCGCTCGTGGCGGCGCGCACGCACGCCCGCCTCACCGACGTCAGCTGCTCTGGGGCGACGACCGCGCAGATGACCGCGCCGCAGGGCAGCGCCCCGGCGCAGCTCGACGCCCTCGGCCGCGGCACGGACCTGGTCACGCTCAGCATCGGCGGCAACGACATCGGCTTCAGCGCCGTCATCGCGACCTGCGCCGGTGTGACGGCCTCCGACCCCGCCGGGGCCCCCTGCCGCGCCCACTTCACCGGCGGCGGCCACGACCAGCTCGCGGAGCGCGTCGCGCAGACCGCCCCCAAGGTCGCCACCGTCATCCGCGACATCCACCGGCGCTCGCCCCACGCGCGCGTCGTGGTCGTCGGCTACCCGGACCTGTTCCCGGACGACGGATCGGCCTGCACCAGCGCCTCGGTGCCCTTCGCGGCCGGTGACTTCTCCTACCTGCGCGACACGGAGAAGACGCTCAACGCCATGCTGGCCGCCCAGGCCCGCAAGGGGGGCGCGACCTACGTCGACACCTACACCCCGACGGTCGGGCACGACATGTGCGCGCCGACGGGCACGCGCTGGATCGAGTCCCTCGCCCCCGCGACCCCCGCGGCGCCGGCGCACCCCAACGCCCTCGGTGAGCAGGCCATGGCCGGCGCGGTGCTCCGCACCGTCGTCCGCCACCACCGTTGACCCCCGGTCACGAGGACCCGCCTCCCCCGAGGGGAGGCGGGTCCTCGCCGTTCGCCGCGGTGTCAGGCCTTCCGCATGTCCCGGTAGGTCTCCAGGACGCGCAGCCAGACCTCGCTGATCGTCGGGAAAGCCGGGACGGCGTGCCAGAGCCGGTCCACCGGGATCTCACCGGTGACGGCGACGGTCGCCGAGTAGAGCAGTTCCTGCACCCCGGGGCCGGCGAAGGTGACGCCGACGACCGTGCCGCGCTCCGGGTCGATCAGGACGCGGGCCTTGCCCCGGTAGTCCTCGACGTACTGCACGGCACCGGCGAGGCGCCCGATGTCGTAGTCGACGACGTCCACACGGCGCCCCGCGGCCCGCGCCTCACGGGTCGTCAGGCCGACGGAGGCGACCTCGGGGTCGGTGAAGACGACCTGCGGCACGGCCTCGGTGTCGGCCGTGGCGACGTGCGCACCCCACTTGCGGTCGTCCACGGGCTCGCCCTTGGCCCGCGCTCCGATCACCGCTCCCGCGATGCGGGCCTGGTACTTCCCCTGGTGTGTCATCAGGGCGCGGTGGTTGACGTCGCCCGCCGCGTACAGCCAGCCCTCGGCGACGGCCGTCACCCGGAAGGTGTCGTCCACGGTCAGCCAGTCGCCGGGGGTCAGGCCGACCGTCTCCAGGCCGAGGTCCGTGGTACGGGGGGCGCGTCCGGTCGCGAACAGCACCTCGTCGGCGACGACCGACCCGCCGTCCGCCAGCGTGACGCGCACCGGGCCGTCCGGGCCGCCCTCGCGGGCGACGGCCGTCACGGAGGCGCCGAGCCGTACGTCCACGCCGGCCTCGCGCAGGGAGTCGGCCACCATCTCCCCGGCGAACGGCTCCATGCGCGGGAGGAGTCCGCCGCTCCCACGGACCAGCAGGGTGACCTCGGAACCGAGCGCCCGCCACGCGGTGGCCATCTCGACGCCGACGACCCCGCCCCCGACCACCGCCAGGCGGCCGGGGGCCTCGCGGGCGCTGGTCGCCTCGCGGTTGGTCCACGGCCGGACCCCGGCGAGCCCCGGCAGATCCGGGAGCCGGGTCGTCGTCCCGGTGGCGACGACGACGGCGTGCCGCGCGGTCAGGCGGACCGTCCCGCCGTCCGGCGTGTCCACCACCACCTGCCGGGGGCCGTCCAGCCGGCCGTGGCCGCGCACCAGGTCGACCGCGACGGAGTCCAGCCAGTCGACCTGGTCGTCGTCCTTCCAGTGGGCGGAGAGCCGGTCGCGGTGGGCGAGCACCTCGGCCACGTCCAGCGGACCGCCGACCGCACCCCTGAGCCCGGGTATGCGGCGGGCCTCGGCCCGTGCCACCACGGGCCGCAGCAGCGCCTTGCTGGGTTCGCACGCCCAGAACGAGCACTCGCCGCCCAGCAGTTCGCCCTCCACCAGCACCGTGGCCAGTCCGGCGGCGCTGGTCCGGTCGGCGACGTTCTCGCCGACGGGTCCGCCGCCGATGACGACGACGTCGTAGGCACGGGACGTACCGCTCGTCGCTTGACCCGTCGTTTCGTCGGTCTTCATAGCCTGCTTCCAAAGGGGGCGGAGGGAGTTCGTCCAGGGGCCCGCGGTGCCGCGGAGGGGGGATCCGCGGCACCGCGGGGGCTCGGGGGCCGGTCGAGGGAGGGGGAGGGCGTGGTCAGCGTCCCGGCAGGCGGTCCGTGACCTCCTGGAGCGCCCAGCCGTTGCCGTCCGGGTCGGCGAAGGTCGCGAAGGAGCCGTAGCTGGCGCGCGCGGGGTGCGGCCCGGCGACCCGGGCGGTCTCACCGGCGTGGTGGAAGACGCCGCCCGCGTCGTGGAAGACCTCGCTGATGTCGACGCCGCGGGCCGCCAGCTCGGCGCGGGCCGCCACGATGTCCTCGACGATCAGGTGGAGGCCCTGCACGGAGCCCGGGGCGGCGGTGGTGACGCCGTCGCCGAACAGGATCGAGGCCCCGGAGCCGTCCGGCGTGAAGTGGACGACGCGGAAGCCGTCGTCACCGACGTAGTCGACGTCCAGCCGGAAGCCCAGCGCCGCGTAGAAGTCCTTCGCCCGGTCCACGTCGGACACGGGCAGCACCACAACCTCGAGCTTCAGTTCCATCACGTTCTCCCAGTTCCACAAATCGTCACCGCTTTGACTGGTGACGAGCATGGCCCAGGGCTCCGTAACCTGTCAAGGCGGTGACGCACAACGCTCCACCACAGCCCTCCACCACGGACCCCACGTGAAGATCATCAGAATATGCTTGACTCGTCAATTACCCTGCTCCTTCCCTTTGCCCGCGGCGCCCGCACACCCTCGCCGGCACCCGTGAGGAAGACCGGGACGACCGCACCGGCTGTGACGTCCACAGCGAAAGCGCAGGTCCGAGGCGTGGGCGGCGGCGTGGGCCGGCGGACGTCCCGGGTATCCTCCGCAACGTGACCGAAACGATCAGCAATGCCGCGGTGGACGCCCTCTACGGGGCCATGGAGCGGCTGACGGACCTCCTGCCCGGCGCGTTCACGCGGCACGGCCCGCACGGCGGGCGTCTGGTGTGCACGGGCCTGCCCGTCGCCTTGCTCAACGCGGTGTACGCCGGTCACGGACAGGACCCGCGCGAGACGGCGGAGCTCGCCGAGGAGCTGTCGGCCGCCGGCCTGCCCTGGAGCATCCAGGCCCGCGGCGAGGCCGGTCCTGAGCTGACGGCGCTGGCGGCCCGCCACGGCCTCACCGCCACCACCACACTGCCGCTGCTGGCGTGGGACGCCGCCTCGCTACCGGAACCGCCCGCGGCGGCCTCCACGGGCGGCACGGTCGCCAAGCTCACCGGAGCGGAGGCCGCACGGTACTCCGCCGCCCTCGCGGCGGGCTTCGGCATGCCCGGGGAGATCGCGGACGCGTTCGCCCTGCCCGCGCTGCTCGACGCGCCCGACATGACCGCCTTCACCCTCGACGTGGACGGCGAGGCCGTCGCGACCGGGTTCAACGTCATGGTCGGCGACCACGTGGGCCTGTTCAACGGCTCCGTACCGCCCCGGCACCGGGGCAACGGCCACTACCGCGCGCTCGTCACGGCCCGCCTCCGGGACGCCGTCGCCGCGGGCGCCCGCCACGCGTTCACGCAGAACTCCCCCATGTCCCGCCCCCTGTACGAGTCCCTGGGCTTCCGGCTCGTCGAGAACTGGACGTACCTCACCCCCGCGGGCTGACCCGGCGGGCGCGACGAGCGGCCGGGACCGAGCCGCCCGTACGGCCGCCCGCCCCAAGACGCGCTTCCCATCGCGCAGTTCCTACGGTTCCGCCCACGCCGGGTGCCGCCGAGTGCGCCCCGGTCGGCGGCTCGGCCCCGGCGGCACGAGGTCCGGGGCGACCGGCCGCACGACCCCGCACCCCCCTCACCGCGAGGGCCGGAACCGGGCCGGCCGTACGACCCGGAACGACCAGCCGTCGCGGGCGTCGTCGCTGCTCAGCGGGGTGGTGGTGACGGATGTTCACATTGCGCATTCCGGATCAACACCCGTTTCACGGCGATGCGACACCGACGGCACATCAACTGAACGGCGACCACCACCCCAACAGGGAAAGAAGTCAGCACGTGCCGTTCCCCCTCCAGCCCGCCGCCCCGGGTCCGCGTTCCGCGGTCCGCCGGGGTGCCGCGGCGCTCGCCCTGGCCACCGCGCTCAGCATCGGCGCCGGGATGATGACGACCGCCCAGGCGTTCTCGCCCGAACAGCTCGCGTCCGCGTCCGCGGGCACGACCAAGCCGGGCGGTTCCGGCCGTGGGCTCATCCCGAGCACCCCGGGCGAGTCGATCGTCACCCGCGAGACCCGCACCCCGGTCGCACCCGGGCTGAACCTCACCCGCTTCGACCGCTTCGAGGCCGGCGGCTGGGTCCGGGGACAGGTGCTCGTCGCGGACCTCGCCGAGGACCGGCTGAGCGTCGACTACATATCCTCCGGCACGGTCACCGGGAAGTCCCGGGTGACCGAGCAGGCCGCACGCACAGGAGCCGTGGCCGCCGTCAACGGCGACTACTTCGACATGAACGACACCGAGGCCCCGATCGGCGCCGCGGTGTCCCGCGCGGACGGCCTGGTCAACTCGCCCACCGAGGGCCGCGACCAGACGGTCGCCATCGGCACGGACGGCCTCGGCCGGCTCGCCCAGGTGTTCCTGGAGGGCGACGTCACGGTCGACGGCACCCGGCACCTGAAGCTGTCCGGGGTCAACTCCCCCGTCCTGGCGGCCGGCGGCATCGGGCTCTTCACCGACCAGTGGGGCGTCTCCCCGCGCACCAAGCCGGTCAGCGGCGCCGACCGGGTGACCGAAGTGCTGCTGCGCGACGGCAAGGTCACCGAGGTGCACTCCTCCGTCAGCTCCGGCCCGGTCCCCGCGGGCACCAGCGTGCTGCTGGGCCGTGAGGCCGGTGCCGACGCGCTCGCCGGACTCGCGCCGGGCGACGCCGTCACCGTCGCCTACAAGCCGCGCGCCGACTTCGGCGACGTGGCGGTCGCCGTGGGCGGCGGCCAGGTCCTCATCGCGGACGGCACCGTCAAGCACTTCACCGACGGCGACACCGTCACGGCCACGTCCCGCACGAGCGTCGGCTTCTCCGCCGACGGCCGCACCATGTACCTGGTCGCCATCGACGGCAAGCAGACCGACAGCCGCGGCATGGACCTCAACGAGCTCGGCGCCTTCATGAAGGGCCTCGGCGCGCGCAACGCCCTGAACATGGACGGCGGGGGTTCCACGACCATGGCCGCCCGGCTGCCGGGCGAGAGCACCACCGGCCTGGTCAGCAGCCCGTCGGACGGTTCGGAGCGCCAGGTCGCCAACGGCCTCGGGCTGTTCGCGGCGCCCGGCTCCGGCAAGGTCCACGGTTTCCGTGTGCTGCCAGCGCTCACCGCGGACGGTTCGGACAAGGTCTTCCCGGGTCTGCACCGCACCGTGCGGGCGCTCGCCCACGACGAGACGTACGCGCCGGTGCCCGCCGGACGGGTGCGGTGGCACGGCGACGGACGGCTGGACGTCCGCGCCGGCCGGGACGGCTCCGCCGTCGTCACCGGCAGGCGCTCCGGCACCGGCCGGGTGGAGGCCTCCTCCGGCCACCGGGCCACGGGTTCCGCGGAGCTGACCGTGCTGGCCCCAGCCGTCCGCATCGCCCCGGGCAGCAGCCTGGTGGCCCTGGACGGGCTGGACGACACCGCCCGCCTGACCGTGACCGGTTACGACGCGCTCGGCGACTCCGCCCCGATCGACGCCTCAGACGTCGAGGTCACCGGCGGCGAGGGGGTCGTCTCGGTGTCGCCCGCGGACGACGCGACGTTCACCGTGCGCGGTCTGACCGACGGCGCGTCCACCACCCTGCACCTGACGGTCGGGAAGATGACCACCGACGTCGCGGTCACCGTGGGCCTGGCCGAGAAGTCCTTCGCGGACCTGTCGGACGCGGCCTCCTGGACCTCGGCGAACGACCGGGCCCCCGGCGGCTCCGTCGCCCCGGCCGAGGGCCACGACGGCGCCCCCGGCCTGAAGCTGACGTACGACTTCACCCAGTCCACCGCCACCCGCGGCCAGTACGCCGTGCCGCCGCAGCAGATCCAGCTGCCCGGCCAGCCGCAGGCCGTCACCATGTGGATCAACGGTGACGGCAACGGCGAGTGGCCACGGCTGCAGTACCGCACGGGCGCCGGCGTGACGGCGAACCTGGACGGCCCCACCATCACCTGGACCGGCTGGCGCAAGGTCGAGTTCCCGGTGCCCGTGGGCACGCCCTACCCGCTCACGTTCCAGCGGGTGCGGCTGCTGGAGACCAGCGCCGCCCGCTCCTACAAGGGCGCGGTCACCGTCAGCGACCTGCGGGTCAAGGTCGCGCCCGACGTCGAGCTGCCCGTGCGGCCCCGGGTCGAGGACCCGGTGGTCGTGACCAACGGCACCGTCGACGGCCGTCCGCTGCGGGTCGCCGTCATGTCCGACGCGCAGTTCGTCGCCCGTGACCCCGGCAGCCCGCTGGTCGCCGCGGCCCGCCGGACACTGGAGGAGATCGCCGAGGCCAAGCCCGACCTGCTGGTCATCAACGGCGACCTCGTCGACGAGGGCTCCCCGGCCGACTTCGCGCTCGCCCGCACGCTGCTCGACGAGTTCGACGCCCGCACCAAGGGCACCGTCCCGTGGCACTACGTGCCGGGCAACCACGAGGTGATGGGCCCCGGGAACACCTCCAACTTCACGGCGGCCTTCGGTGACACGACGTCGGTCTTCGACGTCGAGGGCACCCGCTTCATCACCCTGGACTCCTCCAGCGGCACCCTGCGCGGCGGCGGCTTCGCCCAGCTCCAGATGCTGCACGACCAGCTGCGCGACGCGGCCGCCGACCGTTCCGTCAGCGGTGTCGTGGTCTTCGAGCACCACCCGACCGAGGACCCGCTGCCGGACAAGGCCAGCCAGCTCAGCGACCGCAAGGAGGCCGCCCTGGTCGAGCAGTGGCTCGCCGACTTCCGCGCCGAGGGCCACAAGTCCGCGGCGTTCGTCGCCGGTCACGTCGGCGCCTTCTCCGCGGCGCAGGTCGACGGCGTCCCGTACCTGGTGAACGGCAACTCCGGCAAGAACCCGGCGAGCACGCCCGACAACGGCGGCTTCACCGGCTGGACGATGCTGGGCATCGACCCGCGCCACGGCCGGGTCGCCGACCCGTTCGACGTCCCCTCCGGCGACTCCGGGACCTGGCTGCGCGCCGAGGTGCACGCCCGCACCGACGCGGTGGACATGGTCGCCCCGGCCACCCTGACCCTCGGCGGCCTGGGCCACGCCTCGGCGACGGTCACCCAGGACGGCACCCGTACCGTCCCGGTGGCCTGGCCGGTCGGCGCCACCTGGTCCGGCAGCCGGGTCGACATGGCCGGTGACGGCGGCGACGACCACGGGCACGGCCACGGGCAGCACGACAAGGCGCCCGTCGTCGCGTACGACCCCGCCACCGGGGCGCTCAAGGCGCTGCGCACCGGCACCGCGGTGCTCCGTGTGACCGTCAACGGCGTGACCGCCGAGCGCACGATCGAGGTACGCCGCGGCTGAGCACCGGCCCCCGGCACCCGGCACCGGCCCTTCCGGGCGCACCCCGCACGGGGCAGCGCCCGGGAGGGCCGTGCCGCGTCCCGTTCCCGTTCCCGTTCCCGCTGGGCGGGCTATTCCCGGGATGGGGGGACGCTTTTCTCCCCTTTTCGCCGTATGACCGGCATGTCACGGTGAAGTCACGTCGAAGCCGCACCGGACCGAGGAGCAGGGAAAGCCACCATGACCGCCATCGGAGACCGCCACCCCATGACCACCGAGGTCCGCGAGGACGCCGGCCGCACGGGCCGCGACCGGTGGTTCGTGGGCCTGCGCTTCCGCACCGCCCGCGGCTCCGTGGGACGGCAGTTCTTCGTCGTCGGCGAGGCCGGCGACGCCGAGGACGCGGTGGCGATCGCGATGGAACGGGCCTCGCGCCCCCGCTCTCGCGGCGCGCGCGATGAAGACGCCGAGATCGACGGCGTCGAGGTGCGCCGCCTGCGGTGGAACCCGCTGGGGTGGGTCTACCTCGCCCGCCCGGGCGTCTGAACCGCGGCGGGTACGACACGGCGGCGCCTCCGGCACGACAGGGGGAGGCGCCGCCGAGTGGGCGAACGGCGCACCCGCGACCCGAGGGTCCGAGCGGGTGCGCCGTCGGCGTGGGATCAGCCCTGCAGACCGCGGTTCAGCGCGGCGGTGAGCTTGATGACGCGCTCGGTCTGGATGCGGGCGGCGGTGCGGGTGGTGTCGTTCACCGGGTTGGCGCCCTGGGCGTCCACGTGGGAGGTGCCGTAGGGGTTGCCGTCGACGAACTTGGCGGGGTCGGTGTAACCGGGGGTCACGACGATGCCGCCGAAGTGGTGGATGGAGTTGTACAGGGCGAGGAGGGTCGACTCCTGGCCACCGTGGGAGGTGGCGGTGGAGACGAAGCCGCTGTAGACCTTGTCGGCCAGCTTGCCCTGCGCCCACAGGCCACCGAGGGTGTCGATGAACTGCTTGAGCTGCGAGGACATGTTGCCGAAGCGGGTCGGGGTGCCGAAGATCACGGCGTCGGCCCACTCGACGTCGGCCGGGGTGGCCACGGGGACGTCGGCGGTGGCGGCGTGGTTGGCGGCCCAGGCGGGGTTGGAGTCGATCGCCGCCTGCGGGGCGAGCTCCGCGGCCTTGAGCAGGCGCACCTCGGCGCCCGCCTTCTCCGCGGTCTCGGCCATCTCCTTCGCGATCTCGGTGATGGTGCCGGTGGAGGAGTAGTACACGATCGCGAGCTTGATCGACAAGGTGGTTCCTTTCAGGGAGGACCTCCCCCGCTGTTCGGGGTCGCGCGGTCCAGGGACACCGCGGCCCGTGGGGGCGGGCCGCGCTTCACTGGTTGAAGAATAAACAACATGAGGGCACCTCTGTCCACCGGCGCCCGTGCGACGAATGTCACCCCGCCCACAGGTCACCGGCCACACGTCGTGCGGTACGGGCGAACGCGGCCGCCTCCGGGCCCGGTTCGGGCCCCGCCCAGGCCAGGGCCAGCGTCGTCGGGGGCAGGTCCGCCACCGCCACCGCGACCACGTCCCGGGTCACCCGGTCCGCCGCGGCCGAGCCCACGACCGTGACGAGCCGGCCGAGCGCCACCCGGTCGACGATCTCGTCGAGGCCGGCCGGCGGGCATGCCTCCCGGTAGGCGGGGTCCTCGCGCAGGTCGGCGGTGGTCACCTCCGGGCGACCGGCGAGCCGGTGGTCCCGGGGCAGCAGCGCGACGGGCAGCTCCTCGGCCACCTCGACCGCGCCCAGGCCGGTCAGGTCGTCGGTGCCGACGCACAGCAGCGCCAGATCGGCCGTGCCGTCGCGCAGGGCGCCCACCCGGTCGTAGGTGAAGACGAGTTCGGGGGCCGCGCCGTCGTAGGACCGGATCAGTTCCGCCAGCAGGCCCGAGCCCGTACCCGGCCGGACCGCCAGGACGAGCCGCCCGGGGGCGGCCGCCCGCCGGGCGCGGTCCACCGCCCCGTCCAGCTCGCCCAGCAGCCGCCGGCAGTCCTCCAGGAAGACCTCGCCGGCGGGGGTGAGCCCGACACGGCGACTGGTCCTCTCCAGCAGCACGACGCCCATGCGCCGCTCCAGGCGGGCGATCGCCCGCGACAGCGGCGGCTGCGCGATGCCCAGCCGGTCCGCCGCACGGCTGAAGTGCAGCTCCTCGGCCACCGCCACGAAGTACTCGAGCTCACGCGTCTCCAGTCGATCCATACCTCCAGAGTATCGCCGCATGTCAGAAGCGTCATGGCGCCTGCGTACCGCGCTTGGAAGCCGTCGTGATGAGCGGTGGGCCCTGTTCACGGACGACGCCGTCGTCCCGATCTACGCCCGCACCGGTACCGGCCACCACGAACCCGTCGGCGGGCCGCTGGTCGGCGGCGCGGCCGTGGCGTACGCGGTCGCCCCCCACATGGCCCCGCACCCGCCGGGCGGCGGCCGCCGGCGCCGTTTGAAGTTGTCGGCCGTTCTTGGTTCCATCTCGTCGGGCGGGGGTGGACTGCAGGAATGGATGCTCTGGTGGAGAACGACGCACCGCTCGCGTGGGTCGGGGTGGACACGGTGGCGGAGCGGGCCTACCGCCTCCTGCTGTCCCGCGACAGCACGACCGTCGACGACGTGGTGGCGGCCCTCGGCGTGACGGCGGACGAGGGGCTGGCCGTCCTCGAACGGCTGCACCACGCGGGCCTGATGAGCCGGCGCTCCTCGGGGGAGTTCTTCACGGTCGACCCCCGGCACGCCCTGCGCGCGCTGGTCGAGTCGCGGGAGCGCCAGCTGGCCGCCGTGCGCGAGGCGGCCGGCCCGCTGGGGGCGCTCTTCGACGCGGCGAGGAAGGCCGGCGACGGCGGTCCCGGCACCGGCGTGATCAGTGGCCTCGAAGCGGTCGGGGACCGCTACTACCGGCTCAAGCAGACCGCGCGGACCGAACTGTGCGCGCTGGACCGCCCGCCGTTCCTGCTCGCCCCGAACGAGCCCCTGGACGAGGCGGCGGTGCGCCGCGGGGTGCGGGTGCGCGCCGTCTACGCCGCCGCCAGCTTCGAGGCCGACGGCGGGTGGCAGCAGCTGGGCAGCCTCGTGTCGCGTGGCGAGGAGGCCAGGGTCGTGCCCGCGCTGCCGCTCAAGCTGGCGATGGCCGACCGTTGCGCCGCTATGGTGTCGCTGAGCCTGTCGGTCGGGTCCGCGGAGTACCTGTACACCGAATCCCCGCCCCTGCTGGCGGCCTTGGGCGAGTTCTTCGAGAACTACTGGGCCGCCGCCTCCCCGTTGACGGGGGAACCCACGACAGGCGGCCCGCCCGCGGCGGTACCCGAGGCGCCGGAGGACGGGACGGACCGGTCGCAGCGACCGACCGACGAGGAACGGAACCTGCTCGCGCTCTTCGCGGCCGGCGTGAAGGACGAGGCGATCGCCCGCCAGCTCGGCATCTCGCCGCGGACGCTCCGCCGCAGGATCCAGGACCTGTTCACCGAACTCGGAGCGACCAACCGCTTCGGCGCCGGCGTCGCCGCGGCCCGCCGCAACTGGATCTGACCGCCCCCGGGCATCCGCACCCCGACCCCGACCCCGACCGGGCCAGCCGGCGGGCGACCGCGTGCGCGGCACCACACGAGGAACGGAACCTGCGCGCGCTCGCGGCCGCCGGCGTGAAGGACGAGGCGATCGCCCGCCAACTCGGAGTCGGAGCCACCAACCGGTTCGGCACCGACGTCGCCGCGGCACCCCGCGGACAGGGCGATCGAAACGCGCATCCGGTGCGCCGAACAACCTCGGCACGGACGGCGTGCCGAGCGCGATGCCGTCGAACTCGGCGGCGCGGCGCACCCACCAGGGCGGCTGAACGGCGGGTACAACGCCGGGTCCTCGACAGGTACGACCCGCGGCGGCGCGGTCCGTGATCCGGGGCCGCAGACCGAACTGTGCGCCCTGGACCGCCCGCCGTTCCCGCTCGCCCCGAACGAGCCCTTGAACAAGGCGCGTTGCGCCGCGGAATGCGGGTGCGCGCCGTCTATGCCGCCGCCGGGCCGCGCGGCCCGGCAGGGGGCCGAGGCCGCGCCGGCATGCCGCGCCCAGGGCTTCCTTCCGGCGCGGCCACCGACCAGGGCGACGGGACTGCGGGTTAAAGACAGAGTCCTCGCTCCGTACGACCCACGGCGGCACGGTCCGTGATCCGCGGCCGCCCGCAATCCCCGTCGGGGTCGCGCGGCGACGCGCCGCCGAGGTGGTGGCCCCTTCTGGTCACTGGCCGGTTTCGGCAGCGCCGGACGTTGGTCACCAAAGGATCACCCCGGCTAGAACTAGTGTGCGCCCGAACGGCGCGTCACTCGGCCGGGAAGCCCGGCCACCCCCTGACGAAGGAGCTTTGGTGGCACCACCTGCCCATCCTCCTGCGCGCCGGTCGGCGATACCGCGGTCACTCGCGGCCCTCGTCGCAGGCGTCAGCCTGACGGTCCTCAGCGCAGCCGGCCCGGCACCGGCGTTCGCGGCACCGGTCCCCACGCCACCCGCCGTCCCGGCGCCGTTCGCGGCGGACGGTCCCGGGTCCGGCGAACAGCCGTCCGCCGGGCGGTACATCGTCACCCTGCGCGAGCCGGCCGCGGCGACGTACACCGGCGGTGTGGCCGGCAAGGCCCGCACGGCACCCCGCGACGGAGAGGGCCTGAAGGCGGGCTCGGCCTCGGTGAAGGCCTACCGCACCTACCTGCGCGGGCGTCAGGACGACGCCGCCCGCACCGTGGGCACCCGCGTGATCTCGTCCTACTCGGCGGCGCTCAACGGCTTCACCGCCGAGCTCCAGCCGCGTCAGGTCGAGGAACTGCGGACCGACCCCACGGTGGTGTCGGTCGTCAAGGACGACCTGCGCAAGCCGCTGGCCGCCGTCAACTCCACGGACTACCTGGGCCTCAGCGGCACGAACGGGGTCTGGGCCGCCAACGGCGGCGCCGCCGGCGCCGGCAAGGGCGTGGTCGTGGGCGTCGTCGACACCGGCATCGCCCCGGAGAACCCCTCGTTCGCCGGTGCGCCGCTCGGTACGAAGGCGGGGCAGGACCCGTACCTGGACGGCTCCGTCGTCACCTACCGCAAGTCGGACGGCGGGACCTTCACCGGCGCCTGCACCGCGGGCGTCCAGTTCACGGCCGCGGACTGCTCCACCAAGCTGGTCTCCGCGCGCTACTTCGTCGACAACTTCGGCACCGGTCACATCGGCGGCCCCTCGGTCGGCGAGTACCTCTCGCCGCGCGACGGCGAGGCGCACGGCTCGCACACCGCCAGTACGGCGGCGGGCGCGGGCGGCGTCGACGCCGACCTCGGCGGCGTGCCGATGGGCAAGATCTCCGGTGTGGCGCCGGCGGCCAAGGTCGCGGCCTACAAGGCCTGCTGGAGCGGTCCCGACGCGAAGGACACCACGGACGACGGCTGCGCCACCGGCGACCTGCTGGCGGCGATCGACGCGGCGGTGGCCGACAACGTCGACGTCATCAACTACTCGATCGGTTCGGCCGACGGTGCCCGCACCACCGACTCGGTCGTGGACGAGGCGTTCCGCAACGCCGCCGCGAGCGGCATCTTCGTCGCCACCGCGGGCGGCAACTCCGGCCCCGGCGACAGCACGGTCGACAACGCCTCGCCGTGGATCACCACCGCGGCGGCCAGCACCATGCCGACCCGCGAGGCCACCGTGGAACTCGGCGACGGCGGGAACGTGCTCGGCGCGTCCGTCTCGCTCCCGGCGGACGGCCGCAAGGTGTCCGGCCCGCTGGTGGCCGCGTCGGGCGCCGGCACCGACATCTCCGTCCGGCCGCAGCTGTGCGGTCCCGACAGCCTGGACGGCGCCAAGGTCAAGGGCGCGATCGTGCTGTGCGAGCGCGGCACGTACGACCGGGCGGCCAAGTCGGCGGAGGTCAAGCGCGCGGGCGGCATCGGCATGGTCCTGGTGAACCCCTCACCGGACTCCACGGACCTCGACGCCCACACCGTCCCCACCATCGCGGTCGACGCGGACGGCTACGACACGCTGGTCTCGTACGCCGGCACCGAGGCGCCGAAGGCGACCCTGGTGGACGGCAACCCGCACCGGCTGGCGTCGGCGGCGGTCCCGCAGGTCGCCGGGTTCTCCTCGCGCGGCCCGGTCCAGGCCGACGGCGGCGACCTGATCAAGCCCGACCTCGCCGCGCCGGGCGTGTCCGTCCTCGCCGACGGCGCCAACGCGGCCGGCGGGCGGCCGAGCTTCACCTTCATGTCCGGCACGTCGATGGCCTCCCCGCACGTGGCCGGTCTCGGCGCGCTGTACCTGGGCCTGCACCCGCAGGCCACCCCGGCCGAGATCAAGTCCGCGCTGATGACCACCACCCGGCCCACCGTGACGGCGGCGGGCGAGGCGTCGGCGGACGTCTTCGCGCAGGGCAACGGCCAGGTGGACGCGACCCGTTACCTGCACCCCGGGCTGCTCTACCTGAACGGCCCCGACGACTGGGCCCGGTACGTGGCCGCCGTGAAGGGCGACCCCACGGCTCCCGCGCCGTCCGACCTCAACCTGGCGTCGATCGGCGTGGGTTCGCTGGCCGGCCGGCAGACCGTGACCCGCACCGTCACCTCCACCGGGCCCGGCACCTTCACCGCCGACCCGGTGTCGATCCCCGGCGTGGACACGGTCGTCGAACCGCGGTCGCTGACCTTCACCGAGGCGGGCCAGTCCCGTACGTTCACGGTGACGTTCACCCGCACCACCGCCCCGCTGGGCGAGTACGCGACGGGGTACCTGACCTGGCGCGGCGGGGAGCAGAGCGTGCGCAGCGCGCTCGCCGTGCGTCCCGTGACCCTGGTGGCGCCCACGGCGGCCGCGGCTGCGGGCAGCACCGGCCGGACCACCGTGACCCTCGAGGGCGGTGAGGACCGCGACGTCCCGCTGGACCTCACCGGGCTCTCCCGGGGCCTGCGGGTCCAGGGCTCGGGCACCGTCGGTGGCCCCGCGCGGACCCACGTCGTGGAGGTGCCGGCAGGGACGGAGCACGCCCGCTTCGTCCTCGACGCCGCCGACGACGCCGCCGACCTCGACCTGTCGGTGTACAAGCTCAACAAGTACGGGGACACCGCGCTGGTCGACCGCGCGGCCACCGACTCCGCCGACGAGCAACTGGACCTGGAGGACCCCGAACCCGGTCTGTACGAGGTCGAGGTGGACTTCTTCGCCGGGTCCGGACCGCTCGACTTCACCGTGACCAGCTTCGCCCTGGGCGACAAGGGCGCCGAGGGATCGCTGACGGCGCAGCCCGCCACGGCGGCCCTGCGGGCGGGCGGCACCACCCCGGTCACGCTGTCGTGGAAGGGCCTGCGGGCCGGAGCGGTCTACCTCGGCCGCGTCACGTACGGCGACACCGGACGGACGACCTACCTGACCGTCACCGGTGACCCGCGGGGTGGCCCGCCCAGCGGTACCCCGGGCTCCCGGCCCACGGTCGCCGTGCAGCCCGCCTACGCAGTGCCGGGCCAGTCCGCCGTCGTCGTGGCGACCGGTCTGGACCCCGCCGTCGACTTCCAGATCAGGGTGAAGGGTTCCGGCCGGGTCCTGGCGAGCGGACGCACCACCGACGACGGTGGTGTGGGCCGTCTGGTCACCCTGCCGTCCGACATCGCCACCGGGAGGCAGACCCTGGAGGTCAGGTACGGCAAGCGGAGCGCGGGCGGTTCCTTCACCGTCGCCGAGCTGGTCCTCGGTGACTCCGAGCACTCCGACGCCCACGCCTTCGACGGCAACCCGCTGGCCGCGATGACCACCGCGATCCGCGGCAAGGGCACGGTGCGCGTCACCGTCCGCGGCAAGTCCGGCACGTACCTGAGCCGGACCCTCGCCGTCGACGCGGGCGACCTGGGCTGGTACGCCTGGAAGTCCGAGCCGGTGGAGACCAGGCCGGAGAAGCTCACCGCCACGCTCGCCGTGGTCGCCGGCCACGGCCGCCCCGGGCAGAGCACGACGCTGTCCTGGACGCCCACCGCCGTCAAGGCGAGCGGCGCCTCGATCACCGAGGTGCGCGGCACGGCCCACACGGCACAGGTGAGCTACACCAACAACTCGGACGTGCCGGTCTTCCCGACGCTGCGCTACAAGCTGACCAGTGGTGACGTGGTCCTCGCCACGCTGCAGGCCGATCCGGAGGACACGTTCACCCGCTCCTACGACACGACCGGGGTGGACCGCCTCGACCTCGTGATCGACGGGACGACCGTGGCCACGTACCGGAACAAGGACCGCGCCGGGCTCACCGGCCGGCCCGCGATGGTGGAACCGTTCTACGCGACCTTCCAGCGCGGCACCTCGGCGCAGCACCACGGCGGTCCCGCGCCGCTGAGGATGACGGTGACCAACCGCCCCGCGGCGTACAGCGGGGGCTTCGCCCTGACGGTCGGCGAGGGTCCGGAGATCTACGCGGGCTCCTCGCTCCTCCTCGACGAGCGCATCCCCGTCACGCGCAGCGCGCAGGAGGGCGCGCCGGTCTCCCGGACCGTCACGGTGCCCGCCGGACGGCCGCTGTGGGCGACCGCGTACTACGAGGTCCAGGGTCCGATCTTCCAGGCCCTCGCGGTGCGCAGGATCATCGTGCCGCCGGTGGACGCGGACGACCTGCAGCCGGTGCGCGGCTCCGGTACCCGGCCGACGTTCGTCGTGGACGCCATGCCCGGGGAGGCGGCCACGGGTTCCACCGCGTCCGTGACCGCGGCGGGCCTGTCGCCCCGTGAGAGCTTCACGGTGCGGCTCGACGGCCGGGTCGTCGGTTCCGGCCGCGCGACGGCGCAGGGCTTCGCCCACGCGTTCGTCCCGGTCCCGCACGGTCACGGCGGCACGCTGACGGTACGGGTGACCGGTACCGGGGCGGGTCGTTCCGGCGAGACCGCGCTCGTGGTCACCGGCTGACCGTCCGAGGTCACCGGCCCACCGTCCGGCCCGGTCGGCGCCTCCCTCCCCAGGGGCGCGCCGGCCGGGCCGCATCCGTCCGCCCACGGGCGTCGTGACGCACGTGCCCTCAGGCTCCCGGCCCGGCCGGCTCCCGCTCCCCGGGCCGCAGACTCCCCCGGTTCGCCAGCCGGAAGAGGAGCGCGATGGAGGGGAAGATCAGCAGCCCGGCCACCACGGCGACGCCGATCGTCACCGCCAGCGTGGCCTGCGGTGCCGCCGCCGCGCCGATCTCCAGATGGGTGCCGAGCAGGTACGGGAACTGGGCGACGCCCCAGCCGAGCACCACCAGGGCGACCGCCGACGCGGCGATCCCGCGCAGGAACCTCGTCCGCTCCCGCCACACCATGACCATGGTCGCGACCCCGCAGAGCGCGGCCAGCAGCACCAGGGGCAGGGCGCCGTCGCTCAGCCGGCGGAACAGGTGCGGGGAGTCGTGACGCAGGACGAAGACACCGGCGATGCTGACGGCTCCGGTCACCAGGGCGGCGAGCAGGGCCCGGCCGCGGAAGTGCCGCTGCAGGCCGTCGTCGCGCTGCTGACGGGCGGCCACGTACAGGTAGGTGGCCGCCAGGTAGGCGCAGACGAGCACGGCCAGCACGCCGCCGAGCACCGAGGTGGGGTTCAGCCAGCTGGTGACCGCGTCCCCGTTGCCCGCCGTGGGCACACGCCCGGAGGCGATGCCCCCGGCGATCGACCCGAAGCAGTACGGGGTCAGGACGGACGACGCGGCGAACACCACGCCGTACAGGCGCTGTTCCGGGGTGCGCAGCGAGACCTTGCGGAAGGCGAAGCCGGCGCCGCGCAGCACGATGCCGAGGACGGCGATGCCCAGCGGGATGTAGAGGGTCGTGGTGATGGCGGTGAACGCGACGGGGAACCCCGACCACAGGAAGACCAGGCAGTAGACGAGCCAGGTGTGGTTGGCCTCCCAGACCGGGCCGACGGTGGTGTCGATCAGGTGCCGGGGGCGTCTGCCCCGCTCGGCACCGCCCGCCGTGAGGTCCCAGAAGCCGGCGCCGAAGTCCGCGCCGCCGAAGAGGCAGTAGGCGATGACGCCGAGGAAGAGGAAGGCGGCGACGGCGTCCGGCATCACCGCTCCGTCCCGGCGCGGGCGCCGGCGGGTTCCGGGCCGGTGCGGGGGCCGTAGGGGACGTCGACGCTGTCGTCGCCCTCGGCCTGCCAGCGGCGTTTCATCGACAGCAGGACCGTCACCGCGCCGGTGCCCACGGCCGCGTAGATGACGACGACCGACCCGAAGAACGGCCACAGGTTGCCCTGGGTGGTCACCGCGTCCCGGGTGAGGAGGTGACCGACGACGGTCCAGGGCTGCCGGCCCACCTCCGTGACGATCCATCCGCTCTCCAGGCAGGCCACGGCGGCCAGGCCGCTGACGGCGCAGCAGCGCAGGAACCAGCGCTGCCGTTCCAGCGGACGCCGCCGCCACCACAGCCAGGCGAACCACAGCGCGAGGGCCAGCAGGGCGAAGGTGAGTCCCACCATGACGTCGAAGGCGAGGTGGACGGTGCTGACGAGCCGGTCCGAGGGGCGCACGTCCGCGGGGATCGCGTCGAGCCCCTTGATCTCGGTGGAGGGGCGGAAACCGGCCAGCAGGGAGGCCATGTCCGGCACGGGGATCCCGTACCGGACCTTCCCGTCGACCAGCACCCCGCCGAGCGTCTCGGGGACGTGCGTGCCGGTCTCGGGCAGCATCTCGACCGCGGCGAACTTGGCGGGCTCGGCCTGGTAGACGTACCGGGCGATGGTGTCCCCCACCAGGGCCTGCAGCGGGAGCGCGACGGCGGCGGTGACGAACCCGATGAGGAACCCGGTGCGGTGGTAGCGGGAGGTGCGGCCGCGCAGCATGCCGGCCGCGTAGACGCTCGCCACCGCGAACCCGGCGACGATGTAGGCGGCGAGCAGCATGTGCAGGAACTCCCACCCGAAGGCCCCGTTGAAGAAGACCTCCGCCGGCCGGACGGCCACGATCCTCCCGTCGCGCGACGTGAAGCCGCCGGGCTGGTTCATCCAGCTGTTGGCGGCGATGACCGCGGCCGCGCCCCCGATGCTCGACAGCGCCACCGGTACGCCCGTCCAGAAGTGCGCCCACGGCGAGAGCCGGTCCCAGCCGTAGATGTAGAGGGAGACGAAGATCGCCTCCAGGAAGAAGAACAACCCCTCGATGGCGAACGGGAAGCCGAACGCCGGGCCGTAGTCGCGCATCAGGCCGGGCCAGAGGATGCCGAGCTCGAAGGAGAGGACGGTACCGGTGATCGCGCCCACGGCGAAGAGCACCGCCGCCACCTTCGACCAGCGCCGCGCGAGCCGCATCGCGTCGGCGTCCCCGCGGCGCAGACCGCGGTGGTTCGCGATGAGCATCAGCGTGGTGAGGGCGACGCCGAACGGCACCAGGATGATGTGGAAACCAAGGGTGAAGGCCATCTGCTGACGGGCCGGCAGCAGCTGCGCCGGATCACCCGCCGACCCGAGGCCCTGCGCCAGCAGGTCCCAGGCGCCCGTCACCGTCCGCACCGCCGGCCGGCGGGGGGCCTGCGGCCCGGAGCACTCGCGTTCGCCACCGTCATCACATCGACCACGACCCTTTCGCGACAGGACGATCACCTTAGGTCACGAGGGTCGGTATGGGCGGTAATGCACACTGCGGGCGGAGGCCGATGACCCGTTCGGTGGCCGCGGGCCCGTGGCCCCGGGCCGGCCGGTCCGGGGCGGGGCGGGGCGGAGCGCCCGGCGGTCAGCGGGTGCGCGCGGGCGGGCGCAGCTCCCCCGAGCCGCGGGGGACGAGCCGGGTCTCGACCAGGATCGTACGGGCGCGGGTTCGATCGCCCTCAAGGCGTTCGAGGGCGGTGGAACCGGCCAACTCGCCCATGGTGGACGGGTTCTGGGCCACGACGGTGAGGGCGGGTTCGAGGATGCCGGCCATGGGGACGTCGTCGAAGGCGACGACCGCGACGTCCTTGCGCCCGCTGCGGGACAGCTCGGTCATCACCCCGATCGTCATGACGTTGTTGCCCGACAGCAGCGCGGTGGGCGGATCCGGCAGGGCGAGCAGCCGGGCCGTGGCCTCGGCGGCGCCCGCCGGGTCGTGCGCGTCGGCGACGAGGGCGCGGTCGTGCGGCAGGTCCGCCTCGGCGAGCGCCGCGCGGTAGCCGGCGAGCCGTTCGCGGCGCGTGTACAGCCGGGCCGGGAGGTCGCCTATGAAGCCGATCCTGCGGTGACCGCCGGCGATCAGGTGGGCGACGCCCTCCTGGGTACCGGCCCGGTTGGAGCTGACCACGGTGTCGGTGGTGAGGCCGTTGCCGGGCCGGTCGAGGAAGACCACCGGCATCCCGGCGGCCCGGTGGGACTTGAGGTGGGTGTGGTCGGCACCGACCGCCGGCGCGACCATGAGCACGCTGACCCGGCGGGCGAGGAAGGTCCGGATCAGTGCGTGCTCCCGCTCCGGGTCGTCGTCCGACGAGCCCATCAGCAGGGTCAGCCCGTGGCCGTGCACGGCGTCCTCGATGCCACCCGCGACGGCGCCGAAGAACGGGTTGCCGAGGTCCGGCACCACCAGCCCCACGGTGGTGTCGGGGCCGCCCACCCGCATGCTCCTGGCCATGAGGTTGGGCTGGAAGCCGAGCTCCGCCACGGCTTCCAGCACCCGCCTCCTCGTCTCCGGGGAGCTGGGACCGTCCTCGTTCAGCACCCGGGAGACCGTCTTGGCACTGACACCCACCTCGCGGGCCACGTCGGCGAGGGTCGGTCTGCGGGGCGCTGTCATGGACCACCTTTTCTCCGTGTGTCGGCCCCGCGGGTTCCCGGAGCCCGTCGGTCAGTTCCCCAGAACCCCTGCGGCCGAGGCTGCGTCACTGTCCGCCACGACCGTACCGCCGTCGGGTCGCACGCCGAGCGCGCCGGTCATGATGGCCACCACCTCGGCCATGGAGTAGTCGGACGGCTTGATGACGGCCTCCCGCCTGCCGAGCCGGTGGACGTGGACGCGGTCGGCGATCTCGAAGACGTGCGGCATGTTGTGGCTGATGAGGATGACCGGGATGCCCTTGTCCCGCACCCGCCGGATGAGGTCCAGGACCTGTCCCGACTCCTTGACCCCGAGGGCGGCCGTCGGCTCGTCCATCACCACCACGCTGCGCGCCCAGGCGGCGGCGCGGGCCACGGCGACGGCCTGGCGCTGGCCGCCGGAGAGCGTCTCCACCGGCTGCGTGATGGAGCCGACGCCCACCTTGAGCGCGGCCATGTGGTCCGCGGCCTGACGGCGCATCGCCTTCTTGTCCAGGAGGCGGAACACCGAGCCGAGGACGCCGGCCCGGCGGATCTCGCGGCCGAGGAACATGTTGGAGGCGATGTCCATGGAGGCCGCGACCGCGAGGTCCTGGTACACCGTCTCGATGCCGTGCGCCCGCGCGTCCTGCGGCCCGGCGAACCGGATGGGGCGCCCGTGCAGCCGGACCTCGCCGGCGTCGGGGACGAGCGCGCCGGTGAGTGCCTTGATCAGGCTGGTCTTGCCGGCGCCGTTGTCGCCGATGACGGCCAGCACCTCGCCGGGCATGAGGTCGAAGTCGGCGTGGTCGATGGCGGTGACGTGCCCGTAGCGCTTGACCAGACCGCGCGCGCTGAGCACCGGTTCGGGCCCGGTGGCGGGCACCGGGACCCGCGGCGCGGTAGGGGCCGGGTCGTGGGGGGCGGGGCCGGTCATCGGGTCCCCTTTCGCGAGAGCTGGTCGACGGTCACCGCGAGGATCACCAGCACGCCGGTGACCAGCGTCTGGTAGACGGACGAGACGCCCATCAACTGCAGGCCGTTGCGGAAGACGCCGACGATGAGCACACCGACGAAGGTGCCCAGGACCGTGCCGCGGCCGCCGAAGAGGCTCGTGCCACCGAGGACGACGGCGGTGATGCTGTCGAGGTTGTCCGTCTGTCCCGCCTGGGGGTCGCCGACCCCGGTCCGTGACACCAGCAGCAGGGCGGCGATCCCGTAGACGAGCCCGGCCACCGTGTAGACGCCGACCGTGAGCCGGGAGACCCGGATGCCGCTGAGCCGCGCGCTCTCCGCGCTGTTGCCGAGGGCGTAGACGTGACGGCCCCAGGCGGTGCTGCTCAGTGCGTAGGCGAAGCCCAGGAAGAGGGCGATGGTGACCAGGGACCCGTAGGTGACGTCCGTCCTGCCGAGGGGGAAGGTGCGGCCGAGCGCGGTCAGCGGTTCCGGCAGGCCGGTGACGGTCTGTTCGTCGGAGTAGATGTGGGTGAGGGCGAAGGCGACGTTGAGCATGCCCAGCGTCACGATGAACGGTGGCAGCGGCACCGTCCGCACCAGCAAGCCGTTGACCAGACCGAACGCACCGCAGACCAGGACGCCCAGACCGATCGCGAGCAGCGGTGGCAGCGGCCCTTGGACGGCGAGCTTGGCGATGAGGATGCCGCCGAAGGCCATGACCGCCCCGCAGGACAGGTCGATGCCGGCGGTGAGGATGATCAGCGTCTGGCCGATGGCGAGCGTGCCGACGACCATGACCTGCTGGAGGATCAGCGAGAAGTTGCCGCCGGAGAGGAACTGGTCGGTGGCGAGCGAGAAGAACACCGAGGCCAGGACGAGGGCCGCGAACGGCCCCGCGGCGGGGGTGGTGAGGAACCGGCGCAGCGCGGCCGGTTCCCTGCCCACGGCGGCGAGCGGGGTGGATGCGGTCACCGGGCTCAGCCCCAGCAGTTCTGCAGGCCGAAGCCGGTGTCCTCGGCCTGTGTGCCCGTCTGCGCCTTGTCGGTGATCAGGGTGACGCCGGTGTCGGTGTAACCGCTGGTCTTCTTGCCGTCCTTGGCGAACGCGGCCACCGCCTTGACGCCGTCGGCGGCCATCTTCAGGGGGTACTGCTGGGAGGTCGCGGCGATCATGCCGTCCTTGACCGCCTGCACGCCGGTGCAGCCGCCGTCGATGGCGACGATCATGACGTCCTTCTCGCGGCCCTTGGCCTTGATGGCGGTGTACGCGCCGAGCGCCGCAGGCTCGTTGATCGCGTAGACCAGGTTGATGTCCGGTGCCTTCTGCAGGCAGTTCTCCATGGCGGTCTGGCCCTTGGCCTGGTCCCCGCCGGTGTCCTGGGAGCAGACGATCGACGGATCGGAGGCGCTGACGCCGAAACCCTTGACGAAGCCCTCGTGACGCTGCACGCCGACCGACACGCCGGGGGCGAGGTCGAGCGTGGCGATCTTCGGCGTCCTGCCGGCCATCGCGGCCTTGGCGTACGCGCCGATCAGCTCGCCGGCCTTCACGTTGTCGGTGGCGAACAGCGCGTCGGCGGCGTCCTGCGGCTCCGGCGGGGTGTCCAGCGCGATGACGAGCACGCCCTTGGCGCGCGCCTTGGCGATCGCCGGGACGATGGCCTTGGAGTCGTTGGGGGTGATGAGCACGCCCTTGACGCCGGCGGCGACCATGTTCTCCAGCGCCGTGACCTGGCTCGCGTTGTCGCCGTCGAACTTGCCCGCGGCAGTGGTCAGCTCGACGTTCTCGCTCTTGGCGGCCTGCTCCGCGCCCTGCTTCATCTTGACGAAGTAGGGGTTGGTGTCGGTCTTGGTGATCAGGCCGACCTTCACCTTGCCCCCGGACGGGGAACCGCCACCGGAACCGGAACCGCACGCGGCCAGTGACAGGGCGAGGCCGACGGCTCCGATGACGAGGACCGGACGGGCTCTACGGGACATCTGCGACTCCTACGGAAAGCAGTGAGCGGGGACAGCCGTATGGCGCTGCGTTCGGCGAAGGGAACTCGCCAGGGAGAGTGCCAACGTTGACACATGTCATCGTTGACACCGCATGCGGAGGATGATGGACTCCCGCTCCGGCAACGTCAATGCCCCTGCGGAGAAAGCCTGTTGGTGGCACGGGGAGTCGTCCCCCGCACCCCTTCCCGGATGCCGCCGGGTGCAGGCCCCAGCGTTCCCGTCTCCTACCTGGAGGAACCTCCCCATGCAGCCGCCTCAGGTCACCGTGCTCGGAGAGTGCGTCGCCGATGTCTTCCCCGAACCCGGTCACGGGGCCGCCCCGTCCGTTCCGTCCGTGTCGGCCCAGGAGTTGCGGTTGCGCGTCCTGCCGGGCGGCGGCCCGGCCAACACCGCCGTGGGGCTGGCCCGTCTCGGCACGCCGACCCGGCTACTGACCCGGCTGTCCGGGGACGTCTTCGGCCGGCTGTTCCGGGCCCACCTGCGGGAATCCGGTGTCGACCTGTCGGCCGCCCCCGCCGCTTCGGAGCCCAGCACGCTGGCGGTCGCCGACGTGGACCGCGACGGGCAGGCCGCGTACTCCTTCCACGCGGAGGGCACCGCGGACTGGCAGTGGACGCGCGCGGAGCTGGACCGCACCGCGCTCGGCGACCCGACCTGCGTGCACTCCGGTTCGCTGGCCCTGGTCAGGGAGCCGGGCGCCGCCCTCGTGGAGGAGGTGCTGGCCGGTGCGCGGCGGCACGCGACGGTGAGCATCGACCCCAACGTCCGGCCCGCCCTGGTCGATCCACGGGTCTACCGCGACCGCATCCGGACGTGGTGCGCGACGGCGGACATCCTGCGGCTGAGCGAGGACGACCTCGCCGTGCTGGCCCCGGACACCCCGCCGGAGGCAGCCTGCGACGGCTTCCATGCGGCCGGGACCCCGCTGGTGGTGGTCACCCTCGGCGCGCGGGGCGCCCTCGCCTCGTTCGACGGCCGGCGGGTGTCCGTACCCGGCGTGCCGGCGCGGGTGGTCGACACCGTCGGCGCCGGGGACTCCTTCACGGCGGGGCTCCTGCACCACCTCGGGCGCCGCGGCTTGCTGGGCGGCCGGCTCGACGGTCTGCGGATGGAGGACGTCCGGGATGCCTGCGCCTTCGCTGCCCGCGTGGCGGCGCTGACCTGCGCCGCCGCCGGGCCGAACCCGCCGTGGGACCGTCAGGTGGAGGCGGTGAACGGCGACTTGGCCGCCTCGACCGGGGCATGAGGCGTCGCGGCGGATCCGGTGCGAGGCGTTGACGGGTTCCCGGCGGGGCCCCATCATCGGTCATCGATCGGATGTCAGCGATGACATATGTCAACGATGACATCACCGGCGTGCAGAGAGTGGGTTCACATGCGTCGAAGAGTCGGGGCGCTGCTCGTCGCCCTGATCGCGAGCCTGGCCGCGTTACTGCCGGGCACCCCCGCGGTCGCCGGGACCGTAGGCGACTACGCGGAATTCCCGTACCCGGCGACCACCTACAGCGAGCCGTTCCGCGGCCAGTTCCACTTCAGCTCGCAGTCGGGCTGGATGAACGACCCCAACGGCCTGGTGTACGCCAACGGGCGCTACCACTTCTTCTACCAGCACAATCCGCACGGCCTGGCCTGGGACACCATGCACTGGGGCCACGCCACCAGCCCCGACCTGGTGCACTGGACGCAGAAGCCGATCGCGCTCGAACCCGGCGTCCACCCGGGCACGCTCTTCTCGGGCGGCGGCGTCGTGGACAAGGACAACACCTCAGGGCTCAGGACGGGTTCCCTCGACCCGATCGTGGTGTTCTCCAACACCGACGGCGTGAGCGTCTTCTACAGCAACGACGACGGCCGGACGTTCCAGGCCTACGACAAGGGCCGCAAGCGGATCGAGATCCCCTCCGAGAGCCGTGACCCCAAGGTCTTCTGGGACGCGGCACGCAAGCGGTGGGCCATGGTCGTCTGGTCGAACCAGGGCGGCAACGGCGTGGACGTCTACACCTCCCCGAACCTCCTCGACTGGACCTTCGCCAGCCGCTTCAAGGCACCGTGGCTCTTCGAGTGCCCTGACATGTACCCGCTGGCCCTGGACGGGCGGGCCGGGCAGCAGCGGTGGGTCCTGACCTCCGCGTCCAGTCAGTACGTCGTCGGCTCCTTCGACGGCACGACCTTCCGCACCGACTGGACCGGCCCGCAGCAGATGGACCTGGGCACCACCTACGCCGGGGGCACCTTCTACGCCGCCCAGACGTTCACCGGCGGCCCCGACGGCCGCACGGTGCAGATGGCCTGGCAGGGCGGCAACCGCGGCAGCACCTGGACGGGCAACTCCACCTTCCCGGTCTCCCTCGGCCTGGTCAGCACCCCCGATGGGCCGCGGATCACCCGGACCCCGGTCGCCGAACTCGCCTCGCTGGGTTCGGAGACCCGGAGCTGGAAGAACCAGACCGTGGGTGCGGCCAAGGGCAACGACCTCTTCGCCGGCATCAAGGCCGACACGTACGAGATCACCGCGCAGTTCGACGTGAAGGGCGCGACCGCCACGTCGTTCGGCTTCGACCTGCACGCACGCTCCGACGGGACCGCCGACCGCAGCGTCGTCTACGACACCGGGGCGCAGACCCTGCGCGGCAAGCCGCTCAAGCCGCGCAACGGGAAGGTCACGATGCGGCTGCTGGTGGACCGCGGGCAGTTGGAGACGTTCGCCGACGGTGGGCTCTACTCGCTGTCGGACAACGCCGACTTCGACTCCGCCGCGGACAGTCAGGGCATCCGGCTCTTCGCCGTCGGCGGCAAGGTGAAGCTCGACAGCGCCACCTTCACCCGGCTCAACACCAGCTGGGGAACGGCGCAGTCCACCCTGGAGAGCAACCTCAAGGGGCCGTGGCACGCCGCGGGCGGAGCGTGGACCGACGTCAGCGGCGGCAAACGCGCCTCCGCGAGCGGCGACGGGTTCTACCTGAGCGCGAGCAGCGCCGGCGACGCCGTCTACCAGGGCGACCTCACGCTGGACACGGCGCAGGCCGCCGGCCTGACCTTCCGCGCGAACGCCTCGGGCGCGGGCTACACGGCCAACATCGACACCAGCGGCGTCCTGAAGCTGTGGCGTCCCGGCCGGGACATCGCGACGTACCCCGTGCCGATCGCCAAGGGCCGCGCCTACCACCTCACGGTGCGCACGGACGGCTCCCGCATCCGGGTGTGGCTGGACAACGGCACGGACCCCGTCATCGACGCCACCGACGGGACCTACGCCACCGGCGTGTTCGGGGTGAACGTCTTCAACGGCACGGCGACGGTGCAGAACCTCGACACCGGAACGACCGGCTTCACGGCCTTCCCGGCGGGGCGGTGGACACCGCGGGGCGGCACCTGGACGGTCACGCCGTCCGGGCTGAGGGGCAGTTCGCCGCAGGACGGCTTCTACCTCAGCGACCGCACGGGCGGTGACTTCACCTACGAGGGCGACCTGTCCGTGACCAACGGCACGGCGGCCGGGCTCACCTTCCGCGCCCGCGACGACGGCGCGGGCTACACCGCGAACATCGACACCAGCGGTGTGGTCAAGCTGTGGCGTCCCGGCCGGGACATCGCGGCCCACGCCACGCAGATCGTCGAGGGCCGCACCTACCACCTGAAGGTGCGCACGGACGGCTCCCGCATCCGGGTGTGGCTCGGCGGCGGCGCCGATCCCGTCATCGACGCCACCGACGACACCTACGCCACCGGGCTGTTCGGGGTGAACGGCTTCGCGGCCAACACCCAGGTGCAGAACCTGAGCATCGGCTGACCCACGGGGGACCGCTCCGGGACGGGATGCGCGGCCCGCGCGACCCGCCCCGGGCGGCCCCTTCCGTCCGGGCCGGTTTCCAACGTTGAACACGTTCCGGTTCCGCGCGACGGCAGCACATCCACCTCCAACGACGCCCTTGTCAGGGGCACTTCATACCTGCCGCCCGGCCCCCGCGACCCCCTTCCGTTCAGCTCCCGCAAGGGCGTGAAGGCCTTCGCGCGCCGTTTGCACATCACCTGACGGCCCGTCGACGGGCTTCGACGCGAGGTCTGGACACGGCGGCGGGGCCCTGCTTTCATGCTCTCCGCGCCGACAATTTCCAACGTTGTAAGACCATGTTCCCGGCGCGCAGCGCTCTTGGTTCCAGGCACCGCACACTCCTGACCCGCAACTTTCCCGTCAAGGCGTCGAAGACTCCCACGGAAGGTGCACCATGAGTCCTGGCCGACGACGTACCAACCGCTTTGCTCGCTTCACCGCCCTGGTGGCGATCCTCCTCGGGGCGGCCCTGCTGACGCCGGTCACGGCGTCCGCCAGACCCTCGGCCACGGCCGACGTCCCCGCCGGCCGCACCGCCGCCCCCGCCGACGCGGGACTGCGCGGCGACTACTACCGGATGTCCAGCGGCACCGCCCTGGACTTCGCCCGGTACACCGGCACCCGGATCGACACCTCGCTCCACGTCGACGACCTGCTGCCCACCCTGCGCACCTACGCCGGCACCACCGACAACGTCGCGGTGCGCTGGACTGGCCGCCTGGAGGTGCCCGCCGACGGCACGTACACCTTCTACATCAAGGGCGACAACGGCTTCCGCATGTCCCTGGACGGCGCGAGCGTGATCGACCACTGGACCACCGACTGGGACGTCCAGACCACCTCGCAGCCGATCACCCTGACCGCCGGCCTGCACGAGCTGGCCTATGACTACAACCAGGGCAACGGCGGTGCCTACCTGCACACCGAGTGGTCCGGGCCGGGCTTCGACCGCCGCCCCGTACCGGACTCCGCACTGCACCTGCCGGCCGGCTTCGCCCCGGCGGACGCCGAGGCGTCGGTGGCCACGACCGGCCGCACCGCCACCGTCGAGCTGGACTCCCCCGTCACCGCCCTCCCCGAGGGCGCGGCCTCCCACCTGGCCCTGCTGTCCGGCGGCACGCGCTGGTCGGCCACCGTCTCCCGCGACCCGAAGCACCCCTCCCGGCTGGTCCTGAAGCCGGCCGAGGCCGACTCCCCGGTCTCGCTCCACGCCGACGTACGGATCAGCTACGACGGCCGGGGCGGCATCACCACCGCCGGCGGCGACCTCGGCCCCTTCTCGGTCGTCGCGCGCAACGACTCGACCTGGTACTTCCGGACCAGATGGGCCGAGGACGTCTCCCCGTCCCACCCGCTGCCGGACTACCCGCGGCCGCAGCTGACCCGCGAGAAGTGGAAGAACCTCAACGGGACCTGGCAGTTCCAGCCGACCGCGCAGGACACCGCCCTCCCGAAGGGCAGGCTGAGCGGCAGCATCGTCGTCCCGTACCCGATGGAGTCGGGTCTGTCGGGCGTCGCCCGGCACCACGACTGGTCGCTCTACCAGCGCACCTTCACCGTCCCCGACGACTGGCGGGTCCGTTCCGGAAACCGGCTGAAGCTCAACTTCGGCGCCGTGGACTACGAGGCCTGGGTGTACGTCAACGGCCTCGAGGTGGCCCACCACACCGGCGGCTACCAGGCGTTCAGCGCCGACGTCACCGACGCCCTGGCCGGGCGCGGCCCGCAGACCCTGCTGGTGAAGGTCCGCGACACGACCGACGACCGCTACGCCCTCGGCAAGCAGTCCCGCGACCCCAGCGGCATCTGGTACACGCCGAGTTCGGGCATCTGGCAGACCGTCTGGATGGAGCCGGTCCCCCAGGCGTCGGTCGACTCCCTGGTGCTGACCCCGGACGTCGCGGACTCCTCGCTCTCCGTCACCGTACGGCCGGGCGCGGGCACCTCACCGGGCGCGAGGGTCACCGCCACCGCGTACTCCCGTGACGGGCGCAAGGCCGGCGCGGTCACCGGTGCCGCCGGCACCGCGCTGCGGCTGCCCGTACCCCGCGCCCGCCTGTGGAGCCCGGACGACCCGTACCTCTACGACCTCGAGGTCACCCTCACCGACGGCCGCGGCGGCAAGGACCGCGTCGGCTCCTACTTCGGGATGCGGTCGATCGAGGTGTCACCGGCCGGCGGCACCGAGCGGATCAAGCTCAACGGCAAGCCGGTGTTCGTGCTCGCCACCCTCGACCAGGGCTTCTGGCCCGACGGCCTCTACACCGCGCCGACCGACGAGGCCCTCAAGTACGACCTCGTGCAGCACAAGAAGCTCGGCTTCAACGCGGTCCGCAAGCACATCAAGGTCGAGCCCGCCCGCTGGTACTACTGGGCGGACAGGCTGGGCCTGATGGTGTGGCAGGACATGCCGAGCCGCGGTACGGCGGCCGCCGGCACCCCGGAGACGCAGACGTTCGTCGACCAGGTCCACCAGATCGTCGACCAGCACATCAGCACCCCGTCCGTCCTGGTGTGGACGCTGATGAACGAGGGCTGGGGCGAGTGGAGCAAGCAGGCCACCGGTGAACTAGCCGACGCCGTGCGGGAGCAGGACCCCGCACGCCTGGTGGACGCCCACTCCGGCGTCAACTGCTGTGCCTCCAAGGGAGATTCAGGCCGCGGCGACCTGATCGACTTCCACGACTACCACGGCCCGGCCAGTCCGGCCCCCGACGACACCCGCGCCGCCGTCGACGGCGAGCACGGCGGCTACTCCTACCTCGTCCCCGGTCACATCCTGGGCACCGCGGGCGGCCAGGACTACGGGGACGCGGCCCACAGCAGGGAGGAACTGACCGCGGCCTACGTGGAGAACACGCGCAAGCTGCTGCGTCCGGCGGCCTGCGGCCTGTCGGGCTCGGTCTACACCCAGATCACCGACGTCGAGGGCGAGCTCAACGGCCTGCTCACCTACGACCGCGACGTGGTCAAGGTGATCCCGGAACAGGTACGGGAGGTCAACCGCCAGGTCATCGCGGCCGGAGCAGCGGCGGGCGGGGCCGACGTGCCGCCCGGCACGCCCGGACCGAAGGGCGTCGGCTGGTGGCCGCTGCACGAGGGCTCCGGCACCGTGGCCGAGGACGTCGCCGGGGACCACGACGGCACCCTGAGCGGCGGCACGAGCTGGACGACCGGCCCGAACGGCGCCGCCCTGCAGTTCGACGGACGCACCGGCTCCGTCGACACCGGCGCCGCCGTCCTGGACACCGACACCCACGACTACTCGGTGGCCGCCTGGGTCCGGCTGGACGACAAGGGGCACTTCAGCACCGCGGTGTCCGTCGACGGCGACACCAACAGCGCCTTCTACCTGCAGTACTCGCAGGCCGACCGGCGGTTCGCCTTCAGCTTCGCCGGGAGCCGGGCCCTGGCCGGCACCATCGGCGAGCCGGAGGCCGGGCGCTGGTACCACCTGGTGGGCAGCTACAGCCACCGCGAGGGGCGGCTGCGGATCTACGTGGACGGCGGCGAGGCCGGCTCGGTCCGCGGCTGCAACGCCGAAGGCCCCTCGGGCCACCTGGTGATCGGCCGCGGCAAGTACGGCGGCAACCCCGTCGACCACTGGAGCGGCGCGATCTCCGACGTACACGCCTACGACCGCGCGCTGAGCGCCGCCGAGGTGGCGTCGCTGGCGGCGGACGAACCCGCCGTCCCGGCGAAGCGCTGACAGAGCACCGACGGCCCGCCCCGGCACGGGGCGGGCCGCCTCCCGGGCCGTCCCCCCGGGGCGGCGGCGCCACCGCACCTCCCCCGATCAGGTCGCACACCGCTCTTCGAGGAGTTGAACGTCCATGAGCACCTCCCGTTCCACCCGCTTCCTTGCCGTCGTGTGCCTCACCGCCGCGGCCGCCCTGACCGCCACCTCCTGCGCCAAGGAGGAGGGTTCCGGTAGCGCCTCCGCCTCCTCCTCCGAGGGCGCCCAGGTCGTGCAGTCCCCGACCGCGGCGACCGACGCCGCCGGCAGCGGCTGCACCCTGCAGACGTACGGGGCGAGCAAGATCGACCTCAAGGACGCCGTCGTCGGCTTCTCGCAGTCGGAGAAGGAGGCGAACCCCTTCCGCATCGCCGAGACCCAGTCGATCAAGGAGGAGGCGGCGAAGCTCGGGGTCAAGAAGCTGCTCACGACCAACGCGCAGTCGCAACTGCCCAAGCAGATCAGCGACATCCAGGACATGCTCGCCCAGGGCGCCCAGTTGCTGATCGTCGCGCCGCTCAACTCCGACGGCCTGGAGCCCGCGCTGCGCGCGGCGGCGGCCAAGCACGTGCCCGTCATCACCATCGACCGCAAGATCAACGCCACCGCGTGCAAGGACTACGTGGCCTTCCTCGGCTCGGACTTCGTCGAGCAGGGCAAGCGCGCCGCGGACCGGATGATCGAGGTCACCGGCGGCAAGGGCAAGGTCGCGATCCTGCTCGGGGCCTCAGGCAACAACGTCACCACCGACCGCACCAGGGGTTTCGTCGACCAACTCAAGGCGCAGGCCCCCGGCCTGGAGATCGTCGCCCAGCAGACCGGCGAGTTCGCCCGCGACAAGGGCCAGCAGGTGATGGAGCAGCTGATCCAGGCGAACCCCGGGATCACCGCGGTCTACGCGGAGAACGACGAGATGGGCCTCGGCGCGGTCACCGCGCTCAAGGCGGCCGGGAAGAAGCCCGGCAAGGACGTCAAGATCGTGTCGATCGACGGCACGCGCAACGCCGTGCAGGCCCTGGCGAACGGCCAGTACAACGGCGTCATCGAGTCCAACCCGCGCTTCGGGCCGCTCGCCTTCGCCACCGCGCAGAAGTTCTTCGCCGGCGAGGCCATCCCCGAGGACGTGATCATCTCCGACCGCGAGTACGACGCGTCCAACGCCGAGGACTCGCTGTCCGGGGCCTACTGAGCCCCCGCGCCTGCCGCCCGGTCCTCCTCCCCGGCCGGGCGGCAGGCCCGCGCCTCAAGGCCCCCGGCCCACCGGCCCACCGGCTCCCGGCCACCCGCTCCCCGACACCGCGACCCCACGGAAGGCCCGCCATGGCACCCCCCGACGCGGCATCCGCCGCACCGCCGCCCGGTCCGGACGACGGCCCCACCGCGCCCGCGGTGCTGGAGGCCGTCGGCATCGGCAAGCGCTTCCCCGGCGTGGTGGCGCTCGACGACGTCTCCTTCACCCTGCGCCGGGGCGAGATCCACGCCCTCGTCGGGGAGAACGGCGCCGGCAAGTCCACCCTCATCAAGGTCCTCACCGGTGTGCACCGCCCGGACGCCGGCGAGGTACGCCTCGACGGCGCCGCCGTCGCCTTCGCGCGGCCGTCCGACGCCCAGCACGCCGGTGTCACCACGATCTACCAGGAGGTCAACCTCGTCCCGCTGATGAGCGCGGCGCGGAACATCTTCCTGGGACGCGAGCCCAAGAACCGTCTCGGCCTGATCGACTTCCCGCGGATGCACCGGGAGGCGGCGGCACTGCTGGCGGGCTTCGGTGTCACCGCCGACGTCCGCCACCCGCTCGGCAGCCTCGGCGTGGGCACCCGGCAGATGGTGGCGCTGGCCCGCGCGGTGTCGGTCCGCGCCAAGGTCGTGGTGATGGACGAGCCGACCTCCGCGCTGGAGCCGCGCGAGGTCGAGACACTCTTCCGGGTCATCGGCGACCTCCACGACCGGGGCATCTCCGTCCTGTACGTCAGCCACCGGCTGGAGGAGCTGTACCGGATCTGCGACCGGGTCACGGTGCTGCGCGACGGGCGCCTGGTGCACACCGGCGACCTCGCGGAGCTGGACCGGATGCAGCTGGTCGCCATGATGCTGGGCCGCGAGGTCTCCGAGGTGCGCCGGCACGGGCGGACCGGTTTCGGCGAGGACCACCACCCCGACCGCGAGGCGGTGCTCACCGCCTCCGGGCTGAGCAGGCGTCACGTCCTGGACGGCGTCTCCCTGGAGCTGCGCCCCGGAGAGGTGCTGGGGCTGGCGGGGCTGCTGGGCTCCGGGCGCAGCGAGACCGCCAGGGCCCTGGCCGGGGCGCTGCCGCTGGACTCGGGGTCGGTGACGGTCGCGGGGCGGCGGCTGGGCCGCCCCTCCCCCGCCGCCGCGATCCGCGCCGGCGTCAGCCTGCTGCCCGAGGACCGCAAGGCGGAGGGCATCGTCCCGGGCCTGTCGGTGCGGGAGAACATCGTGCTGGCCGCCATGCCGCGGCTGTCGCGGGGCGGCGTCGTCTCGCGGGCCCGCCAGGACCGCGTCGTCGACGTCTTCATGAAACGCCTGCGGATCAAGGCCTCGGGGCCCGAGCAGAAGGTCGGCGAGCTCTCCGGCGGCAACCAGCAGAAGGTGCTGCTGGCCCGCTGGCTGTGCCTGGAGCCGAAGGTGCTGCTCCTCGACGAGCCGACCCGCGGCATCGACGTCGGCGCCAAGGCGGAGGTGCAGGCGCTGGTGGACGAACTGGCCCAGGAGGGACTCGCGGTGCTGCTGATCTCCTCGGACATCGAGGAACTCGTCGAGGGCGCCGACCGCCTGGTGGTGCTGCGCGGTGGCGCGGTGGCCGGCGAGCTGACGGGCGAACGGGTCGGCGAGGGGGAACTGCTGGAGGTCCTCGCGGCCCACGCGCCCACGCCGGAGGGCGACGCGGACGGCGAGGAGGTGCGGCACGATGGCTGAGCTCTCCCCGGCCGTGCGGCGCGGCCCCGTCCGGCTCCCCGCCCCCGCCTGGTTCCAGGCGTACGGGGTGTACGCGGCGGTGGCCGTGCTGGTCCTGTTCAACGCCGTCTTCACCGACCACTTCCTGACCGCGGCCAACCTGCGCACCCAGCTCGTGCAGGTGGCCCCCGTGGTGATCGTGGCGCTGGGCATGGCGCTGGTGATCGGCACCGAGGGGGTGGACCTGTCGGTGGGGTCGGTCATGGCCCTCGCCGCGGCCCTGCTGCCGCTGTACCTGGGCTACGGGCTGCTGCCCGCGCTGCTGACGGCGCTGGTCGCCGGGGTGGTGGTGGGCGCCGTCAACGGCACCCTGGTGGCGGTGGTGGGGCTGCAGCCCATCGTGGCCACCCTCGCGCTGTTCGTGGGCGGCCGGGGCCTCGCCCTGGTCCTCGCCGACGGGCAGCTCAAGCAGATCGCCAACCCGGGCCTGCTGGGGCTGGGCACCGACGACGTCCTGGGCGTCCCGGTGGTCGTCCTGATCGCCGGGGTCCTCGCCCTGCTGGTCGCCGTGGTCGTGCACCGCACCACCTTCGGACGCCGGTTGGTGGCGATCGGCGGCAACCGCGCCGCGGCCGGGCTGGCGGGCCTGCCGGTGAAGCGGGTGCTGGTCGGCGTCTACGTGGTGTGCGGGGTGCTGGCCGCCCTGGCCGGGGTGCTGGCCACCGCCCGTCTGACGGCCAGTGACCCGTCCACCCTGGGCACCCTGATGGAGCTGTCCGCGATCACCGCGGTGGTGGTGGGCGGGACCCCGCTCACCGGCGGGTCGGTGCGCGTCCTGGGGACGGTCTGCGGGGCGCTGCTGATGCAGTTGCTGCGGGCCACCCTGGTCAAGCACGACCTCCCCGACTCCACCGCGCAGCTGGCCCAGGCCGTCATCATCCTCGTCGCCGTCTACGTCGCCCGGGAGCGCCGATCCCGATGAAGTCACTCACCACGCCCCGCTCCGCCGGGGCCACACCGGAGCCGCCCGCGGTGGCGGCGGCACGCGCCGGGGACCGGCGGCGGCTGGCCGTACTGGTGCAGCGGCAGGGCGTGTTCGCCGTCCTGCTGATGCTCGTGCTGGTCTCCTCCTTCGTCTTCCCGTCCTTCGGAACCCTCGACAACGCGCGGAACGTCACCGTGCAGGCCTCGTTCCTGGCGATCGTGGCGCTCGGCATGACGTTCGTCGTCATCACCGGCGGGATCGACCTGTCGGTCGGCTCGGTCTTCGCGCTGGGCGGTGTCCTCGCGGCCTGGGCCGCGCAGTACGGGACGCTGCCGGCGCTGCTGCTGCCGCTCGCGGTGTGCGGACTGCTCGGCACCGTGCACGGCCTGCTCATCGCGCGGGCCGGGATGGCCCCGTTCATCGTCACCCTCGCGGGGCTGCTGGCCGCCCGGGGACTGGTGCTGGCCCTGACCGACGAGGGTGCCGACACCTATCTGGTGCCGCACGGTTCGGCCTTCGCCGGGCTCGGGCAGGGCACGGTCCTCGGGTTCGGCCACCCGGTCCTGATCGCGCTCGTGCTGTTCGCCGCCGGCGGGCTGGTGCTCCAGCGCACGTCGTTCGGGCAGTCGCTGTTCGCCGTGGGCGGCAGCCCGGACGCGGCCACGCTGATGGGGCTGCCGGTGGCCAGGACCCGGGTGCTGGTCTACGCGGTCAGCGGGCTGCTCGCCGGCTTCGCGGGCGCCCTGAACGCGGCCCGGCTCTCCTCGGGCGTGACCATCATCGGCGTCGGCATGGAACTGGACGCCATCGCCGCGGTCGTCATCGGCGGCACGCTGCTGGTCGGCGGTGCGGGCTCGGTCAGCGGCACCCTGTGGGGCGTCCTGGTGCTGGCGGTGATCCAGAACCTCATCAACCAGATCGGCTCCCTCAATTCCTCGTACCAATCGGTGGTCAGCGGCGGCTTCCTTATCGTGGTGGTCGTGGCCCAGCGGTACCTCGCGCGGGGACCGCACACCACATGACCGTGCCGGTGCCGGTGGGCCGCGCGCGGCCCTCCGGCACCGGCCCAATCCGGAAGGGAGCGCCGTGGGCGTCAGCCTCAAGGACGTCGCGCAGCGCGCGGGAGTGTCCATCAAGACCGTCTCGAACGTCGTGAACGGCCACCCGCACGTCACACCCGCGATGCGCGCGCGGGTCCAGCAGGCGATCGACGAACTGGGCTACCGGCCCAACCTCACCGCCCGGCACCTGCGCAAGGGCCGCACCGGCATCATCGCGCTGGCACTGCCGGAACTCGGCAACCCGTACTTCGCCGAGCTGGCCGGCGCCGTCATCGACGCCGCCGCACGCCACGACTTCACGGTGCTGCTCGACCACACCGCCGGCGAACGGCGCAAGGAGATCCTGGTGACGCAGGGTTTCCGCACCCATGTGATCGACGGGCTGATCCTCTCGCCGATCGAGCTGGAGACGCCGGACCTGCTGGCCCGCACCGACGACTCGCCCCTGGTGCTCCTCGGGGAGCGCGAGTACGACGCCCCGTACGACCACATCGTGATCGACAACGTGGCCGCCGCGCGCAGCGCGGTGCGGCACCTGGCGGGAACCGGACGGCGGCGGATCGCCTTCATCGGCGCCCGCAGCGAGGTCGCCCGGCAGCCCGCGCACCTGAGACTGCGCGGCTGGCGCGAGGAACTGGCCGCCTCCGGGCTGCCGCACGGCGACGACCTGGTCGCCACGGCCTCCGGGTACGGGCGGGCCGACGGCGCCCAGGCGATGGCCGACCTGCTGGACCGCGGGGCCCTGCCGGACGCGGTCTTCGCCTACAACGACCTCCAGGCCATCGGCGCCCTGCGGGTGCTGACCTCCCGGGGCCTGCGCGTACCGGAGGACGTGGCGCTGGTCGGCTTCGACGACATCGAGGAGGGGCGCTTCTGCGCCATCACCCTGACCACGATCTCCCCCGACAAGAAGGCGATCGCCCGCCAGGCCGTCGACTGCCTCGTGCAGCGCCTGACCGGGGCGCCGGACGCCCCGCCGCGCCGGGTGCGGCCCGGCTTCGACCTGGTCGTCCGCGAGTCCACCCTGGGCCGCGGTCACTGACCGGCCGGGGTCCGCGCGGTCCGCTCCCACCAGCGGTCCGCGCGGGCCCGGGCCAGTTCGGTGTCGTACTGCCGCGCGTCGAAGTGGAGTTCCGGCGGCGGCCGGGTGAACGGCCCCTGCCAGTCGGCCCACTCCACGACGCCGCCGCTGCGACGCACATGGACCGAGAGAGGGCCGCAACAACCGCCGGTGCACGCGGGTTCGCCGCACTCGACACGGCGGCCCTCCATGGTCGCGGCTAGTGGGCCGGGGCGGTCCGGCGGCAGCGCCCACGCCGCCAACGGGCCGCGTCCGCCGGGTCCGAGCAGGTCGTGGACGAGGTCGTCACCGTCCACCAGCAATTGCAGCCGGGCGCCGTACCGCCGGTCCGGCGGCAACACCCTCATCCCTAGCCGGTTGAACATGCGGCCAGGCTAGAGCGTGCCGCCCATCCGGCTGACGAGTTCGTTGAGGGTGATGCCGTGCGGCGCGAGGAACGCCGCGATCCTGCGGTCCTCGACCGGGTCGGGCAGCACCCGTTCGGCCTCGTCGGCGACCTCGGCGAAGCCCGCCTTGCGCAGCATCTCGACGAAGTGGTCCCTGGTGTACTCCACGCTCACCACCGAACTCCGTTCAGAGGGTGTCGGGGCCGACGCGCCAGCCCACGCCCTTTTCGACAATCTACGTCCGCCCGCGGCGGCCCGCCCTTCCGGGGCCGCCACCGGTCGACATGCCCCGGTGGCGGCCCGGGCTTCCGGCCGACGTACGATCGCAGCCCTCAGCCGACGCGGCGGGCCCGTACGCCGTCGGCCTCGAAGTCGTAGACGTAGCGGTTGACCCGCAGGCCGTCGACCGCGCCGACCCAGTTGTAGTCGCGGCCCTTGCCGACGGCGATGCTGTAGACGGTCGCCTGCGGAAGGGCGTTCCGCAGCGTCGTGAGGTTGCACGGGCTGGACTGGGTGCACAGGGGGGCGAGTTCGTTGCCCGAGAGGAACCACTCACCGGACACGGTGGTGGCGTCGAGGAACGCGCTCCACTGATTCACCGGGGCGACGGCGGGCGGGACCCACACCATCGTGGAGTAGGTGTCGCCGGCGGTGAGCCGCGGGTTGATCTCGATCCTGATGTTCGGCAAGTTGCGGGTGCCGCCGTAGCCGACGTTCTCTCCGGTCTGGAAGACGTGGAACCCGAGCCTGGTCAGGTCCCGTACGCGGCTGCCGTAGAAGTCGAGCTCGTTGCCGAAGTCGACCTTCTCGCTCGGAGGAGCGAGCGAGGTGGAGTCGTCGGCCACCTCGATGCCGAGGCTGCCGTTGCCGTAGGGCGGCCTGGAGGGCGCGCCCGTGACGCCGAACGAGCCGAACGGGCCGTCCCGGAGGACGGCGACAGGAGAGCCGATGGTGTTCCGGGTGATGACACCCCAGTGGTCGGAGTTTATGGAGTCCCCGGAGTGGCCGTCCGCGACGGCGAACCCCGACCCCGTCAGGGCCGAGGTGACGATCGTGGCCAGCGCGACGGCGACGAGCGTCCTTCCCCGGCTCAAGCCCATACGAACCTTCACAACCCATTCCTTCCGGTTGGCCGAAGGGTCAGATGTGCCGCCCCGGCCGGTTCCCGGCGCGGCGCACGGCACTGCGGCACGACACGGCGACGGTCGCGTCGTGACCCTTCGCGTTTCAGCAGAACGTGGTGCGTGCTTGTGGTTCGTGCGTGGGGGTGGGTACGAGGTCAGGGCCCGTGCAACGGGAGCCGCGCTAGGGGCGGTCGGCCTCGGGGCCGCGGCCCCGAAACGCACAAGAAGACCGTTACACGTGGTCACGCGACGCGCACTCTGGGTGAGCCGTTCGTCAGGCTGCGCCCCGCGTCAACGATTTTGACCACTAGGCGTTTGCCTAATGGCTTTAGGTATGTGCATAATTCCCTACGGAAGAAGGGAGGCCCGCCGTGCCACGCGTAGGACTCACCGCCGAACGCCTGACCAGGGCCGGGGCGGAACTCGCCGACGAGGTCGGCTTCGCCCAGGTCACCGTCTCGGCGCTCGCCGAACGCTTCGGCGTCAAGGTCGCCAGTCTGTACTCGCACGTCAGGAACTCGCAGGACCTGAAGACCCGGATCGCCCTGCTGGCCCTGGAGGAACTCGCCGACCGGGCCGCCGAGGCCCTGGCCGGACGCGCGGGCAAGGACGCGCTGGTGGCCTTCGCGAACGTGTACCGCGCCTACGCCCGCGAGCACCCGGGCCGCTACGCGGCCGCCCAGCTGAGGCTCGACCCGGAGACGGCGGCCGCGAGCGCCGGCGTCCGCCACGCCCAGATGACGCGGGCCATCCTGCGCGGCTACGACCTGCCCGAGCCGGACCAGACGCACGCCGTCCGTCTCCTCGGCAGCGTCTTCCACGGCTACGTCAGCCTCGAACTGGCAGGGGGCTTCGACCACACGCCGGTCGCCGCCGAGGAGTCGTGGGCGTGGGCGCTGGACTCGCTCGACGCCCTGCTGCGCGAGCGGCCGGCGGCGTCCTGACGGCGCGCCCCGTCCCCGGAACCACCCGCACGAACAGGTATCGGACCATGAACACGCACACAAACCTGATCACCACTCCCGTCACCGAGGAGCTGCTGCGCGGCGCCCTCGACGTGGAGCGCACCCGCCACGGGCTGCTCCCGCACCGCCTGCCCGCCGCGGCGCGCCGGCAGATCCCGGACGAGCAACTGGCCACCGCGGAGGCGCAGCCCTCCGGCGTCCGGCTGGCCTTCCGCACCCGGGCCACCACCGTCGAACTGGACACGCTGCCCACCAAGCGCGCCTACCGGGGCTTCCCGCCACCGCCGGACGGCGTGTACGACCTGCTGGCCGACGGCCGTCTCGCCGCCCAGGCCACCGTGGCCGGCGGCAACGTCCGCGAGGTCACCGACATGGTCAGCCAGACGTCCGAGCTGCACGAGGGACCGCACGGCACCGCCCGGTTCGGCGAACTTCCCCCGGGCGACAAGGACATCGAGATCTGGCTGCCCCACAACGAGATCACCGAGCTGATCGCCCTGCGCACCGACGCACCCGTCGAGCCGCCGGCACCGCAGGACCGCAAGGTCTGGCTGCACCACGGCAGTTCCATCAGCCACGGCTCCAACGCCGCGCACCCGTCGGCCGTATGGCCCGCCCTGGCCGCCGCCGCGGGCGGCGTGGACCTGGTCAACCTCGGTTTCAGCGGCAGCGCGCTGCTGGATCCGTTCACCGCCCGGGCGATCCGCGACACCCCGGCCGACCTGATCAGCCTCAAGATCGGCATCAACATCGTCAACACCGACGCGATGCGCCTGCGGGCCTTCACCCCGGCGGTCCACGGCTTCCTCGACATCGTCCGCGAGGGGCACCCGACGGCGCCGCTGCTGGTCGTCTCCCCCATCCTCTGTCCGGTCCAGGAGGACACCCCGGGCCCGCTGGCGCCGGACTTCGACGGCGGCAGGCTGCGGTTCCGGGCCACCGGCGACCCGGCGGAACGCGCCGCGGGACGCCTGACCCTCAACGTCATCCGCGACGAGCTGGCCCGGATCGTCGCCCTCCGGGCGGCCGACGACCCCCATCTGCACCACCTCGACGGCCGCGAGCTGTACGGCACGGCCGACTACGCCGAACTGCCGCTGCCCGACGAGGTCCACCCCGACCCCGCCGGTCACCGGCGCATCGGCGAGAACTTCGCCCGTCTGGTGTTCGCCGACGGCGGCGCCTTCGCACCGGGCGGCCGCTGACGGCGTCGCCCGCCCCGTGCCATCGACGCCTCGCATCACGGGATGCGGTCCATCGATTTGCCGCACCTTGCTGCGCGATCCACCCTGGGCAGCGCAAGCCCCGGTCCGCCCCGCCGGAGCCCGGCGGGCCGCACGGCACGCCGCGCGGAACACGGCGAACACCGGAAAGGTGGAGGCGTGCGCACGGGCCCCGTGCGGGGACGCGGCGTGAACGGCCTTCGGGCCGCCCACGCCGGCCGCCGCCGGCACTCCGGCGGGCTCCCGGGCGGCGACGGCGCCATGCCGGAGGAAGGACTCCCCATGCACAAGCCCCCCGAGCGGTTCCGGCTCGACCCGGCCGGCCACCGTCTGCACGAGGACACCGCACGCCTGCTGGCGGCGGGCCCGGCCACCCCCGTCGAACTGCCCGGGGGCGTCGCCGCCTGGTCGGTGACCCGGCACGACGTGCTGCGGCGGCTGACCGCCGACCACCGGGTGTCCCGCGACGCCCGGCAGCACTGGCCCGCACTCGGCGACGTGCCCGAGGACTGGCCGCTGGCGCCCTTCCTCGCCTCACCGACCGTGCTCAACGCCTACGGTTCCGACCACCGCAGGCTGCGCGCCGTCATGGAGCGCGCGTTCACCCCCGGACGGACGGCCGTGCTGGGGGCGAACCTGCGGCACAGGACGGCCGGCTACCTGGACGCGCTCGGGACGCCCGGGTCCGGGGACACCGTCGACATCCGCGCCCGGTACGCCCGGGTCGTCGCGAGCGAGACGCTGTGCGACCTGTTCGGCGTACCCGAGGACCGCTGGGAACGGGCCGTACGGGCGATGGGCGCCCTGCTGGAGCCGCCTCCCGATCCCGTGGCCGCGGCCGCCGCGACGGACGAGGCCATGGCCTTCTGGGCCGCGCTGCTCGCCGAGAAGACGCGCACGCCCGGCGACGACATGGCGACGACCCTGGCCCAGGCCCCGGACATGTCCGACGAGGAACGGCTCCTGGCCCTCGCCGTCACCGTCGCCGGAGGCCTCCCCTCGGCCACGGACCTCATCACCAACGCGGTCATCGGCCTGTTGCGCCACCCGGAGCAGCTGAGGGACGTCCTCACCGGCGCCGTGCCGTGGCCGGCGGTCGTCGAGGAGACCCTGCGTGCCGACTCCCCGGTGCAGCACATGCCGCTGCGGTACGCCGTGGAGGACATCGACCTCGGCGAGGGAGTGCTGATCCGCCGCGGCGAGGCGATCGTCATGGGCTTCGGCGCCGGCGGCCGCGACCCGCGCAGGCACCCGGAGGACGCGGACGCCTACGACGTCCACCGGCGCGACAAGGACCACCTCGCCTTCGGCCACGGCGTGCACCGCTGCGTCGGCGAACCCCTCGGACGACTGGAGGCCGCAGCCGCCCTCCCCGCCCTGTTCGAGCGCTTCCCGGGCCTGCGCCCCGCGGTGCCGCTGGAGGAGCTGAGGCCCCTGCCGACCTTCGTCTTCAACGGGAGGACGGAGCTGCCGGTCCGCCTGTAGACCCGAGCGGCTCTCCCGGCCGCGGCCGGGAGGAGGAGAGGTGGGACCCGTGGCGCACAGGAGTTCCGTGGAGATCGTCGAGGCGTTCCGGGAGGAGGTCTGGAACGGCCACGACGCCGACCGGATCGACGACTTCGTGACCGAGGACTTCGTCCTCACCCAGCCCGGCGGTTCGGTCGAGGGCCGGGAGGACTTCAAGGCGTGGTTCACCGCCTTCCTGGGCCAGGTCGACGACCTGCGGATCGAGGTCGTCGAGACCTTCCAGAACGAGGACGGGAGCCGGGTGGCGTCGCGCTGGATCGTGCACGGCAGGAACAACGGCCTCCTGGGCACCGAGCCCGACGGACGGCCGGTCTCCTTCTCCGGTACGGCCGTCTGGGCGGTGCGCGAGGACGGCAGGCTGCGGCACAACTGGGTGGAACGCTCGACCTGGGAGCTGTACCAGCGGCTCACGGGCGCCTCGGAGCACTGAGACGCCCGCTCGTCGTACCGCCGTCAGCTGTGTCTCGGCGGTGCCTGGCCGGCCGCGGCCGCCACGGCGGGCCGGCCGGCGCCGGACACGGGCTCGGGCGCGGACGGCGCCACGACCGCGGGCCTGCGCACGACGGCCCCCGAGACGGCCGCCAGCAGGGCGAGCACGACCACAGCGGCGCCGTACACCGTCGCCGTGTCGTGCAGGCCGAAGGAGGGCACGGCGAGCCCGGCCAGCACGGCGGGGACGCTCAGGGCGAGGTAGCTCACGACGTAGACGGACGCGAACAGTTCCGCCCGCTCCGTGGGCCGGGCCAGTGCCGCCAGGGAGCGGAAGGCGCCGAGGAAGGCGGCCCCGAAGCCGAAGCCGGCGATCCCGGTCCCGGCGAAGAACAGTGCCGTCGAGAGTCCGGCGAGCGCCAGCAGGGTGAGCCCGGTGCCCACGGCGAGCACCGCCGAGCCGCCGGCCATCATCCGCCGCGGCGTGACGTCCCGGACGACCAGCGAGGCGACGGCCGCCACCCCGAAGAGGGTGGTCACGACCAGGCCGCCGACCAGGTGGCTGCCGAGGTGCAGCACCCCGGCGGTCAGGGAGGGGCCGAGGGCGAGGTACAGCCCGCCCATCGCCCAGGTGGCGACGAGGCAGGGGGTCGCCGCCAGGAAGGTCCGGCGGGCCTGCGCGGGCACCGCCGCCCTGGGCCGCAGCGAGGCCCAGGCCCCCGGGCGCGGCGAGACGGGATCGGGCAGGAACAGCACGAGCGCCGCCAGCACCACGAACACCGCGGCCAGCACGGCGAAGACCAGGTGGGTGGGGGCCGGTGCGTACTGCACCAGCAGGCCCGCGCCGAGCGCGCCGGCGGCGAGTCCGGTGGCCGGGGCCGCGGTGTTCAGCAGGGAGCCGAGGGGCGAGGTGGGCGACGGCTGCAGGTCGATGAGCCCGGCGCTGATGGCGCCGGCCGCCGCGCCCGTCGCCACGCCCTGGAGGATGCGGGCCAGGAACAGCGCGCCGACGCCGTCCGCGGCGAGGAAGACGACCATGGCCGCCGCCTCCACGACCAGCGCCGCGAGGAGCACCGGGCGCCGGCCGACGTGGTCGGAGAGTCCTCCGACGGTCAGCAGCGCCACCAGCAGCGCGAGCACGTAGACCGCGAAGACCATGGTGAGCACGGTCGACGAGAAGCCCCATTGGTGCTGGTAGACCACGTAGAGCGGGGACGGCGCGCTGGATGCGGCCAGGAAGGCGAGCAGGGTCGCGGCGAGCGACCAGAAGCCGGCCGGACGTGGCATCCGCCGCGCGGGGCGCTGGGTGGGCATGGCGGTACTCCGAATGGTTCCAAAAATATCGAACCATGCGAGGGTAAGCGCACACCCGGCGATTGTTCAACTATTATCGAACCATGACTGGAGCCCCGCGGGAGCTGCCGCACCCCGACACCGTGGACCTGGTGCTGACCGACGTGCTCTTCGCGCTGAGCGACCCCTCGCGGCTGGACCTCGTGCGCCGCCTGGCCGACCGGCCCCTGGAGGGTTCGGCCTGCCAGCCCGTCAAGGGCGAGATCCCCAAGTCCACCCTCTCCCACCACCTCAAGACGCTCCGCGAGGCCGGGGTCATCCGCAACGACCCGCACGGCCGGCAGCGACTGGTCAGCCTGCGCCGCGAGGACCTGGAGAGCCGCTTCCCCGGGCTGATCGGCGCCGTCCTCGACGAGCCGGGCGCCGCACCACCCGGCCCGGTCGACTTCTGACGGGGGCCGCTCAGCCGGCCACCGGCGACGGGCGCGAGGCCGCCCCCGCGTTCCCCGCGTCCCGGTAGAAGATGTCGATGTCGACCTCCTCGCCGCCGACGGTGACGGTGTCCCACGGGCCGCTGTCCCGCAGGGCGCGCAGCGTCTCGCTCCCGAGCCCCTCCAACCGCTCCCGCAGGACGGCGTCGTCGGGCATCCCGGGGATGCGCGGGGCCAGCCGTTCCCGGATGGCGCGGAGCTGCTCCATCAGCGCGTCGACGTCCGCCTCCCGGTCCGGCTCGCCCGCGGCGGACTCCTCGATGCTCCGCGCGATCTTGTCCTTGATCGCCTGGCCCACGCCGTTCTCGTCGGTGGTGATCATCGCGTTCCAGGCGCGGCTCTTGTGCCGGTACTGCAGCATCGACATCGCCGCTTCGTGGCGTACGAAGTCCGCGTCGCGCAGCGCCCTGCCGCGCCAGGTGCCGCTGAGCGTGCGGGCGAGCGAGATCGCCGAGGCGAGACCGCTGTTCAGGCCCCGGCCGGGCCAGAAGTGGATGGCGTTTGCGGCGTCCCCGAGCAGGAACCCGTACGTCCCCGGGCCGGCCGCGGTCGCCGGGTGCAGGCGGGCCGTGAAGCGGGGGCGCTGCACCATGTCCAGCCGGAAGGCGGTGATCGCGCTCAGGTCCTCCTCGTCGACGTCGAAGAGCGTCAGCCCCTCCTTGACGCGCTGCCAGAGCGCCGACCCCCTGATCAGGGCGGGCAGGAAGAACGTGCTGTGGGTGGAGCAGTGGAAGTCCCCGTGGCCGTCGCGGCTCATCACGCAGGGGCGGGAGGCGATGCACTGCTCGAAGACCTGCCGCACGGGGTCGATCCCGACGACCTCCCGCGCCTCGGCGTCGGTCAACCGCATGTTCAGGAAGCCCTCGCCGCGCAGGGAGTTGAGGAGGAACCGGTTCTGCGCGACGGTCAGCAGCACGGTCGTGGGGTCGGGGAGTTTGGACCGCACGCGCAGGCCCAGCACCACGTCCTGGAGGTGCTCGCCGTCGAGCGAGTAGATGGAGGTGTCGGCGGTCCCGAACCGTGCGGCGAAGTGCTCGCGCGTACGCGACCGGCCGCCCTCGCAGATCGCCAGCACGTGGTCCCCGGCGACCGTCTCCTGCTGCTCGGCCGCGTCGAACCGGGCGGGGACCAGGCGGATGCGGTCGCGCTTGGCGTTCGCCAGGTCCAGCAGCGTGTCCTCGACGTAGGCGATGCGTATGTTGCGCGGGTTGAAACCGCGGATCGAGTCCGGGCCCGCGGGCCACATCTCGGTGTACGTGCCCTCCGCGAAGAGCCGGTCCTGCACCTCCTGGGGGAGGTTGAGGTACTGCCGGCTCTGCACCGTCACGACCTGCTGCCGGCGGACGTTGCCCTGGCCCTCGTCCTTCCAGACGACGCGGTCCCCCTCCTGGGTCCAGCGGCCGTCGTAGACGGTGAGGGAGACCCGCCGGCCCATCAGGTTCTCCAGCAGGAGGGCGAACGCCAGCCCCACCGGACCGCCGCCCGCCACGGTCACCTTCAGCACCGGCCCGGGCTCCTCCGGCTCCGCCGGCGGCATCAGCGCCTCCAGCAGCGAGAGGTCGAGGATGGTCTCCATCGCGTCGGCGGCCTCGAAGCCGAAGGTCTCGTCCCCGATGACGATCTCGTCGCCGGGCTGCAGCACGTGCGAGGTCACGTGCTCCCCGTTGACCCGCGTCCCGTTGCTGCTCCCCCGGTCGTAGAGCACGAAGCCGTGCCCCTCGCGGCGCACCTCCGCGTGCAGGCGGGAGACGCTGACGCTGGCGATCACCACCGTGTTCCCGGCCTTGCGCCCGAACGTGACGGGCTTGTCGCCGATCCCGAACCTCTCCCCTGCCAGCGAGCCTCGACGACCGACTATCTCAGGAGGCATTGGTCCCTCATCTCCACGTGTCAACGAACCCCGGGGTACGCACGCACAGTCCCTGGCTGCCCACCCCGCCCACCGCGGGAAACACCCCCGGGGCAAGACGACGCGGAACCACCCTCCGCCGGGTCGCCGGCTACGACCGGACGGCCCGGCCGGCTCCGTCATCCGTCGGATTGACGCACCGCGGGAACCCGCCGCCGGGAGAGCGAGAGCCTGCGCCCCGCACGGTCGACACCGGTCACGACGACGGTGATCCGTTCGCCGGTCCTGACGGCGTCCTCCGGCGCGTCCACCGGCGGGTCGGCGAGCTCCCGGAGGTGCACCAGGCCCCCGACCCCGTCAGCGACCTCGACGAAGGCGCCGAACGGGACCAGCTTGGTGACCCGCCCGCGCAACGTCCGACCCACGCCCGTCCGTTCGGCGAACTCCGCGAAGGGGTCCGGCCCGGTCGCCCGCAGGGACAGCCGCGCCTCGCCGCGCGTCGTGTCGAAGTGGATGAACTCACAGGTGACGCGCTCCCCGACCCGGACGACCTCCATGGGGTCCTCGAAGTGGCGCCAGGAGAGCTCGGGATGGGTGATGAACCCCACGCCGGGGAAGACCGGGTGGTCCGGCCCCTCGTCGAGCGCCACGAACACCCCGAACCGCTCGATCGACGCGATCGTGCCGGTCATCCACGCGCCCGGGCGCAGTGACGCGAGGAACGACCACAACTCGGGGTGCAGGGTGGCCGCCGTCGACAGGCGGACCTCTGCCCCGTCCACGTCGACGGACGTCACCCGAGCGGTGATCCGCTGCCCGGGCTCGATCACCGGAGTCCGGATCCAGGACAGGTCCAGCGGGCCCACCGTCCCCAGCGGACGCGCGGGAAAACCGTCCAGGGTCACCGTCACCCCGCGGCGCGTGACCTCCGCCGCCGTCCCGCCGCAGAGGTCACCCACGCGGATCCCGTTCAAGAACTCCCTGCATGCCCGGTCGTCGGACGGTTCACCCATGCGGGACAGTCTCGCCGCCCGACGCAGCGGCAGGCGAGCCCCTGCGCGCGACCGTTCCGACCGCGACCGCGTTCGCGGCGACGATCACGAACGTGGCCGCCCACGCGGCCGCGTCGAGGTGCTGGTCGAGGACGACCAGGCCGACGAGCGCGGCGAAGACCGGGTTCACGCTCATGAAGACGCCGAAGAAGTGCGGCGGCACCCGGCGGAGCGTCAGCAGGTCGGACAGGAACGGTACGGCGGAGGAGAGGATCCCGGCGGTCACGGCGCAGACCAGGGCGCTGGGGGTGGGGGGATGCCACCACAGAGCCAGCGCGCCGGCGGGCACGTACGCCGCGCCGGAGACGGCGGCGGCCGCGGCCGGGCCCTGCAGTCCCGGGAGGCGTCCGCCGACGACGCGGTTGAGGGCGATGTAGCAGGCCCAGCACGCCGCGGCGACCAGCGCGAGGCCGATGCCCGGGTAGTCGGTGGAGGGTTCGGGGCGGGTCAGGACGACCACCGCCGCGGCGACGGCCAGCGCGCAGAGCACGTCGGTGCGGCGGCGGGAGCCGATCAGGGCCACGGACAGCGGCCCCAGGAACTCCAGCGTGACGGCGAGGCCCAGGCCGATGCGGTCGACGGCGGTGTAGAGGGAGAGGTTCATCGCCGCGAAGACCACCGCCAGGGCCAGGACCGGCCGCCACTGCGCGGCGGTGAAGGACCGCATCCGGGGCCGTCCCGCCCCGTACAGCACCGCCGCGGCCACCCACTGGCGGACCGCCACCACGCCCAACGGCCCGATCACCGGGAACGCCAGGGCGGCGACGGACGCACCGACCTGGTTGGACAGCCCGCTGCCCAGCATCAGCGCCACCCCGCCGAGGCGTCCCGCACGCCGGCCGGGCGTCCCGGCCCGCGCCGTTCCGGCCGCGTCCGCCGCGAGGTCGCCGGAGGTCTCCGTCGTCATGCGGGCCACTGTCCCGCCCCGGGCGGCCCTACGCGAAATGCATGTGCCGCACCATCGATACGCTGGACGCATGGACGAGCATCGTGGCGGAGCCGCCGGGCTCGAGCTGCGGCACCTGCGCTGCCTGGTCGCGATCGTCGACGCGGGAAGCTTCACGGACGCCGCCATCGACCTCGGGATCTCCCAGGCGGCGGTGTCCCGGAACCTGCTGGCCCTGGAGCGCGTGCTCGGCACGCGGCTGCTGCACCGCACCAGCCGTACGGTCGCGCCCACCACCGCGGGCGTGCAGGTCCTCGCCCGCGCCCGGGTCCTGCTGGCCGGCGCCGACGAGCTGGTCAGGGAGGCCGCCACCGGTCACACCCGCCTGCGCGTCGGCCACGCCTGGTCCGCCTTCGGCCGCCGCACCACGGAGTTCCAGCGCGTCTGGCGCGACCGGCACCCGGACGTCGAACTCCAGCTGATCCGGCACAACACCCCCACCGCGGGGCTCGCCGAGGGTCTGTGCGACCTCGCGGTCGTCCGCGCCCCGGTCGACCTGGACCGCTGGTCGCACGCCCTGGCCGGCCACGAACCCCGCTGCGTGGCCCTCGCCGCGGACGACCCCTGGGCGCGGCGCCGCAGCGTCCGGCTGGCCGAGATCGCCGGCCGCACACTGGTCGTCGACCGGCGCACCGGCACGACCAGCCCGCAGTTGTGGCCGGAGGGCGGAAGGCCGGCCGTCGAGTACACCCACGACATCGACGACTGGCTCGCCGCGATCGCCACCGGGCGCCGCGTCGGCGTCACACCGGAGTCCACCTCCGCGCAGTACCGCCGCGACGGCATCGTGTACCGCCCGCTGCGCGACGCCGCCCCGGTGCCCGTGCGGCTCATCTGGCGCCGGCACGACCCGCACCCCGCCACGCACGCGGCCGTCGCGCTGGCCCTGGAGCTCTACGGCGCTGCCGGCTGACGCCACCGCGGCGCCCCCAAGACCTCTGGCCAGGGGTCCCGTGGCGTCATCCGTTCGGAGCAGCGGGGCGGCGGTGCCGCGGCCCTCGTCGCGGGGTCGCGACGACGGCGTGACCAGGAGCGCGACGGGCGGGGGGCGTTCACTCGATTTGCGTTCGACGCGGCCGGAGGGACGATATCGGACGGAGCCCGTTTCATCCGGTCCGGCCGGCGGACCAGCGTCCACCGGCCGTTGTCCGCGCCCCCGCCGGCGCGACGACCGCACGGAAGGGAGCAGCCGTGTTGATATCCGCCGTCCTCGTCCCGCTCATCATGCTCGCCGCCGTCCTGGCGCCCAACTGGTACCAGGCGTGGAAGGCGTACAGCGAATCGGTCCGGCTGCCCGTGCCCGCCCCGGATCCCTCCGACTCCGAGGTGCCCGCCGGCCGCCGGGCCCGGTGGTCGTCGGAGCTCTCGCGGCTGCGGAACCGCCGGCCGCAGGACTGAGCGGCACGCGCCGCCTCAGTGCCCGCGGTGGTACTCGGCGACGGCGGTGAAGGCCTCCTTGGGCTCCCACGGCATCCCCGGGTACGTGGTCCCCGTGCGGTCCTCGAGGACCTTGACGAGGCCGTAGCTCGCCAGGTCCAGGTCCTCGCGGGGATCGCCGCCGGGGCGGTGCGGGTGGTCGCGGAGCGCGAAGGTGAACACGAAGGTGGTGTCGACCCCGCCGGCGTCGAACGCCTCCAGCAACTCACGCAGGTACGCCGCCTGGCCCGCCTCGTCGCGGGCGTGGACGCCGTTCAGCCGCAGGGGCGCGCGGGTCCGCGGGTCGTACTCGACGACCTCCAGCCCGCGCGCGCCGGCGTCACCGGCGCCCTCGTAGGTCGCCGCGCCGAACTCGGTGACGGCGACCGGCTTCCCCTGGGCGACGACGTCGCGGACGCCGTCGGCGAAGCGGTCGGCGATCGCGGCCGACCGGTAGAGGTCCAGGGACACGAAGTCGAACGGGGCCCAGTCGACGCGCTCCAACGGCACGGCGGCGTAGGTGACCTTGCCGGCGAAGCGCTCCCGGACCAGGGCCACGGCCTTGCCGAGGAAGGCACCCACCCGCTCGCCGGCCAAGGCGATGTGCTCGCGCGCACGGTCCGGTCGGGCCAGCAGGGCCACCCGTTCCCCGGTGCTGTCGCCGGGCAGGAACCCCTTGTTCATCAGGCTGAGTTCGGCGCCGGTCACGAACACGACCTCGGCGCCCCGGCGCCGGAGCCGTTCCGCGCGCTCGGCGCAGTCGGCGAACAGCGACAGCATCTCGTCCTCGGTCAGTTCGAGCGGGTACGGCGAGAACCAGACCTCGAGCCCGAGTTCCGCGGCGTACCCCGCGGTGAGTTCCATCCGGTCCGGATCACCGCCCATGACGCGGACCGCGTCGCAGTGCAGTTCGTCGCGGATGACGCGCAGGTCGCGCCTCACCACGTCCGGGTCGAAGCCCTTGTGCCCGATCTGTCCGCCGAAGACGAACCCGGTGTCATAACTGATGCCCTTGGCGCGCATGCGTCGCCCTCCCACCTCAGGGATTTACGGTACGGCTCGTACCTTAGTTGTCGCACTGCCGGGCCGGCAACGAGAATGGGAAGGTACGTGCCGTACCGATGAGGGGAGAGGCCGTGCCAACGGACCCCACGGGCCAGACACGCCGGCGCGGAGCGGCGCTGGAGGAGGCGATCCTCGCCGCCGCCGTGGACGAGCTCACGGAGTCCGGGTACGCCGGGCTGACGATGGACAGGGTCGCCGCCCGGGCCGGGACCAACAAGAACGCGCTCTACCGCCGCTGGCCCCACCGACTCGCCCTGGGGATCGCCGCCTACCGGCGCATGACGACGTCCGTCCCCCTCCCCGACACGGGCGATCTGCGCGAGGACGTACTGGAGTTGCTGCGCGGGGCGAACCGCCACTGGAGTTCGCCGCTCGGCGCGGTCCTGCGGGAACTGCTCGCCGCGGCCGGCGGCACCGCGGAACTCCTGGGGCAGTTGCAGGACCAGTCCGGCGACGCCGTCGCCGCCCCGTGGCTGACCGTCCTGGGCCGCGCGGTCGCCCGGGGCGAGGCCTCGCCCGAGGCGCTCCACCCCAGGGTCGCCACCGTGGCGGTCGTCCTGCTGCGCAACGAGTTCGTCGTGCGCGGAGTGCCCACGGCGCCGGACGACGTCCTCGTCGAGATCGTCGACGAGGTGTACCTGCCCCTGGTACGCCGGCGCGCCCCCGCCCCCGCCCCCGCCCCCGCCCCCGCCCCCGCCCCGGACCGCTGACGCTCAGGCGCGCGGGGCGGCGTCCGGCGTCGTGGCGGCCCATGTGACGGCGAAGTACCTGAGGCGTTCGTCCTGTCCCGTCGGCCGCATGCCGGCGGCCGTCATGACGTGGTGGGACGCGGTGTTGTCCAGGTCGGCGCCGCCCTTCACCCGGGTGACGCCACGCGCCCGCGCGAACAGCAGCAGTCCGCGCAGGGCTTCGGAGGCGTAACCGCTGCCGCGAGCCGACGGGACGAGGCCGTAGCCGATGGCGACGTCGCCGTGCTCGTCCGGGGGGCCGTGGAAGCCGATGCCGCCGATCGCGCGGCCGTCGTCACGGAGCCGGATCTCGTAGTTGCCGAACGGGCGGGGATCGCCGGCGCCCGCGCAGGTGTCCAGCAGGCGCCTGGCGGCGAACACGTCCCCTTCGGCCGGGTACCCGGGTGCCCAGCGGGCGTCGTCGCCCGGCTCGCCCGCCAGCAGTCGCCCGGCCTCGTCGGCGGTCATCGGATGCAGCACCAGCCGCGCAGTCACAAGATCGTCCATGACACGCAGGGATACCAGGGGGGACGCCCGGCCCGCACCGGGTTATCCGGGTGGCAGCGGGCCGGGCCGTGGCCCGGGCTCGTCGAGGAAGCCGGCCACGACACGGTTGAACAGGGCGGGGTTCTCCCGGAACATCAGGTGGCTGCCGCCCTCGGCCGCCGAGAAGACGCGTGCCCGCGCGCCCGGGATGAGGGAGGCGACCCACTCGGTCGTGCCGGGCGGGAAGAAGCTCAGCTCGCCCCCGATGACGAGGGTGGGGACGTCGATCCGCGGCAGGACGTCCCGCCAGTCGCCGCCCCAGTGGTCCAGGTGCAGTGTGGCGGCGTGTCGGGGCGGGAGGAGGCGGTTCTGCGCCACGAGCCACTCCACCTCCGCGTCCGGCAGGGACGGGCCGTGCAGCATGCCGACGATGGTGCGGGAGGTCGCGGCGGCGCTTTCGGGCGTGCCGCGCAGCCCGGTGACGATGTCCCGGGACATCTCCGGGGTGAACACCGCCGAGGGATGCCCCTCGTCCCCGCCGCCGAGGGCCGAGGAGATCACGGGCGGCTGGTCAACGAGGACGAGGCGGGCGATCCGCTCGCCACCGAAGAGGTCCCAGTAGGACCACACGACCGGGCAGCCCATGGAGTGGGCGAGCAGACTCACGTCCCGCAGGGCCAGGGCCTCCAGGAGGTTGTGGAGGTCCATCGCCAGCCGGGCGATCCGGTAGCCGTGGCCGGGCCTCCCGGACCGGCCGTGCCCGCGGTGGTCCGGCGCGACCACACGGCGGCGGCCGCTGCTCAGGCCGTCGATCTGCGGGCCGAACTCGGCGGCGCTCTGCGCGAATCCGGGAACGAGGACTAGCGGTTCCCCGGCGCCCGCCTCCGTGTAGCGCAGGCGCACTCCGTCGTTGGTGACCACCTCGCCCTCGCGGCGTTCCGCGGGCGGGGGGCCGGCCGTCACGTCGTCCAGGGTTCGTTCGCCACCCATGGCAATCGTGCGCCGCCCCTGCGACGCCTTTCCATGCTAGGCCCCCGGCGAGGTATGAAGGGAATCATGACCTTGCCATTCAGTGCGCTGACGCATCTGGAGTGCGCGCGGTGCGACCGCCGCCACGACGCCGACCTGGTGCAGAACCTGTGTGCCTGCGGATCGCCGCTGCTCGCCCGCTACGACCTGGACCGGGTCCGGGACGCGCTCACGCCTACGGACCTGGCGGACCGCCCGCAGACCCTGTGGCGCTACCACGAACTCCTGCCCGTACGGGATCCGGCACACGTCGTCACCCTGGGCGAGGGCATGACGCCGCTGGTGCCCCTGCCGCGGTACGGCGCCGCGATCGGCGTGCCGGGGCTGGTGATGAAGGACGAGGGGCTGATACCCACCGGCAGTTTCAAGGCGCGGGGCGCGGCCGTCGGCGTGGCCAGGGCGCTCGAACTGGGGGCGCGCGGGATCGCCATGCCCACCAACGGCAACGCGGGGGCGGCGTGGGCGACGTACGCCGCGCGGGCGGGCCTGGACGCGCTCATCGCGATGCCGGCGGACGCGCCGTCGATCACCCGGGCCGAGTGCGCCGCCGCCGGGGCCGCGCTGTACCTGGTGAACGGCCTGATCGGAGACGCGGGCCGGCTGGTGGCGGAGAAGATCGCCGCCGAGCCCGGCGTCTGGATGGACGCGGCGACGCTGAAGGAGCCGTACCGCATCGAGGGCAAGAAGACGATGGGCCTGGAGATCGCCGAGCAGCTCGGCTGGCGGGCCCCGGACGTCATCGTCTACCCCACCGGCGGCGGCGTCGGTCTCATCGGCATCCACAAGGCGCTGCTCGAACTGCGCGCCCTGGGGTGGCTGCGGGGGCCGATGCCCCGGCTGGTGAGCGTGCAGGCGTCCGGCTGCGCCCCCATCGTGCGCGCCTTCGAGAAGGGCGAGCGCACCAGTGAGCCGTGGCAGGACGCGCGCACGGTCGCGTTCGGCATCACCGTGCCCAAGGCGCTGGGCGACTTCCTCGTCCTGGACGCGCTGTACGAGACGGACGGCCGGGCCGTCGCCGTCGACGACGAGGAACTGCTCGCCGACCGCGACCGGTGCGCGGCCGCCGACGGGGCGCTGCTGTGCCCGGAGGGCGCGGCGACGCTGTCGGCCGTACGGGTCCTGCGCGAGCAGGGCTGGCTGTCCGGGGACGAGGAGGTCGTGGTGCTGAACACCGGGGCGGCGGCCAAGTACCCGGAGACGTTCCGGGTCGACCCGCCGCTCCTGGAGCTGACCGACCGCATCCCCTGAGCCCGCGCCGCCGCCGGGCGCCCGGCCCGGCGGCGTACGGCGGCGACCGCCCCCGGACGAGGCACCCGTGACGGTGCGTCAGTCCTCTGCCGCCGGGCCCCGCTCCCCGGCGGCGGTGGGCATCCAGACGCGCATGGTGGAGGGGCCGCGGCTCGCCCAGGTGAGGTACGGCACCAGCGTCAGCTCGGTGCGCTCGCCGTCCGGGGCCGGGGGCGGCTCGTACGCGTAGGGCCACCATCCGGCCGGGCGGGCGCCGTTCAGTCCGCCGGCGACGACCACCCGGTCGCCCTCCCCGTCGCGCGGTGGCACGGAGGGGTCCACGGTGACCGCGCCGACGTCGTGGCCGCCGGGCAGGTCCGGGGATTCGACGCAGTAGACCACCGGGCCGCGCTCCACGGCGACGGCGCCGCGGATCGCGTCCACCCGCGGGTCGGGGTGCACCCACCGTGGGGCGACGGGGAGTTCGAGCCGGACCTCGTCACCGGGGCGGAGCGCGCCGGGGACGACGGCCGTGCCGGGGCGTACGGGCAGGCGCTCCCCGCCGGGCGTGACGAGCACCGCCCGCCCCGCCCAGCCGGGGACGCGCAGGGACAGGGCCCAGGGGCCGGTGGGCGCCTCGTCGACGGTGACGGTGACGGTGCCGTCCGCCGGGTAGCCGGTCCGCACGCGCAGTGCGAGGCGTTCCCCGCCGGCGGTGCGGGTGGCGATGTCGGCGTCGGCGTACTGGTGCAGCTGCAGCCCGTCGGCGTCGGCGGTGGCGACGTAGCCGGCGAGGGCGGCCAGGGTGCGCGCCACGTTCGGCAGGCAGCAGGAGACGGCGAACCAGGGGGCGCGCAGGCCCGACGCGGAGCGCGGCCGGTCGCTGTCGTGCGGGGGGACGGTCGCGCGGACGCGCTGGTGGAGGGTGTTGGCGTAGAAGAAGGCGCGGCCGTCGTCCGCGGGCGAGGTGGCGATGACGTTGTAGAGCGTGCGCTCGGCGAGGTCGGCGTAGCGGGGGTCGCCGGTCGCCAGCAGGAGGCGCCAGCTGAGCATGAGCGACGCGACGGAGGCGCAGGTCTCGGAGTAGGCGCGGTCCGGGGGCAGGACGAAGTCCTCGCCGAACCCCTCGTCGCTGTGGTGGGAGCCCATCCCGCCGGTGAGGTAGGTACGGCGGGCCGTGGCGTGCTCCCACTGCCGGACGACGGCGGCGAGCAGCTCGTCGTCACCGGTCTCGACGGCCACGTCGACGGCTCCGGACGCCAGGTACAGGGCCCTCACGGCGTGCCCGCGCAGGGTGTGCGCCTGCCGCACCGGGACGTCGTCCTGGAAGTACTCGGAGGCGAACTCGCCCCCGGCGAGGCTGCCGTGGCCACGGCGGTCGAGGAAGAGGGCGGCCTGGTCGAGGTAGCGGCGGTCGCCGGTGGCGCGGTGGAGTTCGGCCAGCGCGGTCTCGACCTCGGCGTGCCCGCACAGGCCGGGGCTCGCGCCCCCGGGCCCGAACACGTGGCAGATGTGGTCGGCGGCGCGGATCGCCGCCTTGGCGAGCGCGCCGTCGCCGCGGGTGCGCAACTGGGCCACCCCGGCCTGGATGAGGTGGCCCGCGCAGTAGAGCTCGTGGCCCCATTCGAGGTCGCTGTAGCGGGGCGGGCGACCGGGGTGGCCGAAGGCGGTGTTGAGGTAGCCGTCGGCCTCCTGGGCGGCGACAACGGTGTCGGTGAGTTCGTCGACGGCGGCGTCGAGGGCGCCGCCCGGGGTGCGGGCCGCCTCCCACACCATCGCCTCGAGCAGCTTGTAGACCTCGGAGTCGGAGAACTCCCGTCCCCGGCGGCGTTCGCCGAGGGGGCCGCCGGCGGCGGCGATCCGGAAGTTGTCGATCCAGCCGACGCGTTCCATCCACTGCCGGCAGTGGTCGAGGGTGGCGGAGGCGTTGACCTGCTGGCGTCGGGCCCAGAAGCCGCCGGTGATGCGGACTTCGCCGAGGCCGAGAGGACGTCGGCTGCCGCGGGTGGGCAGCACGGGAGCCGGGATCGGCTGTGTCATGGTCTCTCTTTCGGTCGTGGTGCCGGGGCGGAGGGGGATCAGCCTTTGAGCGCGCCGGACATGAAGCCGCGGATGTAGTGCCGCTGCAGGAGGAGGAAGAGCACGAGGCAGGGCAGGGCCAGGACGACGACCCCGGCCTCGGTGGTCCCGTAGTCGATGGCGCCCATGGAGCGCTGCCGCAGGTTGGCGACGGCCAGCGGCAGCGGTGCCTTGGCGCTGTCGGAGATCAGGATCAGCGGGGCGATGAAGTCGTTCCACGCGGCGAGGAAGGCGAACAGCCCGACGGTGACCAGGCCGGGCCACACCGCGGGCAGGAGGATGCGGACCAGGGCCTGGGCCGTGCCGCAGCCGTCGACGAGCGCGGACTCCTCGAGTTCGTGCGGGACCGACTCGAAGGAGATCCGCATCATGAAGGTCGCGAAGGGGAGCTGGTACATCGTCAGCACCAGGCTGAGCCCGAACAGCGAGTTCTGCAGGCCCAGGTCGCCCAGCAGCACGTACAGCGGGATCAGCAGCGTGGCGTAGGGGACCATCAGGATGGCCAGGGTGAGCAGGAACAGGGCGTTCTTCCCGGGGAAGGTGAAGCGCGCGAAGGCGTACCCGCCCATGAGGGAGACGAGCAGGGTGAGGGCGACGGTCAGCAGCGAGACGACCGTGGAGTTCCAGAGGTACTGGGCCAGCCCGGCGTCGTAGTGCAGGAGCGAGCGGTAGTTGCCGAGCCCGTAGCCGGACTGCTGCGCGGTGCCGGGCTGTCCGCTGACGGACGCCCAGGCGCTCCAGGCCAGCGGGAAGAGGAAGAGCGCCGCCAGCCCTCCGACGAGGACGTGGTGGGGGGTGCGGCCGAGGCCGTGGGGTTTCATGGCGGGTCCCTGTCCGCTAGGTGTCCGTGCCGCGCAGTCCGCGGAACTGGGCGACGTTGAGGATCAGCAGCACGGCGAGCACGACGACGGACAGCGCGGCCGCGGCCCCGAGGTCGAGTCGCTGGAACGCCTCCCGGTAGATCAGGGAGACCACGGTCATGGTGCTGTTGTCGGGTCCGCCCTTGGTGAGGATGAAGAACTGGTCGAAGGCGAGCAGCGAGCCGGTGACCGACAGGAGCAGCGTCAGGGCGAGGGAGGGCCGCAGGAGCGGGAGGGTGATGCTGCGGAAGGTCTGCCGGCGTCCGGCGCCGTCCATGCGGGCCGCCTCGTAGACGTCCTGCGGGATGCGCTGGAGGCCGACGAGCAGGATCAGCATGTAGAAGCCGGCGTACTTCCAGACGATGAGGGCGACGGTGGACCACAGGGCGGCGGTCGGGGTGCCGAGGAAGGAGACCGGCCCGTCGACCAGGCCGAGGCGCTCCAGCAGGGGGCTGATCGGGCCGACGTTGGGGCTGTACATGCCGAGGAACAGCAGTGACGCGGAGGCCAGTCCGAGCGCGCTGGGCAGGAAGAAGACCGTACGGAACAGCCCCGTCCCGGGGCGGCTCTCCTGGACCAGCAGGGCGAGGAGGAGGGCGAGTCCGAGCAGCAGCACCGTGACGAGGGCGGTGTAGGTGAGGGTGAAGCGGACGGAGGGCCACAGCAGGTCGTCGCCGGCGGCCTCGGTGAAGTTGTCCGGTGCGTTGAAGCCCTGGTTCCCGGCCAGCAGCGGCCAGTCGCTGAGGGACATCCGGCCGACCAGGAACAGCGGCACCACGAAGAAGACCGCGACGAACGCGGCGGTCGGCGCCGCGTAGCCGATGCCCTGCGCCGGGCGGGTCCGCCACCAGGGGACGCGGTGGGCGGGGCGGGCCTTCCCGGCACCCGACGGGGACCGGGAAGGCGGCTCCCCGTCGGGTGCCGGGGAGCCGGAGCCGCGCGATCGCGCGAGCAGCATGACGGTCAGTCCTTCAGGGACTCGGTGATGGCCTTGTTGTCCGCGTCGACCTTGGCGGGGTCACCGAACACGGCGTCCCGCATCAGGGCCAGCCACGGCCCGTTGGGGTCGTTGAAGGTCTGGCCGAACTTCTGGGAGATGGGCGTCCTGCCCTTGGCGACCAGGGTGTTGACCAGCACCTGGCGGGGGTCGGCCTTGGCGTACTTGTTCTCCGCCAGGTCGGTGCGGGCGACGATGTCCTTGTGGGCGGCGAGCACCTCGACCTGGGCCTCGTCGCCGAGGGACCAGGCGAGGAAGTTCCAGGCCTGGCCGGCCTTCTTGCTGTTGGCCGAGATGCCGAGGGAGTCACCGCCGACGAACGTCGACTGCCCGCCGTCCGGGCCGGGGATGGGGGCGACGCCGAAGTCCAGGTCCTTGGGCATCAGGCCGAGGGTGGTGGACGGCATCGGCATCACGCCGATGGTGCCCTTGGGGAACAGGCCGGTCCAGGTGGCGCCGGTCTCCTCGGCGGCGCCGGGAGCGGTGATGTCGTCCTGGGCCCAGCCGCGGTACGTCGCGTACACCTCCTTCGCCACCGGCGAGTCCAGGGTGGCGGCGGTGCCGTCCTCGTTCATGACCTCCTGTCCCGCGGCCCAGATCGACGGCCACCAGGTGAAGACGCCGCAGCCGCCGCAGTTGCCGCCGAAGAAGGTGCCGTTGACGTCGCCGCCCAGCTTGTCGACGGCGCGGGCCTGCTCGTCCCACTCCTTCAGCGTGGTCGGGGGCTTCTCCGGGTCGAGTCCCGCCTTCTTGTAGAGCGTCTTGTTGTAGAAGAGCACGGAGGAGTCGATGGTGTGGGGCACGGTGTACTTGCGGCCGTCGAGGGTGCCCGCGGCCATGTGGGCGGGGGCCAGTTCCTTGCCGTACGGCAGGGCGTCGAGGCGGTCGGTGATGTCGGCGTACAGGCCGCTGGCGGTGTAGTTGGGCACGAACACGACGTCGGAGGCGAGGATGTCGGGCAAGGACTTGGAGCCGGCCGCGGCGCCGACCTTCGCCTGGTAGTCGTCGGTGGGGATGACCGTCAACTGCACCTTGTTCTTGTGGGACTTGTTGTACGCCTTGACCAGGGCCTGGCTCTGCTGCTGCGTGGCGGCGCGGGTCCACATCGTCAGGTTCGCGCCGTCGTCGGGGCCCATGACCCCGCCCTTGTCCGCGGTCGAGCCGTCCCCGCCGGAACCGCAGGCCGCGAGCGCGGTCGTGACGGTGAGCAGCCCCACGGTTGCGGCCAGGACCCGCAGGCGCCTTCGTCCCCGTACGTCGGTGGTGTTCATGTCTCGCTCCTTGCTCGGAGGGCCTGGCATGTCGAGGGAGGCGGCAGCGGCCGCCTAAACTCACCGAAAACGTTTTCCGTTAAGGTAGAAGCGGCACCCGTAGGCGTCAACCACCCTGCACGCATCGCGGAAAAAGACTTTCGAGTAGCCTTTCCCCACCCACGGGGCGCAGCTCCGCGGGCCCGCGACGAACACGAGGAGGGATGCAGCCATGGTCCAGCCGGCCGAACACGCCGCAGGCCGACCCGCGACTCTCAACGACGTGGCGCGGCTGGCCGGGGTCTCCCCCGCAACGGCCTCCAAGGCGCTCAACGGCCGCAGTCAGGTGCGCGACGAGACCCGGCAGCGCGTCATCGAGGCCGCCGAGCAGTTGTCCTTCCGGCCCAACCCCGTGGCCCGCAGCCTGCAGGCCGGGCCGACCCGCACCGTCGGGCTGCTCACCGGCGACCTCGAGGGACGCTTCAGCATCCCGATCCTGATGGGCGCCGAAGACGCTTTCGGTGCGGGCGAGCTCGCCGTCCTGCTGTGCGACGCGCGCGGTGACGCGATCCGCGAACGGCACCACGTACGAGCCCTGCTGGACCGGCGCGTCGACGGGCTGATCGTGGTCGGCAGCCGCACCGACCCGCGCCCCTCACTGGGGCGTGGGCTGCCCGTGCCGGTGGTGTACGCCTACGCGCCGTCCGAGGATCCGGACGACCTGTCCATCGTCCCCGACAACGTCGACGCCGGACGCACGGCGGCCCGCCACCTGCTGGCCTGCGGCCGCGGCCGCATCGCCCACATCTCGGGCGACCCGACCTACGCCGCCGGCCGCGACCGCGTGCGGGGCGCGCTGGAAGTGCTCGCCGAGGCGGGCGTCGCGCCGGTGGGCGAGGCCCGCTTCGGCGAGTGGTCCGAGGGGTGGGGCCGCGCGGCGACCGTCATGCTCCTCGACCAGCACCCGGAGGTCGACGCCATCATGTGCGGCAACGACCAGATCGCCCGCGGCGCCATCGACATCCTCCGGGAGCGGGGGCGCACGGTGCCGGAGGACGTCGCGGTCATGGGCTTCGACGACTGGAAGGTCATCACCACCGCCTCCCGCCCTCCGCTGACCAGCGTCGACATGCAGTTGGAACACCTCGGCCGGGTGGCTGCCCGCGCCCTGTCGGCGGCCATCGCCGGGCAGCGCCGCTCCGGCACCGAACCGCAGCCCTGTCGCCTGGTGATCCGCGGTTCGACGGCGCCGCTGGCGTAGTCAGCGCAAGCGCACGGTGACGCCCATGCGCTCCAGGAAGGGCACCACCGCGTCGAAGTAGCCCAGCTCGCCGTCCCTGTCCACGCTGACGCCGGCCAGGGCGTGCCGGGCCACGTCGGCGTCGTGCCAGGCGAGCGTGAAGGGCACGCGCGGCCGCTCGCCGCGGCACTGGCAGCCGCGCAGCGCGTTCCAGCACTGGAGCCATTGGCGGCCGGGGCCGCCGATCGCCTCGCCGAGCGCGCAGTGCAGGCCCGGGACGTCGGTGACGTACCGCCCGTCCATCTCGCACACCGTGCCGGGCTCTTCTGGGCCCCCGCACGTCTCGGTGAACAGCAGCCATTCCCGGCGCCCCTCGGTCGGGAACCGCGCCCATGCGTTGCGTTCCCGGGGCGGGCCCTCGTGCCAGGCCTCCCACACGGGCCGGGCCTCGGACGGGAAGGGCATGTGGCGCATCAGCCCGCCCTTGAGCGTGACGTCGATCAGCGCACCGCCCAGCGCCGAGGGGCGGCACTCGTCGACCTCCACCGCGATGTGCTCCTGGACCGCGGTGGGCCGGCCCGTACGGTCGAGGAGCCAGAGCCACAGGTTGTCGCCGCCGTGGCGGGGAACGACCAGTCGGCGCAGCAGGTTCGGCGAGGGCTCGCAGCCGATGAGGCGTACGGGCCGGCGGGCGGGCGCCGGGCGGTGACCGTACAGGCCGTCCACGCGCCGGCAGTGCCCGATCGAGCCGCCACTGGTGCCGTTCAGGACGGTGACGTCCGCCCGCGGGGGCTCTTCGCCGTAGGGGTTGCGGAAATCGTTGGTGACCACGCACTCGACGACGAGGTCGAGCCGCGAGGGGTCCTCCGCGGCCGGCCCGCCGGCGATGACGATGACGTTCTCCAGCGTGAAGTAGTCGTGGGTGTACGGATCCTCGGCGTCCAGGTCCTCCACGACGAGGGACAACTCGCCGAAGGGAACGGGCGCGTGCCCGGCGGACCGCTCGGCGGCCTTGAGGAGCCGGCCCGTCGGCGCGCAGCCGAGGAGGGTCAGCCGCTCCCGGAACGCGTCCCGGTCCGTGAACAGTCCTTCGGCGTCGACGCATCGCGCCCACACCGTCTGCTCCCCGTCCCACTCCTCGTCGACGATCGCGAAGCGCAGGGGCAGCTCACGCCCCCAGACCACCTCGTCCACCGAACCGTGCCCGTCCATGTGCCGCTCCCCCTCCCCCGGTCCCGACGGCCGGCGACGATCATAGGGGGCCGGGTTCCTCGTAGGGGATGCGGTTCAGGTGCCGGACCTCGCCGAGCGTGCCCCACTCGTCGGCGCCGAGCTTGGTGAGCGGCCGCAGCAACTGGGCACTCGGACGGCCGTCCGCGAGGACCGCCCGGTCGGCGACGGCGTGCACCACCCGCCCGAAGACCAGGGTGGAGTTGCCCACCCGCAGGCTCGTGTGCGAGCGGCACTCCAGGGCGACCGGCGAGGCCACCACCCTGGGCGGACGCACCCTCAGGCTCGGTTCGCGCTCGATGCCCGCGTGGTCGAACTCGCTGACGTGCCGCGGGAAGTCGGTGGCCGTGACGTTGACCAGCGGCATCAGAGCCTCGGAGGCGAAGTTCACCACGAACTCGCCGGTGTCCTCGACGTTGCGCAGCGAGTCCTTGCGGCCGATCGAGGTGAACTGCACGATCGGCGGATCCGTGCTCGCGATGCTGAAGAAGGAGTGCGGCGCGAGGTTCTCGTACCGGCCGTCCGGGGTGACGGTGGAGATCCACGCGATCGGCCGCGGCACGACCACGGAGGTCAGGAAGCGGTAGAAGGCGGAGCCGCCCATGGCCTCGGGATCGAAGTCGACGCGCATGGCCGCAGTATCCCCGGCGGCCCCCCGCCGCACCGGCCGCCCGCCGGGTCCCCGGCGTGTCGGACCGCCGATCCGGCGACCGCCCCTTCGGCGTTCGCCCGGCCCGGCATGCTCCGGCGCTCGCCCGGCCCGCGCCCGGGCCGGAACGGCGCCACCGGCGTTCCCGGGAACGTCGTGACCGTCGCGCTGTCACGTTTCGCGGCACGGTCCGGTCATCTCTGCGAACCGCACTCCACACACAGAGGAGCCCACCATGGAAGCCCGCGTGAACTACTTCGGCCACGCCCTCGCCGGCAAGGTCATGAGGCACCTGAACTCGGCGAGCAAGGTCGTGGCGGAGTCCACGCTGCCGGCGACGACCCAGGAGCTGGTGAAGATCCGCGCCAGCCAGATCAACGGCTGCGGCTTCTGCACCGACATGCACACCAAGGAGGCCGCCGCGGCCGGCGAGACCTCGGTGCGCCTGAACCTGATCGCGACCTGGCGCGAGGCCACCGTCTTCGACGACGCCGAGCGCGCCGCCCTGCAGCTGACGGAGGAGGCCACCCGGATCGCCGACGCCGCCGGCGGTGTCACGGACGAGGTGTGGGCGAACGCCGCCAAGCACTTCGACGAGGACCAGCTCGTCGCGCTGATCTCGCTGATCGCCCTGATCAACGCGTACAACCGGATCAACGTGACCAACCAGCAGCCGGCGGGCGGCTACCAGCTCGGCATGTTCGGCTGACCTGCGGTTCCCGCCGCCGGCGCCGCCCAGGCCGGGCCGTCCGCACCCGTCCCGACCCCGACCCCGGGGCGGGTGCGGACGGCGTCCTCCGGCCGTCCCCGAGGCGGCGCCGGCGGCGGTTCAACGCGTGCGGAGGTAATCGAGGCCCTTCTCGCGCAACGACCGGTGCAGGCCGTCGTAGGCCGTCGCGCCGCCCAGCACGGTCTTGGGCAGCTTGGCGACCACGGTGTAGTTGGTGTCGACCACGTTGCCGATGGGCGCCAGCCCGGCCTGGCTGACCAGCTGGTAGGCGTCGAGCCGGTGCAGGCCCGTGAGGGCGGACGTCCAGCCGACCATGTCGTGCTGGCTGATCCGGTAGGCGTCCTCGAGCGGCCGTACCGACCCGGTCGACATCAGGAAGCGGTCGTCCTCCAGGCGCGGCCAGGCGGGGGCACCGCCCTTGAGCAGGTCGATGACCACCACGGTGTGCATCGCGGACTCGACCGCCGTGCCGCACACCTCGCCCTCGCCCTGCCGGCAGTGCCCGTCACCGATCGCCAGTTGCGCCCCGGGGACGTTGACGCCCAGGTAGAGGGTGCTTCCGGCGCGCAGCTCCGGGGTGTCCATGTTCCCGCCGTGCGCGCCCGGCGTGATGCTCATGACGACCTCACCGGCGGCGGGGGCGACCCCCACGGTGCCGTGCATCGGGTCCAGCGGCAGCTCGACCGTGTGGTCGGAGAAGCGGGCCTGGAACCGGCAGCTGTTGCGCTCGCGGTCGATCCCGTACCGCCACACGACCTCCTGCAGCGGATCGTGGAGCATCGCCGTGGAGTGCGTGGTGGTCAGCGCGCCGAAGTGCGGGAACGTGGTGGAGACCGCCCAGTCCCGGGCGGGCGCGATGTCGACGAAGTGGACGGCCAGGGTGTCGCCCGGCTCCGCCCCCTCGACGTGGATCGGGCCGGTGACGGGGTTGAGGTAGGGGAACTCGCACACCTTGCTCGGGAGGTCCTCCGGACCGCGGACCAAACCCCCGAAGCAGTCCTCGGTGAAGAGCTCCACGACCGTGCCCGGGCGTACCCGCAGCAGGGGCTCGCGGGAGCCTCCGAAGGCGTAGGCGTACTGCTCGGGGGTGGGGTGGAGCCGTACGACGTCGAGATCGTTCACGGCTGTCCTGCCTCCTCGGCGGTGGTGGGCTCGTCGGGTATCTCGGTGCGCCGGCCGGCGACCAGCAGGGCCAGCAGCAGGAGGGCGCCGATGGCCAGCCAGGCGAAGCCGAGCCGCTGGGCGGTGACCTTGGCGTTGATCACCACGTAGGTGAGGATCGCGAAGCCGATCAGCGGTGCGATCAGGTGGCGCCACCAGTCGCGGCTGCCCTGGCGGACGACGTAGTGGACGACGACCGAGACGTGCAGGACCAGGAAGGCCGTCATCGCACCGAAGTTGACCAGCGAGCTGAGCAACGTGATGCCGTCGTCCCGGGAGTTCATGTAGAGGCCGAGGACGAGCGAGACCACCGCCACGAGGAAGGTCGCGTTGACGGGCACCCGGCGGCGGGGGTCGACCTTGGCGAGGAAGCCGGGGAGCTGCCGGTCGCGGGCCATCGCGAACAGCAGCCGGGAGGTGGCGGCCTGGGCGACCAGCGAGTTGGCGAAGCCCCAGGCGATGGCGGTGGCCAGGGCGCTGAGGGTGCCGAGCCAGGCTCCGCCGGCGGCGCGCGCGGCGTCGTAGAAGGCGGTGCCGTCGGGGTCCCCCGCGTCGATCAGCGCCTGCGGGTCGGGCACGAGCATCGCCGCGACCCAGGTCTGCACGATGAACAGGGCTCCGGCGAGCAGCAGGGCGGCGACCATCGCGCGGCCGATGGCCCGGGCCGAGTCGCGGTTCTCCTCCGCGAGCGTGGAGATGCCGTCGAAGCCGAGGAAGCTGAGGACGGCGATCGACACCGCCCCGAAGACCAGCGACCAGGAGAAGGTGCCGGAGTCGTAGAACGCGTGGAAGCCGGAGCCGTTGCCCTTGCCCTGGATGAGCGCGGTGACACCCACGGCCAGGAAGATCACCAGGACGACCAGTTCGGCCGCGAGCATGATCCTGTTGATCCTGGCGGTCATCTCGATGCCGAGGTAGTTCACGGCGGTGTTGAGCACCACGAAGCCGATCAGCCAGAGCCAGACCGGCACCGAGGCGACGAGCGAGTTCATCGCGACGGCGGCGATCAGGTAGAGCAGCGCCGGCACGAGGACGTAGTCGAGCAGGATCATCCAGCCGGACAGGAAGCCGACCGGCGCGCCGATGCCCCGACCCGCGTACGAGTAGACCGACCCGGCCATCGGGAAGGCCCGGGACATCTGGGCGTAGGAGTGCGCGGTGAACATCATCGCCAGCATGCCGATGGCGTAGGCGAGGGCGACCATGCCGCCCGAGCCCTGGAAGACGCCGCCGAAGATGCCGAACGGCGCGATCGGCACCATGAAGACCAGGCCGTAGACCACCAGGTCCCGGAAGCCCAGTGACCGCGCCAACTGCTGGGTGTAGCCGTACTTCTCGAGGTCTTGCCCTTGAGGTGCGCTGTCGCTCACGTCGCCTCCCCGGCGGCCGCGGTCCCCTGACTGGCGGGGTGATCTTAGGGTCCGCGGCCGACCCAGGGGAACGCTTGTGCACGGGGATTCTGACGGGACGTCGGCGCCTCCCCGGCGCCGTCACCCGGCGGTGCCGGAAGCCCCGAGGACGACCGTGCGTGCCCACTCGGGCGGCGTGTCCGGCACGTACTCGGGGTCGTCCTCGCGCCACGAGCGGCGTGCGCCCTCGCGGGGGAACAGGCCCACGACGGTGCGGCAGGTCGGACGCGACGCGGGCCAGGGCGTCTGACCGTCCGTCAGCACCACGACGACGTCAGGGCCGGGCCGGGTGCGCAGCGCCCGCGCGAAGCCGCTGCGCAGGTCCGTGCCACCGCCGCCGAGCAGCGGGATGTCCTCGGCACTGCACAGCGTGTGGGCGATCCGTGCCGCGGCGTCGCACGGCACGACGGTGACCATGTCGCGGCGGCCGCCCACGGCGCGGGCGATCGCGGCCACTTCGAGCAGCGCGGTGCCCAGTTCGGCGTCACTGACCGACCCGGACGTGTCGATGACCACGCAGACCCGGGGCGGACGGCGCCGCAGGCCCGGCAGGACGACGCCGGGCACGCCGGCCGACCGGCGCGACGGCCGGCCGTAGCTGTAGTCCTGGCCCCCGCCGGAACCGGAGGCCGCTGCACGCACCGCCGCTCCCAGCAGTTCCCGCCACTGCTGCGGCGGGTGGAAGGCCTCCTCCGCCCACCGCCGCCAGCTCTTCGGGGCGTCGCCGGGGCGGCCGTTGATGCCCTGCGCCACGCGGAAGCGGACGGCGTCGCGTTCCTGTTCGCTCAGGCCGTGGGCGCCCTCCGGGCCGAGGTCCCACGCGCGTTCCAGGCCGTCCGCGCCGCTGCCGCAGTCCAGCCAGACGAAGTCCTGCGTGAGCGGGCCGATGCCGAACAGCGGGAGGTACTCCTCCATGAGCTTCGCCTCGGGGAGCCCCAGCGAACGCGGGAGGACCGCTCCCCGCGGCGTCTCCAGACCCTCCCCGAAGGCGTCGTCGTTGACCTCGCAGTCCGCGGCGATGTTCATCCGCAGCCGCTCGCCCGGGCCCTCCAGCCCCTGCTCCCGTGCCACCCGGTCGCCGCGCCCGTGGTGGTCGCGCAGCAGGTGGGACACCTCGTGCACCCACACCCCGGCCAGGTCCTCGACCGGTGTGCGGTCCACGAACGCCGGTGAGACGTAGCACCGCCAGTACGGGTCGACGGCCATCGTCGGCACCCGCCGCGACTCCACGACGTGCAGCGCGAACAGCGCCGTCGCGAGGTAGGGGCGGACGCGGGCGGCGTACAGCCGGGCCGCGAGGAGCTTCTCGACGTCCAGCGCCGCCGGCGTCGTCACGCTCACCGGCCGGCCTTCGCGACGAGCCCGGCCCGGTCGGCCGCCCGGTCGGCGCGCCGGGACAGCGACACCACTCCGGCGAGCCGCTCGACGGCCGCGGGGACGTCCCAGTCCTCGCGGCGCAGCGAGGCGAGCGTGGTCGCGGGGACGACCACGAGGTCCGGGGCCCCGGTCTCCAGGGCCCGGGCCAGCAGCGCCCAGGCGGCGTCCCAGCGGGACTTCTCCGGCCGCTTGCGGACGGCGTCCACCACACCGTCCAGTACCGCCTGGCGCAGGTCCCCGCGCTCGGGCAGGACGGCACCGGCCGGGTCGGCGAGCACGTCCTCCGGGTCGGGCAGGTCCATCCGGTCCATGCTCGCCAGCAGTTCCAGCCCGGGGCCGTCCCCCACGGTGCCCCGCACGAGCAGCGAGAGCACCTCCCGGGAGACCCCGGCCGCGGTCGCGAAGGCGATCAGCGACAGCGTCATGTCCCAGCTGCGCGGGGACGGCCACGCGCCGCCGCGGCGGGTCTCGCCGGTGGGGAGCCGGTGCACGAGTCCGGGGCGGGCGGCGAGCAGCCCGCACACCGCGCGCCGGGCGAAGTCCACGGCCTCGGGCAGCCCGCCGGGGTCCAGCCGCGGCAGCGTGGCCCGGGGCCAGGTCCCGCCGAGGCCCCGGACCACGACGTCGTGGTCGTGGGTCCACTGGAGGTGCACGAACCGGTTGGCCAGCGGCGCGCTCAGCTCCCAGCCGTCCGCCGCCGAGGAGCGGGGGTTGGCGGCGGCCACGATCCGGACCCCGGGCGGCAGCCGCAGCGCGCCGACCCGCCGCTCCAGCACGAGCCGGAGCAGGGCCGCCTGCACGGCGGGCGGCGCGGTGGACAGCTCGTCGAGGAAGAGCAGCCCCCGGCCGGCCCGCACCAGGCGGACCGCCCAGTCCGGCGGGGCCATCGGGACACCCTGCTCGGCCGGGTCGTCCCCGACGACGGGGAGCCCGGAGAAGTCGGACGGCTCGTGGACGCTGGCGATCACCGTGGTGAGCGGAAGGTCCAGGGCGTCGGCGAGCTGGGTGAGGGCCGCGGTCTTGCCGATCCCCGGCTCGCCCCACAGCAGCACCGGCAGGTCGGCGGCGACGGCCAGGGTGAGGGCCTCCAGCTGGGTGTCGGGGCGCGGTTCTGTGGTGGTGTCGCGCAGCAGGGCCAGCAGGGTGTCCGCGACGTCCAGCCGGGGCTGGGCGGCCGGGGTGGAGGCCGGGGTGGACGGGGCGTGCGTGGGCATGGGCATGGGCATGGGTGATCACCTCGGGGGGTTCGTGGAGCCGGAGGAAGGGATGCGGGGGCGTGCGCGGGTACGCCGCGCACGCCCGGGGTCAGCGGGAGGTGCGGTGCCGGGGGTTCGGCCGGCCCGGCCGGGATCGGGGCGCGGGCTCCGGCAAGCGGCCGCGCGGCGGCACCCGCCCGGGGGCGGGCCCTGCGAGGCCCGCCCTGAACAGGCCGTAGGCGATGCGCCGTTGGGCGGCCGCCTCCAGCTCGTCGCGCAGCGGACCGTCGCGGAGCACGGCACCGGGGCCGAGCAGGCCCTCGACGACGGTCAGCGCGCCGGCGATGTCGCCGTGGTCCAGGCGTGCCCGTACGTCGGCGAGGGATTCCGGACGCCGGTGCGCCCGGTCGATCGCCTGCAGGCAGGGCAGCGGGGTGCCGGTCAACGCGACCAGCAGTTCCTCGCGGCGGATCTCGTCCGGGTCGTGGTCCAGCGCGGCCAGGACGCCGTCGACGAGACCGATCCGGTGGGCTTCGCCCCGGCACTCCACGACCCGCGCGGAAGGACCCGAAGGGCCGGAAGGACCCTGCGGACGCGACGGCCGGTGGCCCGGCACGAGCGCGGCGGCGACCAGCGGGTGCAGTCCGTCGGCGCCCAGGAGGCCGGCGTCGAGGAGTTCGACGTCCGGCGGCACCCAGGTCGCCGCGTCCGGCAGCACCGGCAGCAGCCGGCTGCCCCCGGCGTCCGCGGTCGCCTCCGTGATCCGCGCGGTGGGCGCGCCCGTGGCGTCACCGTCACGGCTGACGTCCACGAGCAGCCGGTGGCGGGATCCGAGGCGCACGCAGACGGCGCCGGTGGTCCGGCCCTCGGCACGCAGCACCCTGCGCGCCTCGTCCTCCCACCGGTCGACCGCGCAGCGCTGGTGCGGCGGCAGTGGCCCGGGTGGCTCCGGGTCCGGGAGGCCGGTCGGACCGGCGCGGCGGTGGCCGGTCCCGGCGCGCAGCGGCAGTTCACCGGTTCTGCGCGCGTCCCACAGGTGACGGTGCAGGTCGAGACGGAACCGCCGGTGGGGCCGGTGGTGCGGGTGGTGGCGGGCTCCCGCATCGGGGCGGGCCGGGTCCCACAGCGCGAGGCTGAACCGCTGACCGCCGTCCGCCCAGGCGGGCGGGGTCCTCACCACGAGGTGCACCTGTTCGCCGCCCTCCGCCCCCGCGATCCCGTACCGGGCCAGGGTGATGGTCAGGCCGGGACGCAGCAGGCCGTCGGGGGCGACCCGCGGCATGTGCCAGCGCAGCAGGTCGGGAGCGAGGTGGCGGAGGTCGGCCCGGACCTGGGCCGCGAGTTCCCGGCCGTGGGTGCGGGCGAGGGAACGGAGGTTGAGGTCGACGTCGACGCCGGCGGCGGCACAGGCCCCCGCCCAGTCACCGGTCCGGCGGCGGGCGGTCGCGTTCTCGACCATGGAGGGCGGCACGGCGAACTCGCGCACGCGCAGCCAGAGGGAAAGCCGGGAATCCTCGTTCGCGATGTGAGTGGGCATCAGCACTCACCTTGCGCGGACGGGACCCCCAATCGGAGAGGGAAGTTGTTCGTCATCGCGGGGAGCATAGCGTTCCCGGTCACGATCTGTCAGGCCCCCTCCGCAGGCCGCCCGCCGTCAGGACCGCCGGGGTGGGGCGGGCCGAGCCACCCGCCGGGGCAGCCGACTTGAGGCGACGCGGTGCAGGCCGGGGCGTGGAGGTTCGCGACCCGGCGCCCGCCGTGTCCCCCGACGCGGCCGATGCGCCCCGCACCGCGTCGACGAGGACCGCGCCGCGAGGAGCGGCACCCTGCGGCTCCCCCGCCGGCGGGGCGGCAGGTCGTACCGGGCGGCGGCCACGGTCGTACCGGGCGGCGGCCACGGTCGTACCGGGCGGCGACCGGCCGCGCGACGGGACCGCCGCCGGTACGGACCTCCCGGGGGCCGCACCCCGCCCCCCGACGGCCGCCCGCACCGGCCTGCGCCCCCGCTTTGCCCGCTCTTTGCGGCCCGCGGGAAACATAACCGCCGGAGACGGGGTTGCGATCTACATGGCGACTCTCGGACTGATCGGCAGCGGATCCATCGGCGGCACCCTGGCACGGCTCGCCGTGACCGCGGGCCTGGACGTGGTGCTCAGCAACTCCCGTGGACCGGAGACCCTCGACGGCCTGGTGGCCGAACTGGGCCCCCGGGCACGCGCGGCGACCCCCGCCGAGGCGGCCGCCGCGGGCGACTGGGTCGTGGTGACGATCCCGCTCAAGGCGTACGACCGGGTCCCCGCGGCCCCGCTGGCCGGGAAGACGGTCGTCGACACCGGCAACTACTACCCCCAGCGCGACGGCCGGATCGCCGCGATCGACGACGGGTCCACCACGGACAGCGGGCTGCTCCAACTCCACCTGCCCGACGCCCACGTGGTGAAGGCGTTCAACAACATCTTCTTCCGCCACCTCGCGGAGCTCGCCCGCCCCAAGGGCTCACCGGACCGGACCGCCCTGCCGATCGCCGGCGACGACCCGGTCGCCGTCGCGCACGCCACGGAACTCCTCGACGTGCTCGGATACGATGCGGTCGGCTACGGCACCCTCGCCGACAGCTGGCGTTCCCAGCCCGGCACCCCCGTCTACGGTCTGCCGTACGGGGGCGGCGAGGCCGACTTCTCGCGGGCCGCCGGGACCCCCGTGCCCGCCGACGCGGTCCGGGCCGCGCTCGCCGCCGCCACCCGCTGAAGGACGCACCCCGCGGCACCCGCCGACGGTGCCGGAGGACCCGTGACCGATCCGCTGACCGACGTCCCGGGCCTGCTCGACCTGCGCAGCGCGCGGTTCGGGCGCCTCGAGGGCCGGGAACCTTGGGCCATCGGCTTCTCCGGCTACCGGCACGTCAAGTTCGGCGCCGTGCTGGAGGGGAGCTGCCGCATCGCCGTGGACGGGGTCCCGGAGCCGGTGCGACGGTAGTCGGGGGGACCCGCGACGGACCATGCGCGTCCGTCCTGCGTTCTTGCGTACCGCGCCCCTCCGGCGTACGTCTCGCGTTCGTGTGCACGGCGACGCCCCGGCACCGGGATGCCGGTGCCGGGGCGTCGCCGTGCGGTGCGGGCTGCGTCAGTTCCCGCCGGAGGCGGCGTCGCGGTTCCCGTAGCGGCGCCGGAACCTCTCGACGCGGCCGGCGGTGTCCACCACGCGGGCGGTGCCGGTGTAGAACGGGTGGCTCGCGGAGGAGATCTCCACGTCGACCACCGGGTAGGTGTTGCCGTCCTCCCACACGACGGTCTTCTCGCTGGTCATCGTAGAGCGGGTGAGGAAGGCGAAGTCCGCCGCGCGGTCGCGGAAGACGACGGGACGGTAGTCCGGGTGGATGCCTGGTCTCATGGTTCCTCCGTGCTGTGTCGTACGGCCCGCGGGGGCCGGGGGTGGGGTGTGCCGGGGGGCGGCGTCACCAGGAGGCCTTGCGCACTCCGGGCAGGTGGCCCGTGTGGGCCTGGGCGCGCAGGTTGATCCGGGAGAGGCCGAACCTCCGCAGGTGACCGCGGGCCCGCCCGTCGAGGGAGTCCCGGTTGCGCACCCGGGTGGCGCTCGCGTCGCGGGGCTGCCGGTCCAGTTCCCGCCGCGCGTCGGCCTTCTCCTGCGGCGTGGCGTCGGGACGGCGCAGGACGTCCTTCAGTTCGGCGCGCCGCGCGGCGAACCGGGCCACGACGACCTTGCGCCGCTCGTTCTTCGCGATCTTCCCCGCCCTGGCCATCAGACCTTCCCTCCGCGGGCGCGGATGACGGCGACGGCCTTCTCGACGCCGATGCGGTCCACCGTCCTGATGCCCTTGGTGCTCAGCGTGAGCCGGACGGTACGGCCCTCACTGGGCAGCCAGTACCGCTTGTGCTGGACGTTCGGGTCGAAGCGGCGCCTGGTGCGCCGGTGGGAGTGCGAGACGGAGTTGCCGAAGCCGGGCTTGCGGCCGGTGAGTTGGCAGTGTGCGGGCATGACGGTCCCTTCTGTTCTCCGGGGGTGCCGGTCGAGGACCCCGAGCTTATTGGAAATGAAAACCAGTTCTGTATAGTACCCGCCATGGCTCGCACCGAACTACGCCCCGTCATCAAGCTCCGCTCCACCGCCGGCACCGGTCACACCTACGTGACCCGCAAGAACCGCCGGAACGACCCCGACCGCCTGGTCCTGCGCAAGTACGACCCCGTGGTCCGGCGCCACGTCGAGTTCCGCGAGGAACGCTGACCGGGCCCCTCACCGGCCCGCCCTCCCACTCACCCACTCACCCGCTCGATCCCGACACGAAAGGCACCTCCCGTGGACAGCAGCCCCAAGCTGCCCGTCGTCCTCGTCGGCGGTCTGCACGCCGAGGCACGCCGCGCCGCGGTGCGCGAACTCCTGCACTCCACCGCCGGGGCCCTCGCCCTCCACCACGACCTGCGGCCCGCCGTCGGCGGACCCGTCCGGCGCGTCCTCAGCGACCGGGGCGGCGTCGTCTCCCGCACCGACACCACGCTCGTGAACGACTGCGCCTGCTGCGCGCTCCGCGCGGACCTCCTGCCCGAACTGCTGCGGCTGGCCGCGGACCCGTCCTGCCGTCTCGCCGTCGTCGAGCTGTGGGACTCCGTGGAACCGCAGGCGATGGCCGAGGTCCTCGTGGGCACCCCGCTGCCCGACGGCAGCGTCTCGGGCAGCCTGCTGACGGCCGCCGGAGTCGTCACCTGCGTCGACCCCGCGCTCCTGCTCGACCACCTCAGCTGCGGCGACGACCTCTCGGAGCACGCCCTCTCCGTCGCTCCCGGCGACCACCGCACCGTCGCCGACACCCTGGCCCGGCAGCTGGAGTACGCCGGCGTCCTCGCGCTGGCACCGGGCGAGGACACCGGACCCGGCGACGTCGAACTGCTGACCCAGCTGCACCCGACGGCCCGTCAGGTCACCATCGGCACGGGCCGGCTGGCCGCGGCCGCCCAGGCCGGCTTCGACGTGACCGCGGCCGCCGCACGGCAGCACCCGGCCTGCGCCCTGCTGCCCCAGGAGGCGGACGCCCACGGCGTCGCCACCCTGGTGTGGCGCTCGGCGCGGCCCTTCCACCCCGGGCGGCTGCACGCGGCGCTGGAGGACCTCAGCTGCGCCGCCGCCCGCAGCCGCGGCCGCTTCTGGCTGGCCGACCACCCCGACACCCTGCTCTCCTGGGAGGCCGCCGGGGGCGCGCTGTGCATCGAGGACGTCGGGCCGTGGCTCGCCGCCCTCCCGGACGCGGCGTGGGAGATGGTGCCGCCCGAACGGCGGGTGGCGGCCGCCCTGGACTGGCACCCCGAGCACGGCGACCGCGGCCAGCACCTCACCTTCACCTCGCCCGACCTCGACCGCGAAGGGCTCGTGGCCACCCTCGACGGCTGCCTGCTCACGGACGCCGAGTACGCGGCGGGACCCGACGGCTGGCGCCGCCTCCCCCACGCCTTCGACGGCTTCCTCGACCACGCGGCCTGAACCGCACACCGCGACGACCCACCGGAGACAGCACCATGACGACCAACCGCACCGGCACGGCCAGGGGCAGGACCAAGGAGACCCGCAAGGCCCGGCCGAACCCGCTCATCGCCGCGGGGATCGAGTACGTCGACTACAAGGACACCGACCTGCTGCGGAGGTTCATCTCCGACCGGGGCAAGATCCGCAGCCGGCGGGTCACCCGCGTCAACGCCCGCCAGCAGCGCGCCCTCGCCCGGGCCGTGAAGAACGCCCGCGAGATGGCCCTGCTGCCGTACGCCTCCCGCTGACCGCCCTCACCGGCAGAACCACAGAACCCGCAGAGGAGTACCCATGGCCGTGCCCAAGCGCAAGACGTCCCGCAGCAACACCCGCCACCGCCGGGCCCGGTGGAAGGCGGAGGCCCCCCATCTGGTCAAGGTCACCGTCGACGGGCAGGAGAAGTTGGTGCCGGTCCACCTCGTCCGCGCCCTCCGTCGCGGCCTGCTGCCCGGACAGGACTGACGGGCCCCGCCCGGCCGGTCTAGCGGCCGTGCCACTCCTCGGCCAGCAGACGGTGGGACCGCACCCGGTCCGCGTGGTCGTGCGTGATGGTGGTCACGATCAACTCGTCCGCGCCGGTGGCCTCCTGGAGCTGCTCCAGTTGGTCGGCGACACGCTGCGGCGAGCCGACGAAGCGGGTCTCGACCCGGTCGGCCACCAGCGCGCGGTCCGCCTCCGTCCACGGATGCGCCCGGGCCAGCGCGGGCGTGGGGTACTCGATGGCGCCCTCGGCGGTACGGATGCTGCGCACCCAAAGGCCGTACCCGGAAGCGAGCTCACGGGCCCGCGTGTCGTCCTCGGCCACGAGGACGTCGGCGGAGACGCTGACGTAGGGCTTGTCGAGCACGCCGCCCGGCCGGAAGGCCGCGCGGTAGCCGTCGACCGCCTCCAGGACGCTGCCCGGGCTGACGTGGTAGTTCGCGGCGAAGTGCAGTCCGTGTTGGCCGGCGACCTCGGCGCTCTGGCCGCCGCTGCTGCCGAGGATCCACACCTGGACGTCGGCGCCCTCCCCCGGCACGGCGTGGGCCTCGACGCCGTCGGCCGAGCGGTAGGTGCCGCGCAGCAGCGCCAGGATGTCGTCGATCTGCTCCCCGTAGTCCTGGGAGCGGGCGCCGGGCTGCTGCAGCAGCTGCCGCTGGAGCGCGACGCGGGGTGAGCCGAGCAGGTGCTCGAAGGAGAACTTCGGCGGGATCCGCAGCCCGTTGGGCGTGCGCCCGTCCACGACGGGGGTCGTGGACGGCCGCGGGTTCGGCGTGCCACCCGGCGGGCGCCCGCCGGAGCGGCCGAGTCCCAGGTCGAGCCGCCCCGGGTGCAGGGCGTCGACGAGGCCGAACTCCTCGACCGTGGACAGGGCGGTGCGGTGGCCGAGCTGTACCGCCCCCGAACCGAGGCGGATCGTGGAGGTCGCAGCCGCGGTGAGGGCCAGCAGGACGGCGGGCGAGGTCCCGGCGACACCGGGGTTGAGGTGGTGCTCGGCGAACCAGTAGCGGGCGTAGCCGGACTCCTCGGCGCGGCGCGCGAGGTCGATGCTGTTGCGCAGGGCCTGCGCGGCGGTGGAGCCGGAGGAGATCGGGACGAGGTCGAGGACTCCGAGCGGTGCGCGGGACACGGTGGGCGGTCTCCTCAGCGGTGGGTGGGTTCGGGCGAGGACGGGGCCGGGCCCCAGGCGAACGGCGGGTCCGGGATGGCGCGCCGCAGGGCAGGGGCGACCTCGGACTGGAAGAGCTCGAGCGAGCGGCGGTGCCGGTCATGGGACAGCCCGCCCGCGTCCGCGTGGACGTGCAGCACCGTATGGCCGAACCGCTCGTGGTAGCGGTGGACCTTGTCGGCCACCTGCTGCGGGCTGCCGACCAGCGCCGAGCTGCGCGCCACGAAGTCCTCCAGCGTCGGGAAGACCGGGTTCAGGCCGAGTCGCTTCTGGAACGCCAACTGGCCCTCGAAGACCGGACGGTAGGCGGCGATCGCTTCCTGGGAGGTGCGGGCGACGTACAGGCCGGCCGTCCCGGCGCCGACCGCGATGCCGGCCGGGTCGTGGCCGTGGTGGACCCAGCGCTCGCGGTAGTGGCGGATCAGTTCCGCGTACGGTTCGACGGGGTGGGTGACGTTCGCCGAGAACAGGGGGTCCCCGTAACGGGCGGCGAGGTCCACCGACTCCTTGCTGGTGGCGCTGCCGTGCCACACCCGGATCGGCTGCTGCAGCGGCCGCGGCCAGGCTTCCGCGTCCTTCAGCGCGGGACGGAACCGGGTGTCGGCGGTCACCCTTCCCTCCCGCCAGAGCCGGCGGAACACCTCGTGGCTCTCGGCGTTGCGGTCCCACTGGTCCTCGGGGGTGACGTGGAACAGCTCGCGCTGCGCCGTGCCGTTGCCCTTGCCGATGATCAGCTCCAGGCGGCCGCCGGACAGGTGGTCCAGCGTCGCGTAGTCCTCGTAGGCCCGCACCGGGTCGAGGAGGCTGAGCGTGGTCACGGCGGTGAACAGCCGGATCCGGGAGGTGAGGGCGGCGATGTGGCTGAGCACGACGGGCGGTGAGGAGGAGAGGAACGGCCGCTCGTGGCGCTCCCCCACGCCGAAGCCGTCGAAGCCCAGTTCCTCGGCCAGCAGCGCGTTGTCGAGCACCTCGCGGAACCGCGCGGCGGTCGGCTTCAGCGCCCCGGTCACCGGGTCCGGGGCGTGCACGATCAAGGTGATGGCCAGGAACCTCACGACGCGGCCCGCTCCGACGGGGTCCCGGCGTCGGGATGGGCGAGGCCGAGGTGGTCACGCAGGGTGGTGCCCTCGTAGTCGGCACGGAAGACGCCCCGTTCCTGCAGCAGCGGGACGACGGTGTCCGCGAAGGAGTCCAGGCCGCCGGGAGTGACGTGCGGGACGAGGATGAAGCCGTCGGCGGCGTCGGCCTGCACGAAGTCGTCGATGGCCTCTGCAACGGTGGACGGTGAGCCCACGAAGGACTGGCGGTTGCCGGTCTCGATGACCAGGTCGCGGATCGACCACTTGTTGGCGGCGGCGATCTCCCGCCACTCTCGGGCGGTGGCCTGCGGGTCGCGGTACATGCGCACCTGGGCACGGCCGCGGGCGACGGTGTGCTCGCCGGGATCGGGGTCGACGTCCGGGAGGGGGCCGTCCGGGTCGTAGGCGGACAGGTCGCGGTTCCAGACGAACTCCAGGTGCTTGATCGCGGTGGCCCCGCTGACCTGCTGCCGCCGCACCTCGCGGGCGAGTTCGGCGGCCTCGGCGTCGCTGTCGCCGAGGACGAAGGTCGCGGCGGGCAGGATCAGCAACTCGTCCTGACCGCGGCCGTACTTCGGCAGGCGGCCCTTGACGTCGCGGTAGAAGGCACGGCCCGCCTCGAACGTGCTGTGGCGGCTGAAGATGGCGTCGGCGTCGGCGGCCGCGAACTCCCGGCCCTCCTCGGAGTCGCCGGCCTGGAAGACCACCGGGCGTCCCTGCGGGCTGCGCGGGACGTTGAACTGCCCGTGGATGTCGAAGTGGTGCCCCTTGTGCACGAAGGATCCGGCCCGCGCGTCCCGCAGGAAGGTGCCCGTCGCCGGGTCGGCGAGGATCTCGTCGCCGTGCCACGAGTCGAAGAGCTCGCCCGCGGTGGCGAGGAACTCCCTGGCGCGGGAGTAGCGCTCCTCCTGCGGGAGGAATCCGCCGCGGCGGAAGTTCTCCCCGGTGAAGGCGTCCCACGAGGTGACGACGTTCCAGGCGGAGCGCCCGCCGGAGAGGTGGTCGAGGCTGGCGAACTGGCGGGCCACCTCGTAGGGCTCGTTGAAGGTGGAGTTGATGGTGCCGGTGAGGCCGATGCGTTCCGTGACGGCGGCGAGCGCGGCGAGGACGGTGAAGGTGTCGGGGCGGCCGACCACGTCCAGGTCGTGGATCCTGCCGCCCTGTTCACGCAGGCGCAGGCCCTCGGCGAGGAACAGGAAGTCGAACTTGGCGCGTTCGGCGGTCCGTGCGAAGTGCGCGAAGGAGCCGAACTCGATGTGGCTGCCGGCCCGCGGGTCGCTCCACACGGTGGTGTTGTTGACGCCGGGGAAGTGGGCTGCCAGATGGATCTGCTTGCGCGGCTTGCTCATGGCGTACGGTTCCTCCGGCTCAGGCGGTCGCGGTCGCGCTGGTGGCGGCGTAGCGGTTGGCGGGGCGGGCCAGGCCGAGCAGGCCGCGCAGGGTGCGGGCCTCGTAGGCCTCCCGGAACGCGCCGCGGCGTCGCAGCTCGGGCACCAGCCCCCGGGTGATCGCCGGCAGGTCGTGCCCGATCACCGCGGGGCGCAGCCGGAAGCCCGTGAGCCCGGCCCGCCGCCACTCCAGCAGCAGGTCCGCGAGACCCGCGGGCGTGCCCACGAAGACCTTCGCGTCGCTGGTGTACGGCGCGCCCGCGAGGCCGTCCAGCCGCTCCAGGCGGGCCCGCGCCGCTCCGGCGTCGTCGTCGAGGAGGACCACGAGGTCGCCGAAGACGTGCAGGGGTTCGTGCTCCCGGCCGGCCGCCCGCTGCTCGGCGCGGATCCCGGTGACGATCGCGTGGGCCTGGTCGCCGTCGTGCGGGGTCACGTAGCCGATGTCCGCGGAGCGGGCCACGAGCCGGAACGGCACGTCGCTGTGGGCGAGGGCGCTGACGACGGGCTGGCCCTGGGGCGGCCGGGGCGTGATGGAGGGGCCCTTGACGCTGAAGTGCGGGCCCTCGAAGTCGATGTAGTGGAGCTTGTCGCGGTCGATGAAGCGGCCGGTGGCGACGTCGCGGATCTCGGCGTCGTCCTCCCAGCTGTCCCAGAGGCGGCACACCACCTCGACGTAGTCGGCCGCCTCGTCGAAGAGGCCGGTGACCAACTCGCCCACGGCCGGGGTGTCCAGGTCCTCGATGCCGAACGGGGGGATGGCGCGCCTGCCGAAGTGCGCGGCCTCGTTCCGCCGGGCCGAGACCTGGACGCGCAGACCGGCCCGGCCGGTGCTCACGTAGTCGAGGGTGGCGATGGCCTTGGAGAGGTGGAACGGCTCGGTGTGGGTGGCGACCACCGTCGGCACGAGGCCGATGTGCCGGGTCAGCGGGGCCACGCGGGCGGCGATCAGGACGGCGTCGAGGCGGCCGCGCACCTGGTCGGTGCGTCCGTCGGGTTCGGTGAAGTGGGAGGACTGCGGGCCGAGGGAGTCCTCGATCGTCACGAAGTCGAGCAGCCCCCGCTCGGCCTCGGTGACCACGTCCTGCCAGTAGCGGGCGGTGAGCAGTTCACGGGGCCGGGCCGTGGGCTCGCGCCATGCGGCCGGGTGCCAGCCGGCCCCGTCGAGGGCCACGGCCAGGTGCAGCGGGGCGTTCGGCGATGAAGCGGAAAGGGGGTACGGCGAAGGGATGTCCGAGGACATGGGAGGGGCCTTCCTGGTCGACCACGGTTCTCGGCGGCCCTCGTCGGGAGGGCCGGCGGCGGGGACGGGGGTCAGGAACGACAGAGGGAGGCGGCCACGCGCTGCAGGTCGATGTGCGCGCGGGAGTAGAGCAGGGGACCGCGGGGCGGGGCGGGAACCACGACGGACGCGCGGGACGGCGTCGGCACGAACGTCACCTCCGCTCCCTCCGGACACGGCGGGCGGCGCGGCGCCCGCATCACTCCTGTCAACGTAACGCCCTCCCTACCCGGTCTGTTCCCCCGGGCCGCCCGGGGTCCGCAGGAAGAGGAAGGTCGTCCGGCGGCGCAGGGTGAACCCGATCGACTCGTAGAGCCGGATCGCTCCGGTGTTGACGGCGGCGGCGTGCAGGAACGGGGTCTCCCGGCGGTCCCTGATCCCCGCGGCGACGGCCCGTACCAGCCGGGTCGCCAGGCCCCGGCCGCGGTGGCCGGGATGGGTGCACACCGCGCTGATCTCCGTCCATCCCGGCGTCCGCAGTCGTTCCCCGGCCATGGCGACCAGCCGTCCGCCGTCCCGGATGCCGAGGTAGGTGCCGAGTTCGACGGTCCTGGGGAGGAAGGGACCCGGCTTGGTGAGGGCGATGAGTTCCAGGATCTCGGGGACGTCGGCGGCGCCCAGCCGCACCGCCTCGGGCGCGTGTTCGGCGCGCAGCGAGGTGTCGACGAGCTGCACCCCCTCCCCGCCCTCGACGAGTTCCCATCCCTCCGGCGGCCGCTGCGCCCCGGAGACCGCGACGGCGGCCCCCGGCCCGGCGAGTACGGCCAGGTCCGCCCAGGCCCGCGGATCGGCCGGGTCGGACAGCGCGGTGAAGGGGGAGACGTCGGCGGGGTAGCGGGCGGCACGGCCGACGCGCTCGGCGAACCGGGCGTGCGGACCGGTGAGTGCCGCCCAGGCGGGGTTGTCCAGGACGTGCGGTGCCGCCGGGCTGTGCGGGCGGTCGGCGGGGATGCTGAGGGACATGGCTGCCGGATCTCCGTACGGTCGTGCGGCGGACGGGGCGTCAGGTGTTGTCGAGCGGCAGTCCGGGCGGGTCGACCTCCGAGGTGCCGACGGCCTCGTTGGACAGGTTCCAGGCGGCGAGCCACTTGGCGTACTGCCCGTTCTCGATCAGGTGGTTGATCGCGGCCGCGACCGGCTTCGCGAGCCCGCTGTCCTTCTTCGCGGTCGCGGCGATCAGGCCCTGCAGGCTCGCACCGGCGCCGGAGAACTTGCCCGCGTTGCGGGTGGGGTGGGGGGTCGTGGCGACCTGGGTGACGTGGTAAGCGATGCCGGGGTTGGGGCCGAAGTAGGCGTCGATCTTCCCGCCGCTGAGCGCCAGATAGGTGCTGTTGTTGTCGGGGAAGTACTTGACGGTCAGCTCCTTGCCCTCCGCCTGGAGCTTCTTCCGCCACTCCAGGAGGATCTTCTCCTGGTTGGTGCCGGCACCGACGGCGACGGTCTTCCCGGCGAGGTTCCGGTAGTCGTCGGCGAAGTTCCAGGTGCTGCCCTTGAGGACCTCGAAGGCCAGGTTGTCCTGCCGGTAGGAGGCGAACTCGTACTTCCGCTTGCGTTCCTCGGTGTCGGTGACGTTGGAGAAGGCCACGTCGACCTTGCCGCTGTCGATGCCGACGAAGAGGTTCTCCCAGGTCGAGTTCTTGAGCTCGGGCTTGAGCCCCAGCACCGCCGCGACCAGGCGGCCGAGATCGGGCTCGGCGCCGGTGAGGGTCTTCTGGTCGCTGCCGACGTACGCCAGCGGCGCGAAGCCGGCGGGCAGCGCACCTACGCCGATGACCAGCTCGCCCTTGTCGGCGACCGCCTTGGGCAATCCGGCGCTGATGGACTTCACCTCCGTCACCTTCAGCGTGGTCTCCTCGGCCGCGCCGTTGGACAGGCCGCCCACGGTGACCGTTCCGGCGGAGGATCCCGCGCCGATGGTGGCCGAGGCCTCGCTGTCGGCCCCGCAGGCGGCGAGTGCGCCGGCGAGGAGGGTGAGGGCGGCGGTGGCCGTCAGGGTACGGATGAGTCTGCCGCGAGGGCGAAGAGTGTGCATGGCCGTCCTTGTGTCGTTCGTCGGTCGGTGGGTGTGGAGAACGGGTCAGAGGACCTTGCTGAGGAATTCCTTCGTCCGCTCGTGTCCGGGGTGGTTCAGCACCCGGTCGGGCGGGCCCTGTTCGACGATCCGGCCCTCGTCGAGGAAGACCACGCGGTCGGCGACCTCCCGGGCGAAGCCGATCTCGTGGGTGACGATCACGAGGGTGGTGCCGCTGGTGGCCAGGTCCTTGATGACGGACAGCACCTCGCCGACGAGCTCGGGGTCGAGGGCGGAGGTGGGTTCGTCGAAGAGGATCACGCCGGGGCGCAGCGCGAGGGCCCGGGCGATGGCCACGCGCTGCTGCTGGCCGCCGGACAACTGCCGGGGATAGGCCGCGGTCCGGTCGGCCAGGCCCACCCGGCCGAGCAGGCTGCGGGCCAGCTCCCGCGCCTCCGGCTTGCGCAGCCGGCCGGTCGCCACGGGGGCGGCGGCCACGTTGTCGAGCACGGTGAGGTGCGGGAAGAGGTTGAAGTTCTGGAAGACGAAGCCGATCCGGCTGCGCTGGGTGAGGATCACCCGCTCGCTCAGTTCCCGGAGCCGGGTACCGTGCCGGCGTACGCCGATGAGCTCCCCGTCCAGACTGACGTGGCCGGCCTCCGGCTTCTCCAGGTGGTTGATGACCCGCAGCAGCGTGGACTTGCCGGAACCGGACGGCCCGATGACGACGGTGACCTCCCCGGGCCGGACCGTGAGGCTGATCCCGTCCAGCACCCGGTGGGCGCCGTACCATTTGTGCACGTCGTGGACCTCTACGGCGGCCGGCCGTATGTCGCTGGTCATGTCGCGGTCTCCGTCCGGACGCGGGCCCGCAGGTCGCCCAGGGCGATCCGCAGTTTCTGCAGGGGGGTCGGCGGGACGGTGCGCAGCGCGCCGCGCGAGTAGTGCCGCTCCACGTGGAACTGGACGACGGAGACGACGCTGGTGAGGATCACGTACCAGACGGTGGCGACCAGCAGCAGCGGCACGATGTCGCCGGGGTAGGTGCTGCCCATGCTCTGGACCGAGCCGAAGAGGTCGAGCAGGGAGACGTAGAAGACCAGTGAGGTCCCCTTGATCAGCCCGATGAGCTGGTTGACGTAGTTGGGGACGACGGACCGCAGCGCCTGCGGAAGCACGATCCTGGCGGACTGGTAGCGCTTCGGCAGGCCGAGCGCGGCGGCCGCCTCGTGCTGGCCCTGGTCCACCGAGAGGATTCCGGCCCTCACCACCTCCGAGGCGTAGGCCGCCTCGTTGAGGCTCAGACCGACGACGGCCACCACCAGGTCGGTGGCGAGCCTGGACTCGTCGAAGGTGAGGAAGGCCGGCCCGAAGGGCACGCCGAGGCTCAGCGTCCGGTACAGCGCGCTGAAGTTGTACAGGAACAGCAGCACGACGATGAGCGGCACCGAGCGGAACAGCCAGGTGTACGTCCAGCTGACGGCGCGCAGCACCGGGCTGCCCGAGAGCCTGGCCAGGGCGAGCGCGATCCCGCCGAGCAGGCCGAGCACCGCGCTGTACGCGGCCACCTCCAGGGTGATGAGCAGCCCGTCCAGGATCACCGGCCGGACGAACCAGTACGCGAAGCGGTCCCACTGGTAGAAGGGGTTGGTCGCCAGGCCGTGGACGATCTGGGCGACGAGCACCAGCACGACCGCCGTGGCGAGCAGGCGTCCGCGCCGCCGCAACGGCAACACCCGTTGTGCGGTGGGCGGTCGTGGTGCGGGAGGCGTTCCGCCGGCGGACGCCGCGGGCGGGGGCGGCGCAGGGCGGGAGGACACGGCGGTGCCGGGGGGATCGGTCATGGGGACTCCAGCGGTTCGGTACGCCCCGGTCGCGCACGCGGCAGCGGCCCCGCCGGGATCGGGTGTGCGGCGGGCGTGGCGACGGGGCGGGGAGGCGGGCGGAGCGGGCCTGGGCGGGAGGGCGCGCCGCCGCGTCAGCGGCGGGGGCCGGGGTTCAGGAGGCCGTCAGCCTTGACAGAGGGCGCGACGGGGCGCGGTACACGCGCGACAGGAGTCGCCGGGGACGTGGTGCGTGGCGGCGGGGAGGCACCGGTGCGACGGGACGCGGCCGTGGGGCCGCCGTGCGGCGTTTCCCTGGGCTGCGCGCATCGTCGTCACCGTCACCGTTCCGCCCCGCGGGGCCTCGCGTTCACCGTCGTCATCGGACCGTACGGTCCGGTCGTCATCCGGGGCGTCCCACCGCGACACAGGGTCGCCGGTCGGCGAGCCGGGCTCGCGCCGGAGCTCATGACCGATCTGCGGCGTAAGTTAGGCACGGCCCATCGGGAATGTCAACGACGCCGTCTCACATGGTGAGCGGTCCGATGAGACGCGTACGCCTCCCTTGACGCACGGGGTTTGACGACTCGACACTGATGGGCAGGTCACGATCGTCAGCGCCCACGACGCCGCTCCGCGGCGCGGTGGGTCATCGGCCCCGGCCCGCTGACCGGCAACCCTCACATCGCGGTGGGGTGCCCCGGGTGACGACCTGGTCCCGCCGGCGCGGCGGGGCAAGCGCGGTCCCGCCTCCCGCGGGCCCCGAGCCGGGGAGGCGGACATGCCCAGGGCACGAGCCCTCCTCCTCACCCGGCGGCTGCACATCGACTTCCTGCGCGTCTGCAGCTCGTCCGGCACGGCCGGCTGACACCCACCCAGGACCTTCAGCCGTCCCGCCGTCGGTGCCCCCATGGGGCGGCCGGCGGCCCGCCACGCCTTGGAGAGGGCATGACCGAGACGATCCCGCACGACCCCGGCCTCCACGTCTCCTGTTCCGCGCTGCCGCGCACGGCCCGCCCCGACCGCTTCCGCAGCCGCATCGGCGTCGACCTCGCCGGCGGCTTCTACCCGGCGCCGCGACGCTACGAGTTGTTCCTGTCGCCGGGGTGCCCGCTCTCGCAACGGGTCGCCATCACCCTCGACCTGCTGGGGCTGCGGGACTCCGTCGTCACGACGCCCGTTCCCGCGGGGGCCGCCGGCAGCGCCGCGCTCGCCGCGCTGCGCGGAGCCTACGAGGCCACGTGGCACCGCTACGACGGGCCGCTGACGGTGCCCGCGCTGTGCGACCGGTGGACGGGGCGGGTCGTCAGCAACCACACCCCGGACATCCTCGGGGACCTCACGGGCCGCCTCGGCACCGACGGGTGTCCTCCCGCGCCCCCGCTTTGTCCCCCGGCCCTCATGGCCGGCATCGAGGCCGTCCGGCACATGGTCGACACGGGCGTGACGGGAGCCGCCGAACTGGCCACGGACGGGCCACCGGCCGACCGTGACGCGGCCCTGCGGACCCTGCACGCCACCCTCGACCTGCTGGACCGCCGGCTGGCCTGCGGACCCTACGTCCTCGGTGGCCGGCTGACCGCCGCCGACGTCGACGTGTGGGTGGCCCTCTCCCACCTCGCGAGCGGCCTGCTCTGCTCCTACGGCCACCTCACGGCGTACGTCGCCCGTCTCGGCGGGCACCCGGCGTTCCGTGCGCAGCGGACGGCCGCCGCGCTCGCGTCCGCCCCCTGACGCACGCAGCCGTCCCCGCCCGCGCCACGGGGGCGGAGGGTGGGGACGGCTGCGTGGGTCAGGCTGTCCGGATGCTCAGGCGTCCTCGGCCGGAAGGGCGTACAGAGCGGGGAGGTTGACCACGATCGCCTCCTGGGTGCTGCGGGCGATGACGACCACCGCCTCCTCGTCGGGGTCGGGGTTCTCCTCGCGGTGCGGCACGAACGGGGGGACGAAGACGTAGTCGCCGGGCGAGGTGCGCAGGCGCACCTCCTGGGGGGCGTCACCCGAGTCGTCGAGGAAGACGAACTCGGGGTGCCCGCTCACCACGTGGATCGCGGTCTCGGACTCGCCGTGGTGGTGGTCGGAGGACGAGGTCGCCGGGGCCACGTGGGTCTGGCCCATCCAGAGCTTCTCCGACCCCACGGTCCGCCCGCTGATGGCGGCGAACCTGCGCATCCCGCCGGTCTGCGCCGTCTCCCCGTCCAGGGCGTCCGCGCGGATGTGGTGCAGCCGCGTGTGCAGGGGCGCCACCCCCTGCCCGGAGGTGTCGTGGAGATGGGGGTGGAAGCCTTCACCGGGATTCGTCAGGGGCTCGCTCATGGCCGGGACGCTAGAGCGGCCCCGAAAAGGATGTCAAGAAGTGTCCATTGTGCTTCACCTGCGGCAATGCTGCCGCAATGTACGGAGCACGGCGGCCGAACCCCCGGGCGGCGCAGACCGGTTGGGGCATGATGGGCCCATGCATATCTCCGCGAAGGCGGACTACGCCACGCGGGCTCTGCTGGAGCTCGCCTGTGAGCCTGCCCGCCCCCTGACCTGTGAGGCCATCGCCTCCGCGCAGCAGATCCCGTTCCGCTTCCTGAAGTCCGTGGTGGGCGAACTGCGCAAGGCCGGGCTGGTGCGCAGTCAGCGTGGCTGCGAGGGCGGCTACTGGCTCGGCCGGCCCGCCGGCGAGATCACCCTGCTGGACGTGGCGCGCGCCGTGGACGGCGAGTTGATCACCCTGCGGGGGGAGTCGCTGGCCGGGCTCGGCTACCCCGGTCCGGCCGCCGGGCTGCCCGGGGTGTGGCGCCAGGTCGAGGCGGGCGCGGCGGCGCTCCTCGGCGGGGTGACCCTCGCCTCCCTACTGCCGGGGGCCGCCGCGGAACGGCTGGACCGGAAGGGAGCCGCGTGACGGCCCCGGCTCCTCCGCCCGCCGTGGAGGTGGTGGAGTACACCGATCCGCTGTGCCCCTGGGCCTGGGGTTCGGAACCGGTGTTCCGCAGGCTGCGGGCCGCGCTGGGCGGCCGGGTGCGCTGGCGCCGCGTGCACGGCGTCCTGTTCGACGTCGACGACGACCCGGCGCCCGACCCCGCCGCGGAGACCGCCTGGTACGCCCGGCACGTCGAGGAGATCAGCGCGCACACCCGGGCGCCGCGGGCGGAGCGGCTGAGCCGGGTGGCGGCGAGTTCCTGGCCCGCGTCGCTGGCCGCCAAGGCGGCCGAGCTGCAGGGCGACGAGGTGGCCGGGCGGGTGCTGCGCCGGCTCCGGGAGACCGTGTTCGTGCTCGGTGAACCGGCCGACACGCCCGCGCTCGCGCTGGCCGCCGTACGGGGCACGCCGGGACTGGACCCGGTACGGCTCGCGGCCGACGCGGCGGCCGGCGAGGTCCTGGCGCGGGTACGGGCCGACCGGGCGGAGGCACGGCGCCCGGTGCACGAGGCGCTGGCGGCGCGCGGCCCGTCGCCGCACCCCGGAGCGGCGAAGGAGACCGGCGACGGCGGGTACCGGTACGCGCTGCCGACGCTGCTCGTAGGTGCCCCGGCCGGGCAGCGCGTGGTACCCGGCTGGCGGCCCTACGAGGAGTACGCCTGCGCCGTCGAGGAATTGTGCCCGGGGCTGCTGCGGACCGCGGATCCGCTGCCCCCGGACGAGGCGCTGCGGCGCTACCGGAGCCTCACCGATCCCGAGCGGGCCGTGCTGGTCACCGGGGCCTGGCCGCCACCGGAGGCGGTCCGGGTGGACACCGGGAACGGCCCCCTGTGGCTGCACCCCGAGGAGGCCGCGACGCACCCGGCCACCGCTCGCGGCGCTCGCGCCGTGCGCTGAACGGGCTCTGATTCGCCGTCACGGACCCGTCCCGCCAAATGAGACACCAATTGGTGTCTATTGACAGCCGCTCGCGGCGCTCGCCAGGATGAGCAGCATGCTCACGACGCACCCCGGTGTGGTGTGCCGCTACGTGGACCTGCGGCGCACCTGCAGCGCCCTCTGTCGCTGACCGGCCGCCGCCCACGGCCCACAGGCGCCTGACCTCATCCGTCAGCACCGGCCGCGCCGCCGCCCCGTCGAGCCGCGCCCGCCGTCCGCGCCGCCCTCTCTGCGCTTCGCCGCCTTCTCCCACCGCATCCCGGTGAGTCCCCGCGTACCCCCGAACGCCCCGCCCTGAGCGCGGCGTGCCCGGTGTCTGCCCGCCAGACCCCGTCGGCACGGCCGTACCGGCACGGGACGGCACCGGGCGCGGGTGCGCGCCGTGCCCGCCGCCATGCCCCCGCCTGCCCTGAGCCGGTCCGGGGGCCCTCGAAGAAAGCACCCACATGCCCGGACGACTCACGCCCAGCCGCCCCGGACCCGCCTCCCCTGCCGCCCGGCGCCCGGGCCGGCTGCGCACCGCGGCCCTCGGAACCGCCCTCGTCTCCGTCCTCGTCCCCGCCCTCGGCGCGTGCGGCGGCGGCACCGGCGCGTCGACGGGGAGCGCCACACTGAAGTGGGCCTCCTCCTACTTCCCCGCCCACTGGGACCCGGTGGTCTCCGGCAGCGGCGCCCAGTTCCGCGAACTCGCCCTGGTCTACGCCTCGTTGACGCGCACCGACGAGAACGGCAAGGCCGTCCCCGACCTCGCGAAGAGCTGGGAGTACAACGACAAGGGTGACGAGATCACCTTCCACCTCCGCCCCGGCCTGAAGTTCAGCGACGGCGAGCCGGTCGACGCGGCAGCGGTCAAGGCGGCGATCGAGCGGGCCAAGAAGCAGAAGAACTCGGCGCTCTTCGGCGACCTGACCTCGATCGCGTCGGTGGACGCCGACGGCCTGGACGCGGTCGTCCACCTCACCCAGGTCGACTACCAGATACCCCAGTTGCTCGGTGAGCGCGTCCTGCAGATCGCCAGCCCCAAGGCGGCCGCGGCCCCGCAGAAGCTGGACCAGCACCCCGTCGGCGCCGGTCCGTTCGTGGTGAGGCAGCTGATCCCCGGCACCAAGGTGCTGCTCAAGAAGAACCCGGACTACTGGGACGCGAAGAACATCCACATCGACGAGGTGGAGCTCATCTCGGCCCCCGACGCGTCGACGGTCGTCTCCGGCCTCCAGACCGGCGTCTACAACTTCGCCGACCTGGAACCGAGTCAGGCGGAGGCCGCCGAGAAGGCCGGCCTGGACGTCTTCGTGCAACCGGGCTTCAACGCCTCGAACCTCAGCCTCAACGTCAACAAGGCGCCGTTCGACGACGGCAGGGTCGTCGACGCCGTCCGCCACGCGGTCAACCGCAAGGAGTTCGTCGACAAACTGACCTTCGGCTACGGCGAGGCGACCGACCAGCCCTTCCCGCCGGGGTACGTGGCCTACGACCCGAAGTCCCGGGACCCGTACCCGTACGACCCGGCGACGTCCCGCAAGCTGCTCGCCGAGGCCGGCCACAAGGCGGGCGACATCACGCTCGACCTCGTCATCCCGGCGGAGGACCCGCAGGCCGAGATCGTGCAGGCGCAGCTGGCCGCGGTCGGCATCACCGTCCGCATCAAGGTCGACAAGAACTGGGCCACCCCGTTCTTCGCCAAGGACCTGACGTTCTCGCTCTACGGCACCACGGGGCGGGACTCCGCGGTGCAGACCCTCACCGCGCACTTCGGGCCCGACGGCCCGCTGAACCTGAGCACTCCGTACGAGCCGGCCGGCTTCGGCGCGGCCGTGGCGAAGGTCCGCCGCACACCCCTGGACTCCCCCGACTACGTGGGGAACCTCCAGGCGGCGACCCGGGCCGGGCTGCAGAGCAAGGCCCTGGTCTTCACCTACTCCTCGCCCAACCTCTTCGCCAAGAGCAGGGCGATCTCGGACCTGCCGAAGAACCCGGCCCACATCGACTGGACCGGCGTGACCATCGCCGGCGGCAGCTGACCACCGTCCACCACCGAGGGGAGGCATCCTCATGACGACGACCGCCGCGCCGGTCGCCCTCACCCCCCGTCGCGGCGTCGCCGCGGCCAGGGCCCGGCACGCCGCGGGCCGGATCCTGGCCGCCCTCGCCCGGTCCGTCGCGATCATCGTGCCCGTGTTCCTGGTCGCGACCTTCGTGACCTTCGCGCTGCGGGCGCTGAGCGGGCTCAGCCCCGCACGGATCCAGCTGGGCGAGGACGCGACACCGCAGGCCATCGCCCGGGTCGAGGCCCAGTGGGGGCTCGACCGGCCGTTCCTGGTCCAGTACGGGGACTGGCTCGACGGCATCCTGCACGGGCGGCTCGGCACCAGCTGGGCCAACGGCGCCGACATCTCCACCCTCATCGGGCTCGGCCTGGGCGTCAGCCTCTCGGTCGCGACGCTGGCCCTGCTCATCGGGGTGGTCGTGGGCTTCGCGCTGGGCACGGTGGCGGCGCTGCGCAGCACCACCTGGATCGACCGTGCGATCACCGGGTTCGTCACGGTCATCTCGGTGATGCCGGCCTTCGTGGTGGGCATCGCGCTGGTCGTCGTCTTCGCCGTAGGTCTCCACTGGTTCCCCTCCGGCGGGTACGTGCCGGCGGAGCAGGGCGTCGGGCCGTGGCTGGCCCACATCACCCTCCCGGCGGTCGCGCTGAGCTTCGACGTGGTCGCCGACGTCGCCCGCCAGCTGCGCGCGGGCCTCGTGGCGGCCCACCGCGAGAACTACGTGACGGGAGCGGTGGTGCGCGGCCTGAGCCCGCGGCGGATCTTCTTCGGTCACGTCCTGCGCAACGGCCTCGGGCCGGCGCTCGCCACCCTCGGACTGAAGTTCCCGGCCCTGGTGGGTGCCTCCGTCGTCACCGAATGGATCTTCGGTCTGCAGGGCTTCGGCAGGTTCGCCAACGACGCCGCCCAGGCCGGGGACGTACCCGCCGTCCAGGGCGTCCTCGTCGTGTCGATCGTCCTGGTCGTCTCCTTCAACCTGATCGTCAACCTGGTGCTGGCGCGTGTGACGCCGGCGTCCCAGCGGGGGGTCTGACCATGGTGCGCCGCGTCCTCTCCCTCACCTCCGGCCGGATCGCCGCGATCGTGCTGACCGTGATCGCGCTGCTGGCGCTGCTCGGTCCCTGGCTCGCACCGCACGATCCCCTGGCCACCGGCGACAACACCCTGGCCGCCGCCTCGGGCTCGCACTGGCTGGGCACGGACTACCTCGGCCGTGACGTCCTCAGCCGGCTCCTGGACGGCTCGCGGGTCAGCGTGCTCGGTTCGCTCGAAGTCGCCCTGACGGCCCTGGTCGTCGGCGCGGTGCCCGGCATCCTGTCCGTCTACTGGGGCCGGGTCTTCGAGTGGACGACCCTGCGCCTGGCCGACACGCTGGTCGCGCTGCCCTTCCTGCTGTTCGCCGTCGCCGTGGTCGCGCTCCTCGGCAACGGACTCACCCAGGCCATGCTGGTCACCGGCGTGCTGGTGTCACCGCTGTTCTACCGGGTGGCCCGCGCCGCCACCCTGGCCGTGGCGCGCTCGCCGTACGTGGAGGCGGCGCTCGTCTCCGGTGCCTCGACGGGCTGGATCGTACGCCGCCACGTGTGGGGCAAGATCCTCCCGCCGGTCGCGGTCGCGCTCGCCCAGACCATCGGCGTCGGTTTCGTGATCGTCTCCAGCCTGACCTTCCTCGGCATCGGCGTGCAGCCGCCGGCACCCACCTGGGGCGGCCTGCTCGCCTCCGACCTGGGCTACCTCAGCCACCAGCCGTGGGCCCCGGTGGCCCCCGCCCTGCTGATCATGGCCACCGTCTGGGCGAGCAACCTGCTCGCCGACGCGATCCGCGACGTCTCCGGCGAGGCGGGACGCGCACTCCTCGACCACCGCAGGGCCCGCGCCGACCGCCTCGGCAAGCCCGACCCCGCCCCCTCCGGAGGTTCGCGATGACGACCGTGTCCGAAGGACTGCTCCCCCGGCCTGCCCCGGACGCCGCGCCGGACACCCCGGCACCGCCGGTGCTGTCCCTGCGCGACGTGCGCATCGGCGACCCGGCCGGCGACCGCGAGATCGTCCACGGGGTGAGCTTCGACCTCGCACCCGGCAAGGCGGTCGGCATCGTCGGCGAGTCCGGCAGCGGCAAGACCCTCACCTGCCGCGCGGCACTCGGCATCCTGCCCGCGCGCTTCCAGGTCACCGGTGGGTCGATCGAGATCGACGGCACCGACATCGCCACCCTGACACGGGCCCAGTGGACGGCCCTGCGGGGCGCCACGATCAGCGCGGTCTTCCAGGACCCGGCCTCCTACCTCAACCCCTCGATCCGGGTCGGCGCGCAGATCGCCGAGGTCGTACGCGCCAAGAAGGGGAAGCGGCGCCGCGAGGCCCGCCGGCAGGCCGTCGAACTGCTGCGGACGGTGCAACTGCGCGATCCGGAACTGGTCTACGGCAGCTACCCCCACGAGTTGTCCGGGGGCATGCTCCAGCGCGTCCTGATCGCGGCGGCGATCGCCGCCGGCCCGCGGATCCTCATCGCCGACGAGGCCACCACCGCCCTCGACGTCACCGTCCAGGCCGGGATCCTCGACATGCTCGCCGAACTGCGCGAACAGGCGGGGCTGGCCCTCGTCGTCGTCTCCCACGACCTGGCGGTCGTCGCCCAGCTCTGCGACGAGGTCGTCGTCCTGCGGGAGGGCGAGGTGGTCGAGCAGGGCCCGACCCGCGCGGTGCTGCACGACCCGCGGCACGAGTACACCCGTCTGCTGATCGCCGAACACGAGCAGTACGGCCTGGACAGGTTCCTCACCGCGAAGGAGGACGCATCATGACCGGCGAACCGCCGCGGACAGCGCCGGCCGGCGGTGCGGACCCCGCCGGTCCCGTGCTGGAGATCACCGGCCTCGACGTGCACCACGGCCTGCGCCGCCGGCGCCGCCAGGCGCTTCGCGGGGTGTCCCTGACCGTCGCGCCCGGCGAGGCCGTCGGCCTCATCGGCGAGACGGGATCCGGGAAGTCCACCCTGGCCCGGGCCGTGCTGGGCCTGGTGCGCGCCTCGGCCGGGTCGGTGGTCGTCGGCGGGGAGGACGTCACCCGGCACGGCCCGCGCCTGTGGCGCGCCCTGCGCCGCCGGGGCGTCGTCCAGTACGTCTTCCAGGACCCCCTGCGCAGCCTCGACCCGGACCTCACCGTCGAGGAGTCCCTCACCGAACCGCTGCTCCTCCAGGGCGTCCCCCGCGAGGAGGCGGCCGATCGCGCGCGGGCGTTCCTTCCCCGCGTCCGCCTGCACGAGGAGCTCCTCGGCCGGCTGCCCGGTGAGCTCTCCGGCGGGCAGCGCCAACGGGTCTCGGTGGCCCGGGCGCTGGTCACCGGACCGCGCCTGGTCATCCTCGACGAACCGGTGAGCGCCCTCGACGCGGCGAACCGCGTGCAGGTCCTGGAGATCCTCAAGGAGCTGCGCGCCTCCGGAGTGGCCCTGGTCTTCATCTCCCACGACCTCGGCTCCGTGGCCGGGGTCTGCGACCGCGTCGCCGTGCTCCACCAAGGCGAACTGGTCGAGGTCGGCACCACGCACGACGTCGTCAACCACCCCCGCCATCCCTACACGCGCCTGCTCGTCGGCTCGGCGCCCACCCTGCGTTCCGCCCCGGCGGACCGGGCCGAACGCGAGGCGCTGCGCGCCCTGCTGCGCACCTGACCCCACGACAGACAGGAAACAGCCACCATGCCCCGCAGGATCCACCTCGCGCTCCACCCCTACGGCGTCGGCGGCCCCGGCCAGCACGGCCTGTGGAAGGACTCCCGCGTCGCCAAGAACGCCAGCACCGACATCACCTACTACATCGCGCAGGCCAAGGCGGCCGAACACGCCCTCTTCGACGCCCTCTTCATCGTCGACAGCCAGTTCATCAACGCCACCTACCCCGCCCACTACCTCAACCGGCTGGAGCCGCTGACCCTGCTGTCGGCGGTCGCCACGCACACCCGTCACGTCGGGCTGGTCGGCACCGCCAGCTCGACGTACAACTCGCCGTTCAACCTCGCCCGCCGCTTCGCCTCGCTCGACCACATCAGCGGCGGCCGCGCCGGCTGGAACGTCGTGACCAGCTTCGACACGGGCACCTCCAGGAACTTCGGGTTCGACGAGCACCTGGACTACGCCTCCCGGTACGGCCGTGCCCTGGAGTTCGTCAAGGTCGCCCGCGGCCTGTGGGACTCCTACGAGGACGACGCCTTCCCGGCCGACGTGGAGCGGGGCGTCTTCCTCGACCCGGCCAAGCTGCACGCGCTCGACCACGTGGGCGAGCACTTCAGGGTCGCCGGCCCCCTCAACCTCTCCCGGTCCCCGCAGGGCCAGCCCGTGATCTTCCAGGCCGGCGTCTCCGAGGAGGGCCGCGACCTGGCCGCACAGGTGGCCGAGGGCATCTACGCACCCGGGGGCACCCTCGGGCAGGCGCAGGAGTACTACGCCGACATCAAGCGGCGCACCGCCTCCTACGGCCGCGACCCCGACCACATCAAGATCTTCATCCACGGCGGTCCGGTGGTCGCGGCCACCGACGAGGCGGCCCGGCGCCGCGAGCGGGAGATCTTCGAGGAGGACAACGACTTCGACCGCAACCTCGCGCTGCTCGGACGTTCCTTCGGCGCCTACGACTTCAGCGTGCACGACCTGGACGCGCCCTTCCCCGACGTCGCGCACCTCGCGGAGAAGGGCGGACGCACGGGCGCGGCCAGGATCATCGAACGGGCAAGGGCGGAGGAACTGACCCTGCGCCAGGTCGCGCAGTCGGCCAACGAGTTCCGCACCTCCCCGTTCGTCGGCTCGCCGCGGACCGTCGCCGACACCATCGAGCAGTGGTTCGACGCCGGCACCTTCGACGGCATCAACCTCGCCTTCCGCACCACCGACGAGCTCGAACTCTTCGTGGACGGCGTCGTGCCCCTCCTCCAGGAGCGCGGCCTGTTCCGCACCGCGTACGAGGCCGACACCCTGCGCGGCAACCTCGGCCTGCCGGTCCCCGCCAACCGCCACACCCGCGAGCGCCTGCTCGTGGCCGACTGAGCACCGAACGGGACGGACAAGGCCATGACCACCGAGCACCCGCGCCTGCGACTCGGCTTCCTCACCCACGTGCAGGGCCGCGACGACGACCCGGTCCGCACCTACCGCAACGCCCTGGAACTCTTCACCGCCGCCGACGAACTCGGCTTCGACGCCGGCTGGGTGGCCCAGCACCACGTCCCCCTCGGCGGCGGGGGGCTGTCCTCGCCCTGGACGTTCCTCGCCCACGCCGCGGCGCGCACCACCCGGATCCGGCTCGGCACCGCCGTCACGATCCTCCCGCTGGAGGACCCGATCCGGCTGGCCGAGGACGTCGCCACCGTCGACACCCTCAGCGGCGGCCGTGTCGAGATCGGCGTGGGCAGCGGCCACAACGGCCTGGAGTACGCCGCCTTCGGCCGGGACGTCGCCCGCAAACGCGAACTGACCAGCGAACACCTCGACGTACTGCGCAGCGCGCTGGCACGTGAGGAGGTCGGCGCGCCCGGCTTCCGCATCCAGCCGGCCGCCGGCGACTTCGGCGACCGCATCTGGCAGGGCGCCTTCAGCACGCAGGGCGCCGCATACGCGGCGGCCGCCGGGTCGAACCTCCTGCTCAACCGGGCGGCGTACGGCTTCGACGCCCCGACCGACGTGGTGCAGCACCCATGGGCGGACGCGTACCTCGACACCTGGGACCGGCCGCGCCGCCCGCGGATCGGGCTGTCGCGGTTCGTGTTCCCGGCCAAGGACCGGCGGACGGCGCTGGCGCAGATCGGCGAGGACGTCCACCGGGCGGCGCTGCGCATGGCGGAGAGCGGCGCCTTCCCGAAGGGCCTGGACCTGGACGAGGCGCTGCGCCGCTTCCACACCTTCTTCGGGCATCCCGAGGAGATCGTCGCGGCGCTGCGGCGGGAGCGGGTCCTGCCGGTCGCGACCGACCTGATCACCCAGTTCAACCCCGCCGTCCCCGACCACGACGCGGCGCTGCGCGCCCTGGAGCTCATCGCGACGCAGGTGGCGCCGGCCCTGGGCTGGCGGCGCGCATCCGAACCCCGGCCCCGGCCCCAGCCGGCAGGAGTCTGAGATGACCGAGCGGACCGACCGCATCGACCACGACCACAGCGAACACACCGACCACCACGGCCCCGAGGGCCTGCTCGTCCGCGGCACGGTCGTCGTCGTGCCGGGCCGCGGGGAGACGCGGGCGACCTACGCCCGCTTCGCGCGGCGGCTGGCCGCCGACGCCTACCGCGTACGGGTCGTCGACCCCCCGGAGCCGGACGCGGACGACCCGGCCGGTTCCCTGACCCGGTTCGGCGAGCGCCTCGCGGACGCCATCGAGGGCACCGCGGACGGGGGTGCGCCCGCCGCCCCCGTCGTCCTGGTGGGCGCCGACTCCGGCGCCGTCGCCGTGGCCGCACTCCTGGGCCGCCCCGGCCGGGCCGGCGTCCGGCCGGACGGCGTCGTCCTCGCGGGGCTTCCCGGCCGGGCGACCCCCGCCGGGGACGGCGGCTGGGACGGGGAGCTCGACGTCCGCACGTCCTGCCCCACCCACCGCGACACGCTCACCCGGGACCCGCGCGTACGCCGGGGCTCGCTGGGCGAGGCGGTGCCCGACGCCCTCCTCACCGCTGCGTACGAGGCCGGACTCGCCCCGCCCGCGCTCTTCCTCGCCGGTGACGCCGACCCGCTCGCCGATCACGACGCACTCGCACGCGCCGCCAAGTCCCAGCGCCGCGCCCGGCTCTCGGTCGTCCGCGGCGCCCACCACGACGTGCTCAACGACGTACAGCACCGCTCCGTGGCAGCCGAGGTCGTCACCTTCCTGGAGACGCTGCGCAACGGTCTGGTGCCCGTCGTGGCCGTGGAATCCAGCACCTGGTGACCGCGCCGAGGTCCCCGCTCGTCCCCACCCCGCCCGCCCGAACCCGGAAGGTCCCCATGGCCGTCATCCTGTCCGTCTCCGGAAGCCCCTCCGCCACCTCCCGCACCGCACGGCTGCTGCGCCACCTGGACGACCGGCTGCGGCTCCAGGGCCACGAGGTGGTCCCCCTCGACGTGCGCACGCTGCCCGCCGACGCCCTGCTCGGCGCCGACCTCCACCACCCGGCCGTCACCGGGGCCGCCGCCCTGTTCCAGCGGGCCGACGGGGTGGTGATCGGCACGCCCGTCTACAAGGCCGCCTACTCGGGCCTGCTGAAGTCGCTGCTCGACCTGCTCCCGCAGTTCGCCCTCGCCGACAAGACCGTGCTGCCGCTGGCCACCGGTGGCACCACGGCCCACGTCCTGGCCATCGACTACGCGCTGCGCCCGGTGCTGAGTGCGATGGGCGCCACCCACATCGTGCCGGGGTGGTTCACGCTCGACAAGGACCTCACCGTCGCCGAGGACGGCACACTCACCGTCGCGCCCGCCACCGCCGACGCCCTGACGCAGGTCACCGACCGGTTCTCCGCGGCGTTGGGAGGCCGTACGACCGTGCTCGCGCCCACGGGGTGAGCCCCCGCCCGCCGTACGCCGCGCGCGGGGTCACCTCGCGGGGCCGGCCTCCTCGCACAGGTCGCGGATCGCGGTCACGTGCGGGTGCCAGGGACGCGTGGCCGGGCCGGTGAGGAACAACCGCCTCTCCACCCGCGGCAGTACGGGGACGAGGGTGAGGCCCCCGGACAGCATGCTCCCGGCCAGGGAGGGGACGACCGCGACGCCGAGACCGGCCTCGACCATGCAGAGCAGGGTGCCGAGTTCGCGGATGTGCTGGGTGGGGCGGTACGGGACCCCGGCCAGCGCGTGGAGTTCCCGCAACTGGTCCTCGGCGCCGGAGGTGGTGGCGAGCAGCGGGTCGTCCAGCAGGTCGGCCAGTTCGATGGAGTCCTCACCGGCCAGCGGGTGGTCTCCGCGCATGACGGCTTCCAGCACGTCGGTCCCGACCGGGGCGGCCCCGCGGGGCACCGGGTCGGGGTCGATGAGGACCGCCGCGTCGACCGTGCCGCCCTCCAGCCACTGCGTGATCTCCTCGGCGAAGCCCTCGAAGATCCTGACCTCGACGTGCGGGGCGCGCTCGCGCCACAGGTTCAGCAGCCGGGGCAGCAGGCCGTGCGCGGCGGTCGGCGGCACGGCCAGGGTGATCGTGCCCGCGGCTCCGGCGTGGTGCCGGGCGGCCGCCGCCGCGGCGAACGCCCGTGCCGCGGCGAGCGTGGCCCGGGCGTGCGGCAGCAGGACCTCGCCCAGGGGCGTGGGCCCGACGGGGGCGGCGCGCCGCAGCAGTTCACCCTGCACGGCGCGCTCCAGCGACGCGAGCGAGTGGGACACCGAGGACTGGCTCATGCCGAGCGCGGCGGCGGCCGTGCCGAACCCCCGGTGGTCCGCGATCGCGACGAACACGCTCAGTTGCCGCAGGGTCACGTTCATCGGGACCTCGCATCACGGGATGAATGCCATCGATTTGCCTCATCCTATGACGCGCGGCCACGCTGGCAGGGCTCCCGCACGACCGAGAGAGGCGACGTCACCATGCCGAACGCGACTCCGGGCTCCTCCCCGGCCGCCGTCCCGGGGGCCGGCGCGTGACCGGCCGGGCGGGACGCGGCGGCCGGGTCGTCGTCGGCGCGAGCGGGTCCCTGGCCAGCCTCGCGGCACTGCGCCGCGGCCTCCGCGAGGCCCAGGCCACGGGCCGCCCCCTCCTCGCCGTCATGGCGTGGGAGCCGCCGGAGGGCGAGGTCCTCTACCGCCTGCGGCCCGAGTCCTCGTGGGCGGACCTCTGGGCCGAGGCGGCGGCGTGGCGTCTGGAAAGGGCCTTGGAGGAGGCGCTGGGCGGCACGGCGCAGGGGGTGCGGATCGAGCGGTGGGTGGTCATGGGCCGCCCGGGGGCGGTGTTGTGCGCCGTCGCGTCGGGCGCCCGCGACCTGCTGCTCGTCGGCACGGCCCGGCCCTCGCGGACGCCGACGGGTCTGCACCGCAGGCCCGTGCAGCGGGCCGTCCTGGCGCACGCGGTGTGCGACGTCCTGATCGTCGCCGGGCCGCGGCTGCTGCCGCGCGAGGCGCGCCTGCTGCGCCGCGGCCGCAGGCGCGACGCCCGCCTGAGGGCCCGTCAGGCCCGGCGCTGAGCCCGGACTCCGGCGGCTCTCGTACCCGTACGGCACCCGCACCCGCACCCGCACCCGCACCCGCACCCGCACCCGAGGAGGGAACCCCCGCATGACCCGAGGGACCGGCCCCGCTCCGCACTCCGATCCCCGCAGGGCACGCGAGTGCCGGACCTGCCGCGGCTGGGGAACGCTCGTCGCCGCCCCCGGCGGCCTGGCCCTGTGCCGGGGCTGCCAGCTCCCCCGGCAGCGGTCCGGCCCTGCCGTCCCGTACGCCCAGGAGACTCCCCCGCCCCGCGCCGCCCGGTACGCCTCGGCCGCCCCGGCCGTCCGCTGCCCGTCCGCGGAGCGCTGAGAGCGCGGCCCCCTCCGGCGCAGACCCCCCGAGCGGCGAGTCCCGCCGCCGCGCCGGCACGTGTGTGGGGGCCCGCAGTACTGCGGGCCCCCACACACGTCCCCGGCCGGGGTCAGCAGTCGCGGAACTCCGGCGATTGGTTGAGCACCTGGGACCGCACCGAGGTGAAGCGGGCGTGGAACTCGCCGCCCTGGTCCTCGGGCCGGAAGACGGCGACCCGGTGGCAGTTCTGGAAGGCCAGCGTCACCCCGAAGTGCCGCTCCAGGCTTCCGCGGATCGCGTCGCTCGCCAGGGCCCGCAGCAACTGGCCACGTTCCTTCTCCGACGGCGGAGGGGTCCGGTTGTCGGCGAAGGCCGCGCCGCCGGCCCGCAACTGGTCCACGAGTGCGGCGATCAGGTCGTAGGCGTAGGGCAGTGAGGTGCGGACGGTGTCGACGAAGTCCTGCGGGTCGACGTCGCCGCTCTCGGCGTCGGCAAGCAGCCGGGGCGAAACATCCAAGGACATGGCGGGGTTCCTTTCGGGTGGCGGGTCGGATCTTCTGCTGCGACAGGTCGCCCGGCGGTCTTCAGGCCGCAGGCGTCGTCAGCGCGGCGGGGCCGTGCCGGAACTCGGGGTCGATCTGGTCGGCGAGGTTGCCGCCGGTGGCCTGGTCCGCCCATGCGGCGGCGTTGCGGAGGTGGAACTCGACGGCGTGCGCCTGGAACGCGGCCCAGTCCTTGGAGCGGGCGTCCAGGGCGGCCCGGAGCTTGCGCAGGGCATGGAGATTGTGCGGCTCGAGTTCTCCCTGACCGCGGCCCTGTTCCCGGGCCCGGACCCAGGAGGAGTGCGCGCAGTAGGCCAGCAGGTCGTCGCCCACGTGCTCCTTGAGGAAGCGCAGGTCGTCCTCGTCCTGCACCTTGTTGCCGACCACGGCCAGGGGAACGCCGAACTCCGCGGCGTGGTCCCGGTACTGCCGGTACACCGACACGCCCTTGCGGGTGGGCTCGGCGACCAGGAACGTCATGTCGAAGCGTGTGAACAGCCCCGAGGCGAAGGCATCGGCGCCCGCGGTCATGTCGACGACGACGTACTCGCCGGGGCCGTCCACGAGGTGGTTGAGGTAGAGCTCCACCGCGCCGAGCTTGGAGTGGTAGCACGCCACTCCCAGGTCGCTCTCGTCGAAGGCGCCGGTCACCATCAGCGGGACCCCGTTGACGGACTGCACATGCCGGGCGTGCACCGGATCGTCGCCGAGGAGCCGCAACAGCCGCGAGCCCCGCCCGGGCGGCGTCGTCTTGATCATGGCCTCACGGGACGGGATCCGCGGGTTGGTTCCCCGCAGGTGGTCCTTGAGCTCGCCCACCCGGGCACCGAGGGGCGGAGCAGCGAAGGAACCACCATCCGGCAGCCCGAGCGCGTGCGCCAGGTGCTGGTTGATGTCCCCGTCGATGGCGACGACCGGCGCGCCCGACCGGGCCAGGTACCGGGCGAAGAGGGCCGACAGGGTCGTCTTCCCGCTGCCGCCCTTGCCGACGAACGCGGCACGCACCGTCACCACCACCTTTTGAAAATGGATGTCATGTTCCAAGACTCCTCAGCCACGGGGAGCGGTGTCAAATCCGGTAGGCCAACCGGCTTCATTCGCAACGCAGTTCGAAGCCGAGAGGGGTCCGGGGCACTCGTCGGGCCGCGGCGAGCGTCGCGCCGGGAGGGCTTCGGGGGTGGCGGCGGCATGCTATAAAAATGGAAACCATGTTCATTAGATTGACGTGGAGCCTCTGCCAGGCGGTCCGGGGCAGCGCCGATCCGAACCGAGGGGGAACCCGTGCCCAAAGGTCGTCTGACGGTGGCCATCGGCAATACCCCCGCGTCCAGGGGCGCCGTGGTGGACCGGCTGTCGCGGGCGCACCCGGACGCCGTGCTCCTGGCCGTCTCCGTCCACCACCGGGACGGCCGCTACCCCTTGGTGCAGCGCTTCACGGTCGGCGCCCATCCCGGCGCCGTCCCGTCCACACCCCGTGGCGCCACCGGAGACCCCGCCGTCATCGTCCACCAGGACCTGATGGCCCTGCGCGGGGCGATGGGGAACCCGAGCGTCATCCTCGCCCTCCCCGACGAACTGGACACCCTGTCGTTCGTGGTGGAGCTCTGGCATCCCCGGGTGGGCCACAGCGCCCTGGAGGACCACTACGAACCGGCCCCCACCGTCATGGGACTGGACCCCGAACCGTTCCTCACCGACCTGAAGTGCGTCCACCAGGCACGACCCCTCTGGGACGGCCGCAACGGGGCGGCGCCGACGACGACCGCGGAAATCGCCGCCCGCCAAGTGGAAGCCGCCGACCGCCTGTTCGTCCTCGGCACCTCAGACGGTCGCCCGGGCGCCGACAGGGCCGAAGTCCTCGCACACCACGTGAACCCCGCGGCAGCGCTGCACGATGCGGACGGCGGCGGCGACGCCGACGCGCCCGCCGGCGACACCGCACTCCTCGACGCCTGGCGACACCGCCTGGAGCCGGTACGCGTGCTTCGCGTCCACGAGGCCACCGGCCACGACATCGGTTCCTTCGTGTGGCGGGCCCGCAGACCCTTGCACCCCCGTCGGCTGGCCGACGCGCTCGGGGCCGTCATGTCCGGAGTGCTGCGCAGCCGCGGCCACCTGTGGCTCTGCAGCCGTCCCGACACCGTGGTCCTCTGGCGATCCGCCGGTCCCCACCTCGAACTGCTCGAATCGGGTCACTGGCTGCGCGAGGACGACGCCTCGTCATGGCAGGCCGCCTCCGCGCAGCGCAGGACGATGGCCTCCTGGTTCTGGCACGAGCACTTCGGCGAACGCCGCAACGAGATCGCCTTCACGGGCGCCCCGCTCGACCACCACCGCATTCGCGGCGCCCTGGACGCGGCCCTGCTGGACGACTCCGAACTCGCCCTGGGCCCACGGAAATGGGCATCCGTTCCCGACCCGCTGTTCTTCGAACCCGGCCCGTGAGCCGCGCCCCGGCGTCGGGTCGGCAGCGTTCCCGCGAGGCCGGCGCAGTCGTGCCGTGGGCCCGGGAACGCCGGCCAGGCGTCGGGCGGCTGCGCCCGCCGGCCGGGGAAGCCGCGTCAGTGGTCGTCCCAGTGGCCCTCGTGGGCCGCGTGACGGTGCCCGTCGTGGACGTAGTCGATGTGGTTGCCGTGCGGCACGGCGACATGACCGCATCCCTCAGCGTGCTGGTGGCTGTGCCCCTCGTGGGCCACGTGCGCCGTCGCGTCGCATTCGTCGATGTGGTCGCCGTGGCCGCGATGGAGGTGTCCGTCGTGGGCGTAGTCGGTGTGGTCACCGTGCGGTACGGCGACATGGCCGCAGCCTTCGCCATGGGTGTGCTGGTGCTGATCGTGCGGACGGTGCTGGTCCGTGCTCTGCATCGGGACTCCTTTCGTGGCGCCTCGCACGCTCACGGGACGCCGGTCACGTGTCACCGCTGAAGCATCGTCGACCGATAAGCAGCGTAGCGCCGGATATGTACCCATTGCCCGTCGGCGCCCGCACCGCCAGGCGCCCACAACTGCCGCACGCGTCGCAGAAGTAGATGGTTTTGAAATTCGTTATCATCTACTCTGGAGGAACCCGGCCCTCCGCCGCCACCAGCCCCGCGACCGTCCAGAGAGACCTTCATCGTGATCGCTGCCGCGACTCCACGCATCCGCCCTCGGCCGTTCCTCGACGACTCCATTCCGCTGTGACACCCGGCGACGAGCCCGCCCACGCCGTCACGTACCGCCGATGCGCTGACGCCCCGACCTGGAGGCCGGCGTGACGACCACCCCCCACGACGGGGAGGTGGCCGTGCCGGGCGGCCGGCGCACCCCTCAACGGAAATGGGTCCTGGACGCGCTGATCGACGGCAACGGCTTCGTCAGCGCACAGGCCCTGTACACCCGCCTGGTCCACCTGGGCAGCCCGGTGGGGCTGAGCACCGTCTACCGGACCCTCAGGGTCCTCGCCGAGAGCGGTCGCGCCGACATCGTCCGGGACACCAACGGCGAGCGGCTCTTTCGCTACCGGCCCTCTGCCGAACACCGGCACTACATCCTGTGCCGTCGCTGCGGACTCAGCACGGCGGTCGAAGCCGCAGCGGTGGAGGCGTGGGCCAAGACCGTCGCCACCTTCTCGGGCTTCGCCGAAGTCGAGCACACCGTCGAACTCACCGGCCTGTGCCCGCAGTGCCGCGCACGGGCATGAACGTCCGCACCATCCGGTACGGCCACGCCCGCGGGTCCGGCGACGGGGGCCCGCCGCCGGCGCCCACGTGGTCGTCCGGATCCGCGAGCGCCCGGGGCGTTCCGGCCCTCGCCGGCCGCCTTTCAGGGGTGCAGCGTCAACCGGGCTTCGTGCTCGTGCTCATGCTCGTGCTCACAGGCGTCGCCCACCTCGTGGACGAACCACTCGGGGAACGGGTCGGTCGCCACGACGTCGTCCTCGCCGGCCACGAGACAGGCCGACAGCGCCGCGTGCAGGGCTTCCGGTCGCAGGCCCACTCCGATGAACACCAGCTCCTGGGCGTGGGCCGAGTCATCCTCCGGAGCGCCGGACGGCTCGAACCGCGCCACGGAACCGGCCTGCGACCACAGCCCCGTCACCTGCGGTCTGCTGACCAGGCGGAAGAAGCCCTTGGAACGCAGGACCTGCCCGAACGCGCCGCTGTCGAGGCCTTCGGCGACGAAGTCCCACAGGCGACCGGGATGAAAGGGGCGGTCGGAGCGGAAGACCGTGCTGGAGATGCCGTACTCCTCGGTCTCCGGCACATGGTCCCCGTTGAGCTCCATGACCCAACCGGGCGCCTCCTGAGCCCGTTCCAGGTCGAACCGCCCGGTGCCGAGCACCTCCCGCACATCGACCCGACCGTGCCGGGCCGGCACGATGCGCGCGACCGGGTTGAGGCGCGTGAGCGTGGCCCGAAGCCGGTCGGCGGCCTCCTCGTCCACGAGGTCCAGCTTGTTGAGCACGATGACGTCCGCGAACTCGATCTGGTCCATGAGCAGGTCGCTGACCGTACGTTCGTCGTCCTCGTACTGGTCGAGTCCCCGCTCGGCGAGACCGTCCCCACCCGTGAGCTCGGTCAGGAAGTTCGCGGCGTCGACGACGGTGACCATGGTGTCCAGCCGGGCCAGCTCGCCGAGCGTCGTCCCGTCGTCGCGGGGGAAGGCGAAGGTCGCGGCCACCGGCATCGGCTCGGAGATGCCGCTGGACTCGATGAGCAGGTAATCGAAGCGATCCTCCCCGGCCAGCCGGGCCACTTCTTCCAGCAGGTCGTCCCGCAGGGTGCAGCAGATGCAGCCGTTGGTCATCTCGACCAGGCGTTCCTCCGTGCGGGACAGGGCCGCCTGGCCGCCGCGCACCAGCGCGGCGTCGATGTTGATCTCGCTCATGTCGTTGACGATCACCGCGACACGAAGGCCCTCGCGGTTGCGCAGCACATGGTTGAGCAGCGTGGTCTTACCCGCGCCGAGGAAGCCCGACAACACGGTCACGGGCAGTCGATCGTGTGCCACGCCCGTCAGCCTTCCGGGCGGAGCAGGCCGCGCTCGTAGGCCTTGGCGAGCCTGCGAGGGACCCGGTGCACCGAACCGTCCACGACGACGGGGACCAACACGGCCGGGGCGGCCTTCCACCGGGCCCGGCGATGACGGGTGTTGCTGCGGGACATCTTGCGCTTCGGTACGGCCACGGCAGATCACTCCTCGATGGGGTCGGCGCCACGCTATATGACAATGGTTTCCATTCCAAAAAAGCCCCTCGCCGCCACTCCGGACGCGGGACGGCGCCCCCGGCCGCGGCTCGGCAGCCCCCGAGAGGTTTTGCCCCGGCCGAGTCGATAGTGGTATTCATTTTCATCTAAGCTGCCGATGGGCGTGGCCGTGAGCCCGCTCCAACGACTCCCCTTCGCAGGCCTTGGAGGCTTCCTTCATGTCCCAGTCCACTTCCCGCCTTGCCGTGCTGCTGGCCGGTGCCGCGTCGCTCAGCCTGCTGACCGGCTGCGGGGGTTCCTCCGACGACACCGCCAGCGACAAGAGCAGCGGTTCCGCGCCCAAGGTGACCGTCGTCGCCTCCACGAACGTCTACGGCGACATCGTCGAGCGCATAGGCGGCGACCGGGTCGACGTCACGTCGATCATCAGCGACCCCGACCAGGACCCGCACTCCTACGAGGCCGGCACCCGCAACCAACTCGCCCTGTCCAAGGCGAAGGTCGTGGTGGAGAACGGCGGCGGCTACGACGACTTCATCGACCGGATGCTGGGCAGCGGCAACGCCTCCGCGGACGTCGTCAACGCCGTCGAGGTCTCGGGCCGCACCGCTCCGGCGGGCGAGGAACTCAACGAGCACGTCTGGTACGACTTCCCCTCGGTGAGCAAGGTCGCCGACCGCATCGCCGACGCCCTGGGCAAGGCGGACCCCGCCAACGCCGGCACCTTCACCGAGAACGCGGCCGCCTTCAAGAAGAGCCTCACCGCGCTGGAGGACAAGGAGGCCGCCCTCAAGTCCGCGCACGACGGCGACGGAGTGGCGATCACCGAGCCGGTGCCCGTGTACCTGCTCGAGGCGTCCGGACTGGTCAACCGGACACCCGAGGAGTTCAGCGAGGCCGTCGAGGAGGGCGACGACGTGTCCGCCAAGGTCCTCAAGACCACGCTGGACCTCTTCTCCGGCAAGAAGGTCGAGGCCCTCGTCTACAACGAGCAGACCTCCGGCGCCCAGACGGAGAAGGTCAAGTCGGCCGCCGAGGCGGCCGGCGTACCCGTCGTGCCCGTCACCGAGACCCTGCCCGCCGGCAAGGACTACCTGACGTGGATGAACGACAACGTCGACGCACTCGCCGACGCCCTGAACAAGTGACCCGGCAGCCCTCAGCGCAGGTACCCGGACCCCGCACGGGAGACGTCGGCGCCAACGCCGAGCCGGCGCCGCTGATCCGGATCAGGAAGGGCGGTCTCCGGCGCGGGGACCGCACCCTCTGGGAGGGACTCGACCTCGACGTGGCGCCCGGGCAGTTCTGGGCGGTGCTGGGACCGAACGGCTCCGGCAAGACCAGCTTGGTCCAGGCCCTCCTGGGCCTCCGGCCGCTCTCCCACGGCACCCTGCGCGTGCTCGGCGACGATCCCCGGCGCGCCGCGCGCCACATCGGCTACGTACCGCAGCAGGGCACCGCCCCCGCGCACGAGATGGTGCGCGCCCGCGATCTCGTCGGCTACGGCCTGGACGGACACCGGTTCGGACTGCGCCGGCGCGACGCCGCCACACGGCGGCGCATCGACGCCGTACTGGAGTCCGTCGGAGCGTCGGCGTACGCGAACGCGCCGCTCGGCACCCTCTCGGGCGGCGAGCGGCAGCGCGTCCGCATCGGCCAGGCACTGGCCACCGACCCGCGCGTGCTGCTGTGCGACGAGCCCACGCTCTCCCTGGACCTCCACCACCAGCGCGCGGTGACCGAACTCATCGACCGCAGGCGCCGGGACCACGGGACCGCCGTGGTGTTCGTGACCCACGAGGTCAACCCCGTCCTCGACCTCGTCGACCGGATCCTCTACCTCGCCCCGCAGGGACACCGCACCGGTACGCCGGAGGAGGTGCTGACGTCGCGGTCCCTGTCGGCGCTGTACGGCTCCCGGGTCGACGTCCTGCGCGTACGGGGCAGGATCGTCGTCGTCGGAGCCCACGACCAGCAGGCCGTGCACCACCCGGAACACCCGGGAGCGGACGCCGAGGACGCACACGAGACCGACGGAGCACGCCCATGACAGCGACCGGAACGTGGCAGCAGCTGTTCGACTTCCAGGACTACGGCGCCCTGCTCGGCCTGGTGCGCAACTCCCTCATCGTGGGCGGGGTCCTGGGGCTGGTCGGCGGGCTCACCGGGGTCTTCGTGGTGCTCCGCGACCTGCCCTTCGCCGTGCACGGGATCAGCGAACTGTCCTTCGCGGGCGCCTCGGCGGCCCTGCTGCTCGGGGTGAACGTGGTGGCGGGCTCCATCGCCGGATCGCTCATCGCCGCCTCGGTGATCGGCGTACTGGGCACCCGCGCCCGGGACCGGAACTCGGTCATCGGCATCCTGATGCCGTTCGGGCTCGGCCTCGGCGTCCTGTTCCTCGCCCTCTACAAGGGACGTTCGGCCAACAAGTTCGGCCTGCTGACCGGTCAGATCGTGGCCGTCGACGACCCGCGGACCGGATGGATGCTCACCGTCTCCGTGCTCGTGCTGATCGCCCTCGCCGCCATCTGGCGTCCGCTGACCTTCGCCAGCGCCGACGCGCAGGTCGCCCGGGCACGCGGCCTGCCGGTCAGGGGGCTGTCCGTGGCCTTCATGCTCATCCTGGGCATCGCGATCGCCCTGTCGGTACAGGTCGTCGGAGCACTCCTGGTCCTCAGCCTGGTCGTCACCCCCGCCGCGGCAGCGAGTCGGGTGACAGCCTCTCCGGTGCTCCTGCCCCTGCTCAGCGTGCTGTTCGCCGTCGTCGCCATAGAGGGCGGCATCCTCCTCGCCCTCGGCAGCAGCATCCCCATCAGCCCCTACGTGACGACGATCTCGTTCCTCGTGTACGTCATGTGCCGGCTGATCGGGCCACGTCGCACTCAACGCGTACGGGCGACCGCCGACGTGACGGGAGTCGCCGGCGCAGCGGTGCTCCCTGGTCGGACGTAGAACGAGCGCGGCGGGCGCCGCGGTCCCCACCCCCCGGGGCG
>NZ_JBEXYN010000028.1:0-112954 GCF_040630935.1 Streptomyces sp. NPDC005722
CACCGCCTGGCCCCCGGCGACTGCCTCCGCTACCACCTCTGGGGCGCCTCCCGCTTCCGCCATGGGCGCCCGCGGAGCCGGTGCACGTCCACGACACAGGCCGCACGCCGGCCGGAGAGGCCGTCAGACGCCCTTCGTCGCGTGGCGCTCGGCGACCCGCAGGACGGCGGCCGCCGCCACTCCCGCCGTCAGGCCGAAGGTCAGCGCGGCCGGTATCCCGACGACCAGGCCGGCGGAGAGGAACAGCGGCGGCCACTGCAGGCCGGACCCGTCCAACGCCAGCCGCAGCAACTGCGAGGCGACCAGCCCGAGGACGGTCGCGCAGACCGCGCCCAGTGCCATCGCCGGGAACGTGGCGCGCGTGAGCAGCACGGGCAGTCGTCGCAGCAGCCACCACACGACGACGAGCAGCAGCACGTCGGCGGCGCGCGCCAGGAGCCAGTCGGCCGACATGCCGCCCACCGGGGCCGTCCACGCGCCGAGGAGCAGCCACTGGCGCAGCAGCTCACCCGGCTCGGACAGCAGCCCGATGCCCGGGGAGTACGTCTGGATGGCGGCGGCGACCGACTGGTACGACAGCACCACCAGGGACACCGCGATCACCGCCGTCCCCACGGTCGCGGCCAGGCGGCCCGTACGCGCCGGGACGACCGCCTGGGGGAGGGGGCCCGCGTCCTCGGCGGTGACACGCGCCACGAGCACGGTGACCGCCGCCGCGAACAGCGAGGCCACCGCGGTGGCCTCCCGCCCCGTGGTGATCAGCGACGCCAGCTGGGGCAGGACGCGGTAACTGCCGTGCCCGTACGACGCGATCAGCCACGGTGCCGAGACGGTCACCGCCAGTGTTCCGGCCACCATGCCCCACGCCCACACCGCGAGCAGAGCAGCGGTCCGTCGACCGTGCACCGGGGGCAGCCTGCGCAGCAGGAGCAGTGCGCCGGGCACGAAGAAGGCGAAGACCGCGGCGAACCGGATCTGCAGCCCGGTCCGGTAGAGCGTGAGGTAGTCGGCGCCTCCGGTCGCCGTGACGCCCGTCAGGTCCCGGCCCGGCGGGTCGTACGCCCAGGGGGTCAGCCAGACCTGGAGTTCCGCGGCGGCCCGGCCGCCGAGCACGTCGACGGCGCCGGGCAGGTTCAGCGCGTGCGCGCTCGCCCCGGCCCACCACAACAGCGCCGTGAGCAGCAATCCCCCGGTCACGACCGGTATCGCCGCGCGCCGGTGTGTCATCTCCCGTCCCCCCGCTCGATCGTTCGTTCAGCGGGCGTTGATCATAGGGGCACCCGGCCCCGGCCTTCCGGGCGGGTGGGCCGGCACTCCCGCGAACGCCGGCCCCCTGATGTCCCGCCGAGGGGCGTGCCGGCGCGACATCTGCCGGGCCGTGCCGCCGTCCATCGGGTGCGCCGAAAGCCGGGACCGGAAAGCGCGGTAAGAGCGGAAAGGACCGGCCGGCCGGACGCCCCCCTTTCTCTTCCCTTTCCTTTCCGCCGCCCGCGCCTGCTCGCCGTGGCTGCCCGGACGCGGCACCCGGGCAGCCCCGCGATCCCCGCGGCGCCGCAAGCGCCGCACCGCCCCGGGGACGCAGAAATCCCCGTACCGCAATTGCGGTACGGGGATTTCCTCACGTATATTGAGTGTTTCTGTGCGCGCACAGAAAAGGCCCCTCAACGGGGGCCAACAGGAACAGCATAACCGACAGGGAGCGAATGTGTCAACTCGCGAAAGCGTCGAACTGCAGAAGGAGCAGGAATTCATCGACCGGCTCTACGAGCGGGTCGACACGCTGCGCGGGGTCGCCGCCCAGCGCGTGGACGACGCACTGTCCCCGGTGGGCAACGGCATGCAGGCCCGTCTCGAGCGCGACGTCCTCGTCGCCGAGCGGTCCGGGCTGCTGGCGGCCCTCAACGCGGTCGACGGCTCGCTGTGCTTCGGCCGGATCGACCTCACCGACGGCGCCGCGCACCACATCGGCCGCATCGGGATCCGGGAGGACGACACCGACCACACCCCCCTCCTGATCGACTGGCGCGCACCGGTCGCCCGGCCGTTCTACGTCGCCACCGGCCACACGCCCATGGGCCTGCGCCGGCGCCGGCACATCACCACCGAGGGCCGCCGGGTCACCGAGCTGCACGACGAGGTCCTCGACCTCGAGGACGGCGACCGCACCGGCTTCGAGGACCGCACGGGCGACGCCGTGCTGCTCGCCGCCCTCAACTCAGCCCGGACCGGCCGCATGGCCGACATCGTGCGGACCATCCAGGCCGACCAGGACCGCATCATCCGCGCCCCGCACCGCGGCGTCCTCGTCGTCGAGGGCGGTCCCGGCACCGGAAAGACCGCGGTCGCCCTGCACCGGGCGGCCTTCCTGCTGTACGAGCAGCGCGAGCTGCTGGCCAAGCGCGCGGTCCTCATCGTCGGCCCCAACCCGGCCTTCCTGAGCTACATCGGCGAGGTGCTGCCCGCCCTCGGCGAGACCGGCGTCATGCTCGCCACGCAGGCCGAGCTGTTCCCGGGCGTCCACGCCCGGGGCAGCGACAGCCCGCGCGCGGCGGCCGTCAAGGGCGCCGCGGACATGGCGGAGGCGCTGGCGCTGGCCGTACGCGACCGCCAGGCGCTGCCCGAGCCCGGCGCGCCGGTGGTCATCCCACACGACGACGGCGAACTCGTCCTGGACTGGGAGATCGCCTACCAGGCCCGGGACGCCGCCCGCCAGACGCGCCTGCCGCACAACCTGGCCCGGCCGTACTTCGCGTTCCACGTCATCGACGCCCTCACCGCACAACTCGCCGACCGCATCGGCGCGGACCCCTACGGAGGCCCCAACTTCCTCGGCCCGGACGACATCGCGCAGCTCGGCAAGGGCGTCGCTTCCAGCGCGGAGGTGCGGGCGGCCGTCGCGGAGCTGTGGCCGATGCTCACCCCGCAGGACTTCCTCGCCGACTACCTGGCCGCGCCGGTGTACCTGCCGAACGCGGACGCCGAGGCGATCCGCCGCGTCCCGGGCGAGGGCGAGTGGACCCCGGCCGACGTGCCGCTCCTGGACGAGGCGGCCGAACTGCTCGGCGTCGACGACAGCGCCGCGCGGGCCGCCGCCGAGGCCGAGCGACAGGAGCAGATCGCCTACGCGCAGGGCGTCCTGGAGGTGTCCAGGGGCTCGGAGTCCTTCGAGTTCGAGGACGCGGAGTCCGAGGTCCTGGCCGCCCACGACATCATCGACGCCGAGCGGATGGCTGACCGGCAGGAGGAGGCCGACCACCGCAGCGCGGCCGAGCGGGCCGCCGCCGACCGGACCTGGGCGTTCGGGCACATCATCGTCGACGAGGCGCAGGAGTTGTCGCCGATGGCGTGGCGCCTGCTGATGCGCCGTTCGCCGACCCGTTCGCTGACCCTGGTCGGCGATCCGGCGCAGACCTCCGAGGAGGCGGGCGTCGGATCGTGGGAGAAGATCCTCGAGCCGTACGTCGGCGACCGCTTCGAGCACGTGCGGCTGGGCGTCAACTACCGTACGCCCGCGGAGATCATGGATCTGGCCGCGCAAGTGGTACGCGTCGAGGACCCCGCCTTCGAGCCGCCCCGGTCGGTGCGCTCCACCGGCGAGAAGCCGTGGACGCGGCACGCCGGCGCGGACCTGGCGGGCGCGGTGGCGCTGGCCGTCGCGGAGCTGACCCCGGCGCGGGGGCGCCTCGCGGTGATCGCGCCGCGCGCGCTGCACGAGGAGATCGCCGCCCCGCTCGACGGCATCACGCCCGGCGCCGAGCCCGACCTCACGCGGCCCGTGGTGCTGCTCGGCCCCCGCGAGGCCAAGGGGCTCGAGTTCGACCACGTCCTCGTCGTGGAACCGGCCCGCTTCGGGACCAGCGACCTGTACGTGGCCCTGACCCGCGCCACCCAGCGCCTGGGCATCGTCCACCGCGAGGCCCTGCCCGAGTCGCTGCGCTGACCCCCGGGACGCCCCCGGCCCGCGCCGGGGGCCTCCGGAGCGTCCCCGTGCTCCCCGTACGGTGCGGTGGCGTCGCACCCGGTACGTGGACCCCGATCCCCCCGGCCTCGGCGCCGTGGGCGGGCCGAACTCCCGTACGAGGCGCGCCCGGAGGAACCAGATCCGGTGCCTCCGGGCGGGTGCCCGTGTGCGGGGGTCCCGGATAGGCTCAGGCATGCGATCTCGAACGGGCGGCATGTGGTGGGGGACGACGGTCGAGGCGCCGGACCCCGGCGGTCTGGCGCGGTTCTACGCGGAGCTCCTCGACTGGCACATCGGGCACGAAGAACCGGGCACGGCCATCGTGGCCGCCTCGCCGCAGGGACCGTTCCTCGTGTTCCAGCAGGCGGAGGGCTACCGGGCCCCGGTGTGGCCGCCGGCCGACGGCGAGCAGCGGCCGATGATGCACTTCGACTTCCAGGTCGGCGACCTGGACTCTGCGGTCGCCGAGGCGGTCGCCCTGGGCGCCACCGTCGCGGAGTTCCAGCCGCAGGAGCACGTCAGGGTGCTCCTCGACCCGGCCGGCCACCCCTTCTGCCTGTGCCGCGACGACGCGTAGACCGGGCGACGACCGCCCCGCCGTCGCCCGGAGGGTACGTCAGTACCAGCTGTTGTTCTGCCAGAACGACCAGGCGCCGCAGGGGCTGCCGTAGCGGCTGTTCATGTACTTCAGGCCCCACTTGACCTGCGTTCCGGGGTTGGTGCGCCAGTCGGCGCCCGCGGAGGCCATCTTCGAGCCGGGCAGGGCCTGGACGAGGCCGTAGGCGCCGGAGGAGGAGTTCGTCGCGGTGTAGTCCCAGCCGCTCTCGTGGCCGACGATGTTGGAGAAGCACTGGTACTGCGACGCGTCGCCGATGATGGCCTGCGCCATCGCCTGGACCTCGGCGACGGTGTACGAGGCCTTCACCACGAGTGCGGCCTTGGCGGCCGCCTTGGCCTTGCGGTCGGCCTCGGCCTTCGCCGCCGCGGCCTTGCGGGCGGTGGCGTCCTTGGCGGCCTGCTTGCGGGCGGCCTGCTCCGCGGCCTGCCGGGTGCCGACGTCCGCGGCGTCGGACTGCGCCTGCACCTGCTGCGTCAGCGAGGCCTGCTGGACCCGCTGGCCGGCGGGTATGTCCGCGAGGACGGTGGAGTCGCTGGCGGCGACGGGCTGCACGCTCGCCTGGCTGCTCGACGCGACACCGACGACGGCGCCCACTGAGGTGACCGCCGTGGCCGAAGCCACCGCGATCCCCCGGACCGAGATCCGGCTCACACGGTTTCCTTCCAGCGTGGCCCGTTCGGTGGACTCCCGGACACGATCGTGCCCCCGCCGCCGACTCCGGTGCCGCGCAACGGTGTTCGCGCGTACGTACGGGTTGCCGAGGGCAGGGCCTGACTGGAGCGACAGCCTGCCGTAGGGGGACGCCCCAAGGCAATTCCCCTGGCACATTTCCTTACACGCGCATCATCGGCACCGGCGCCCTCCCCCGTACCGGCCGCCACGACCTGCCGCCCGCAGCGGCGCTCAGCGGCCTTCAGTGGCGTTCAGTGGCCGGCGAGTTCGCCGGTGAGCCTGCCGTGGAGCGCGGCGCTGGGCCGGTCGAGGCCGACGATCTCGACCTTCTTGCCGCGCTGGGCGTACTTCGTCTCGACCGCGTCGAGCGCGGCGACGGAGGACGCGTCCCAGATGTGCGCGGCGGACAGGTCGACGACGACCCTGTCCGGGTCGGTGGCGTAGTGGAAGCGGCCCACCAGGTCGTTGGAGGAGGCGAAGAAGAGCTCACCCGTCACGGAGTAGACGACGCTCGTGCCGTCGGGGTCGACGACGGCGGTGACGTCCGCGAGGTGGGCGACCCGCCGGGCGAAGACGACCATGGCGGTCAGGGAACCGACGACCACGCCGATGGCCAGGTTGGAGGTGGCGACCACCACCACGACGGTGACGGCCATGACGCCGATCTCCCCGGCCGGCATCCGGCGCAGCGTCCTCGGCGCGACGGAGTGCCAGTCGAACGTCGCGAAGGAGACCATCACCATCACCGCGACCAGGGCGGCCATGGGGATGTCGGAGACGACCGGGCCGAAGACGATGCACAGCACCATCAGGAACGCGCCGGCGAGGAAGGTGGACAGCCGGGTGCGGGCGCCGGAGACCTTCACGTTGATCATCGTCTGGCCGATCATGGCGCAGCCGCCCATGCCGCCGAAGAGGCCCGTGACGATGTTGGCGATGCCCTGCCCGATGGACTCGCGGGTCTTGGAGGAGCGGGTGTCGGTGATGTCGTCGACGAGCTTGGCCGTCATCAAGGACTCCATCAGTCCGACCAGCGCCATCGCCAGCGCGTAGGGGGCGATGGTGGTGAGGGTGTCCACGGTGAACGGCACGTCGGGCAGGCCGGGCACCGGCAGCGAGGACGGCAGGGCGCCCTTGTCGCCCACGGTCGGCACCGCGATGCCGGCGGCGACCGTGACGACGGTCAGGGTCACGATGGACACCAGTGGGGCCGGGACCACCTTGGTGACCTTGGGGAAGAACACCATGAGCGCCAGGCCCGCGGCGATGAGCGGGTAGACCGCCCAGGGCACGTCGTGCATCTCCGGGACCTGGGCCAGGAAGATCAGGACGGCGAGGGCGTTGACGAAGCCGACCATCACCGAGCGCGGCACGAACCGCATGAGCCTGGCCACGCCGAGCGCTCCCAGGACGATCTGGAACACGCCGGCGAGGATGACGGCGGCGACGAGGTAGCCGAGCCCGTGCTCGCGGTTGAGGGGACCGATGACCAGGGCCACGGCCCCGGTCGCGGCCGAGATCATGGCGCGGCGTCCCCCGACGACGGAGATGGTCACCGCCATGGTGAAGGAGGCGAACAGGCCGATCGCGGGGTCGACCCCGGCGATGACCGAGAACGAGATGGCCTCGGGGATCAGCGCGAGGGCGACCACCAGACCGGCCAGCACCTCGGTGCGCCACACCTTCGGATCGGTGAGCCAGTCGGGGCGCGGGGCGCGACGCAGCAGTGCAGTGGGAGAGGACAAGGGAACGGGTACCTGTCGTGCTCGGGCACGCCCCCGTGGACGGCGGGGGAGCGCGGGAAGGGCGCGGACAACGGGACGGCACTCCCGGGCGGCCGGGTCGCCGGACGGGCGGCACGTGGGGCACGGCCCGACACGCGTCACCGGACCGTCAGGGCGGGCAGGCGGCGGCGCCCGTGACCATGGACGCGGCCACGTGGGTCTCCCGCACGGTTCGAGGTCTCCGCCGGGGGCGTCGTCGGCCCCGGCTCGGCAGTGCGCGGACCCACCGGGTCCGCGCCACGCAACTCTACCCTGACGTTAGGGTAGGGATCGGCGGGCACGGGAAGGGCGGGGCGACGGTCGTGGACGGCGGGCACATGCAGATCGGTGAGGTCGCGGCGCGGACCGGGCTGTCCCTGCGCACCATCCGGCACTACGAGGAGACAGGTCTGGTCACGCCCTCCGCCCGCTCCCAGGGCGGCTTCCGGCTCTACACCGAGACCGACGTCGCGCGGCTGATGGTGATCCGCCGCATGAAGCCGCTCGGCTTCACCCTGGACCAGATGCGCGACCTGCTCGACGCCGTCGACCGCCTCGACGCAGCCGACCCGCCCGGTGGTGCCGAGCGCGAGACGCTGCTGGAGCGCGTCCGTGCCTACGAGCGGGAGGCGGCGGGCAAGATCGAGGAACTGCGTGTGCAGTTGTCCCGCGCCGAGGACTTCGCCGCCACGCTCCGTGCCCGTCTGTCCGGACCCGGTCGGCCCTGAGCGGGGCGGGCGCGCCTACACCAGCGGCCGTACGCCCGCTACGGCACCCTCAAATCCCCCTCTGAACCCGGCTCGCGGAGGCTTCGACCACCCCCGGCGGCGGGCACGTACCCGGCAGAGGCACGGGGGGAGAGGCCATGGACGAGGCGACGGTGGTCCGGCTGGAACCGCACGAGATCGCGATGCTGCGCGGAGGCCCCAGAGCCGCCGTGACGGTCGCCGTGGTGGCGCTGCACCTGCGCGGCGCCGTCGAGTCCGGACGGCCGGGCACCCTGCGCCGGGAGCCCTCCCCGGAGCAGGCCGACCCGCCGCCGCACCGCCATCCGCTGGAGAAGGCGGTACGCGTGGGGCTGTACCGGCCGGCGGGCATCAGGGAACTGCTCGGCCGCGCGGTCGTGCGGAGGGCGCTGTCGCGGATGCGGGCCGAGCTGGCCGGGGCGGGGCTGCTGCGGCTGGTGCGCGCGAGCCCGACCCGGGCCGCCCGCCGGTACGTCGCCGAACTGCGGCGGAACACGCCGGTGCCCGCGGACCGTGCGGGGCTCGCGGAGGCCGACGTCCTGCTCGCCGTCGCGCTCCACGGTGACCCGGCGCTGACCGCGCTCGTCCCGGCGTTCACCGCCGAGGCCGGGCTGATCGGCCGGGGAGCGGTCGCGGACGAGGGCCTGTTCCCGTTCGGCCGGCACGAGTTCCTGCGCTGGCGCGCCGACGACGGGGGCGCGGGCTGGGACGGCACCGACGGCGGCGCTCACGGAGGTGACAGCGGCCACTCCGGCGGACACTCCGGCGGGGGCTTCGGCTGCGGTGGTGGGGGCGGGGGTTCGGACTGACGCCGGCGACGGCGGGCGGGACCCGGCAGGCTTCCCTGCCGGGAGACCTGCCGGGAGCCCCGCCGGGTCCCGTCCCGGATCAGAAGCCGAAGGCGGACTTCGTCGTGTAGGCGCACTCGGTGTAGATGTAGCCGGACTTGAGCCTGGCCGTGTCGGACGCGGGGCTCGATCCGTCCGACGAGGTCGACTTGTGCAGGAAGTACGTGGTGCCCACGGGCAGCCGGATGGTGCGCTGGGGGTAGTTCCTGCTGCTGTCCTGGCAGGGCCTGGACCCCCCGAACGAGGGGGTGAGGAGGTCGTACGAGGTGCAGCCCCGGCAGGCCTTGAGGGTGATGCTGCCGGTCACCGGTCCGGTGTAGAGCACCGTGATCGGGTTGGGGCTGTCGTTCTTGATCGTGACCGAGATGCTGCCGCCGGAGGCCAGCGTGGGCAGCCGCTTGCCCGCCGCCGGGATCGCGTCCGCGACCTCCGCCGCGATGGCGAACTTCTTGGCCAGCGTGCGGTTCCCGGCGCTCTTGTTCTTGGCGACGAACGTGTTCATCGTCTCCCGCGCCTCGTCGAAGTCGCCCTCCTTGTACTGGTCGACGCCGCAGGAGTACACGCCGGAGTCGGCGCTCCTCCCGGCCCGGGCGGCGGAGGCGGCGACCGCGTCACCGATGTCCCCGCCGCCCGTGTTCAGGCCCCCGGCCTGGGTGCCCAGGGCGCGCAGCCGCTCGACGGCGGCGCAGGGGTCGGAGCCGCCGACGTCCTTCGCGGCCTTGTCCACGGCCGAGTCGACGGCCGGTGCGACCTTCGCGGCCTGCTCCGAGTCGGGGAAGCTGCGGACGAGTTCGCCGAGGTTCCCCGTCCAGTCGGAGTCCTGGTTGTCCAGCCGCTGCGCGCCGCACTCGTAGAGCGAGGTGGCCAGGCGGTCGTCGGGCCACGTGGCGAGCGTGCTGAGCGGCTGCTTGCCGATGGTGCCCGGGACGGTGCGCAGGTACGTCAGCGCGGGGATCGCCGCGCAGAAGTCCTGCCGGTCGTAGGCGGCGCCGACGGTGGTGTAGTACGTCTTCAGGCGGTCGGGGACCCGCGCGGCGGCCCGGGAGTCCGGGTGGCCGGATCTGATGTCCCGGTACTCGCGCAGGGCCTTGCGGTAGTCGGACTCGGCCGTCTCGAAGGATCTGGCCCCGGCGGCCCGCACCAACTGGTCGGCCTGGTCGAGGCGGCCGAGGAGCGCCTGCTCCTTGGCCTCGTCGCGGGCCGTGTCGTACAGCACGGCACCGCCGGCCGGAACGGCCAGCAGCACCAGGCCGAGGGCGATCGCCAGGGGGGAGCCCGCGGGCCACACCAGACGGGTGCGCAGCCCGACCACGGCGCCGTGGACGGCCGCCGCCAGGAGGAGGACCAGGTAGCCGACGACCAGGCCGACGGGCACGCCGTCCGGGTCCGCGGGCAGTGCCACCAGCAGCAGGAGGCCGGTCGCGAACCAGCACACGACCATGGGCACCCAGCGCCGGGTCAGGGCGTAGCCGAGGCCGAGGCCGCTGAGGTTGAGCAGCCCGACCGCCGCCGCCCGCAGTCCGTCCGGCGGTGCGGGGGGCGGGCTGGAGGGCATGGGCGGGACGTATCCCGGCCCGTAACCGTAACCGTAGCCGTATCCGTATGTGGCGCCGTGCGGTTGCTCGGACATGGCGGCTCCCCCCGGTCAACACTGCCCGCATGCCTGCAACGTGACAGTGTACGGACGGTATCCGCTTCCCGACAGTGAGTTCGAGGGGCGGGATCGGCCGCGGGGCCGCGCTGCGGCCGGCCCGGACCCGGGGGCCGGTGGCCGAGGCCCGGGGGCCGGTCGGCGGCCGCTCGCCGACCGGCCGTGCGGCCGCGGGTCAGACGGCCTTGAAGGGCTGCCGGTAGGACTTGCGGAGCGACCCGGCCGCGAGGGGGAGCAGGCTCGCGAGCACCTTGCCCTTGAGCGTGCCGGGGGTGCGGGTGAGTTCGACGTCGACCCGGGTGCCCTGCCCCTCGGGGGTCATCCGGAAGACCCATCCGCCGCCGGGCCCGAACACCTTCGAGTCGTGCGTGGCGATGGTGACCCGGCCCTGCTCGGCGTCCCAGTCGTAGCGCGCCCGCTCCCACGCGGACGCCGTGCCCTCGGTCACCTCGGCCCAGGTGTCGCCGATCGCGTGGACGGTCAGGTGCCCGGCGTCGATGGTGGGCCAGTTCCGGGCCCGCGCGGGCCCGAAGTCGGTGAGCACGGCCAGCGCCTCGGACGGGCTGAGCGAGGAGGTCAGGTGAAAACGAACGACAGCCATTGCGGCGTCCCCCACATCAAGAAGTAACCGTTTCGAACGGTGACGACCGTCCCACGGGGATAAGTCACCTGTCAAGCAAGTGACGAAATGGAGGTCACCGGTTAGGATGGTGATGTGAAACATGCCTTTCCCTGTGGGACGCTCGCCCTCGACTTCCTGGGCACGCTGCGCGCGCGACGCAACGCGGTGCCCACGGAAATGCTCGCCACGCCCGGACTCCTCGACGCCTGGTTCACCGAGTCCGGGATGCTCGACCACGAGCCCGGCGCCGACGCCGCGGACCTCGCGGCCGCCGTGGAACTGCGGGAGTCGATCTACACCCTGGTCGAGGCCAGGCTCGACGGTGCCGCGCTGCCCGCCGGCGCCGTCGCCGCGGTCAACCGCCACGCCGCCCGCACTCCCGTCGTGCCGCAGCTCGCCGCCGACGGCACGAGCCGTTCCGGGTCCGCCGCACAGGGCCTCGCCGCCCTCGCCCGCGAGGCGGTCCGGATCATCGGCGACGAGGCGGCCCTGCTGCGCGAGTGCGCCCGCCCCGAGTGCACCCAGGTCTACCTGGACCGTTCCCGCGGCCGGCGCCGCGAATGGTGCGCAATGCGGACCTGCGGCAACCGCGTCAAGGCCGCCGCCTTCCGCGCCCGCCACCGCACCACGACGACGGCCTGACACGAGCCGGGGGCCGCCGCGCCGCGGCCCCCGGCTCGCGGGGGCTTTCAGCCCTGGAACTTCGCCACGTCGACGACGAAGCGGTAGCGGACCTGGGACTGGTGCAGTCGCTCGAAGGCCTCGTTGACGTCCTCCATCGCGATGGTCTCGATGCGGGCCGTGATCCCGTGCTCCGCGCAGAAGTCGAGCATCTCCTGCGTCTCGGGGATCCCGCCGGCCGCAGAGGCGGCGTAGGAGCGGCGGCCGGGGATCAGGGCCCAGTTGTTCATGGAGATGTCGTCGTCCGGGGCGCCGACGTTGATCAGGGTGCCGTCCAGCTTCAGCAGGCGCAGGTACCGGTCGAACTGGAGCGCGCCGGAGATCGTGCACAGGATCAGGTCGAAGGTGCCGGCCAGCCGGGCGAAGGTCTCGGGGTCCTCGGTGGCGAAGTAGTGGTCGGCGCCCAGCTCCAGGCCGTCGTCCTTCTTGCCCAGCGTGCGGGACAGGACGGTGACCTCGGCGCCCATGGCGTGCGCGAGCTGGACGGCGATGTGTCCCAGACCGCCCATGCCGAGGACGGCGACCTTCTTGCCGGGTCCGGCGTTCCAGTGGGCGAGGGGCGAGTAGGTGGTGATGCCGGCGCAGAGCAGGGGAGCCGCGGCGTCGAGGGGCAGCCTGTCGGGGATGCGCAGCACGTAGCGCTCGTCGACGACGATCTGACGGGAGTAGCCGCCGTGGGTGGTCTCGCCGTCCCGGTCCTTGGCGTTGTAGGTGGGCGTGCAGCCCTTCTCGCAGTACACCTCGAGGCCGGCCCGGCACGGCTCGCACTCCCCGCAGGAGTCGATGTACGTCCCGACGCCGACGCGGTCGCCGACGGCGAACCTCGTCACCTCCGGGCCCACCTCGGTGACCACGCCGGTGATCTCGTGCCCCGGGACCATCGGGTACAGCCCCGGGCCCCAGCCGTCGGAGGTCTGCACCAGGTCGGTGTGGCAGACGCCGGTGTAGTGGATGTCGATGCGGACGTCGGCGCCCCGTACGTCGCGGCGCGTGATGGTGAGCGGCTCCAGCTTGGCGCCGGCAAAAGGGGCGGCGAAGGCCGCGGTGGTGGTGGGCATGACGGTTCCTTCTGTGTGCTCCGGGTCAACGGCGAGGGTGCGACGGACGTCCCGAAGCCAATGTGTGAGACCTCTTACTTGGCTCAATGTAAGAAGGCTCTAGCAACAAGTCAAACGCCCTCGTGGGTGGACGATGTGCGCGACCGCCGCTCCGGTATGTAAGATGTCTCTTACATTGAGTGAGGAGCGGAGGGGGCCGTGCCGAAGCGGAGTACCTACCACCACGGCGACCTGAAGGCCGCGCTGGTCTCGACCGCACTGGAACTGATCGCCGAGCAGGGCATCGCCGCGCTGTCCGTGGCGGAAGTGGCGCGCCGGGCGGGCGTCAGCACCGCGGCGCCCTACCGGCACTTCGCCAGCAAGCAGGCCCTGCTGATCGCCTGCGCCATCGCCGCGGCGGGCACCCTCACCGCGCGCATGCTGCAAGCCCGGGAGGAACTCCCGCGCGACGAGCACGGGAGAACCGATCCGGTCGAGGCCACGGCCGTGTCCGCCGCCGCCTACACCCGTTTCGCGGCCGAGAACGGCTCGGGACTGGACCTGATCTTCGCCCCCGAACTGCAGGACGCCGGCGACGAGGGCCTGCTGCAGGCCGGCCGCGACGTCATGGACGCCCTGCTCCCGTCCGCTCTGGCCGTCACCGACGGCGACGCGCGCCGGGCCCTGGAACTGCTGGAGCGGCAGATCGCCGCCGCCCACGGCTACGCGACGCTCCTGCGCAGCGGCTTCCTCAGCCGCCGGCACCCGACGATCGACGACGTGGCCTCCCACGCGGCGGCCATCGCACGGAGCCTGGCCCGCGAGGCGCGACCGCCCGCCCGGGGCTGAGCGCCCCGGGCGGGCGCGGTCATCCGGGCGGGCGTGCCGTCGCGGTGAACGTCGGAGGAGGGCCCGGAGATGGGCGGAACCGGCCGGAGGACGGGGCTCCGGCCGGCTCGCGGGTGCCTCAGATGGTCGCCGTGTCGATCACGAAGCGGTAGCGCACGTCGCCGGCCTGGACGCGCTCGTACGCCTCGTTGATCCGATCCGCGGAGATCAGCTCGATCTCGGCGCCGAGGCCGTGCTCGGCGCAGAAGTCGAGCATCTCCTGGGTCTCGGCCATGCCGCCGATGTTGGAGCTGGTCATCACCCGGCGCCGGCCGTTCAGGGCCTTGAGGTCGAGGTGCACGGACTCCTCGGGGAGACCGACGTTGACCATCGCGCCGTCCGTGCGCAGCAGCGACACGTAGGCGGAGAAGTCCAGCCCCGCCGAGACGGTGTTCAGGACGATGTCGAAGGTGCCGGCCAGCTTCGCGAAGGTCTCCGGGTCGCCGGTGGCGTGGTAGTGGTCGGCGCCCAGGCGCAGACCGTCGTCCTTCTTGCGCAGGGACTGCGACAGGACGGTGACCTCGGCGCCGAGCGCGTGGGCGATCTTCACGCCCATGTGACCCAGGCCGCCCAGGCCGACGACGGCGACCTTCTTGCCGGGGCCGGCGTTCCAGTGCTTCAGCGGCGAGTACGTGGTGATGCCCGCGCACAGCAGCGGGGCCGCCACGTCCAGCGGCAGCGCGTCCGGGATGCGGACGACGAAGTGCCGGTCGACGACGATCTTCTCGGAGTAGCCGCCGTGGGTGGGCAGACCGTCCCTGCCGGTGCCGTTGTACGTCCAGGTCGGGCCACCGCCGGTGCAGAACTGCTCCAGGCCGTCCTTGCAGTTCGCGCACTCCCGGCAGGAGTCGACCATGCAGCCGACTCCGACGCGGTCGCCGACGGCGAACGTCGTCACGCCGGGGCCGACCTCGGAGACGACGCCGGCGATCTCGTGGCCGGGGACCATCGGGAAGAGGCCGGGGCGCCAGCCGTCATGGGCCTGGTGGATGTCGGAGTGGCAGATGCCGGCGAACTTGATGTCGATCAGGACGTCGTGCTCGCCGACCGTGCGCCGCTCGATGGCGGTCCGCTCCAGCGGCGCCTTGGGTGCGGGTGCGGCGTAGGCAGCAACAGTCGTCATGCAGGGGTTCTCCTCGTGATGTGCGGACCCGGTGCCCGATCGATCCCGGGCATGGTTGCCGAGTACATCCGAGCCTGCCCCAGGTCGGGCGGATCAGCGTTCACCCGCCTTTTCGTACGACCGCTGTGCCTACCACCGGCGGGGTCAGGCTGCGCTGCCTACGACCACGGGACGGCGCGGATACTGGAGGTATGGAACAGCGAGCCGAAGCCGTCGCCGCACGGCCCCTGAACCGCCGGGCCGAGCTGAGCGAGTTCCTGCGCAGCAGGCGGGCCCGGCTGAAGCCGGAGGACGTCGGACTGGCCGACGCCGGGCGGCACCGCAGGGTCCCCGGCCTGCGCCGTGAGGAGCTGGCCCAGCTCGCCGGGGTCTCCGTCGCGTACTACACGCGCCTGGAACAGGGCAACAGCCACAACGTCTCCACCGACGTGCTGGGCTCCATAGCCCGCGCCCTGCGCCTGACGGACGCCGAGTACGCGCACCTGACCCACCTGGCGAAGCCGAAGGCGCACAAGAAGAAGCCCGCGACGCGGCAGCCGCAGGCCCGGTCGGCGCTGTGGCAGCTCCTGGACTCGCTGGAGGGCGTCCCGGCCTACCTCGTCGGACGGCGCTCCGACATCCTCGCCTGGAACAGGGCGGCGGCCGCCCTCTTCGGTGACTGGTCGGAGCTGCCCGCGAGCGAGCGCAACTGGGCGCGGCTGGTGTTCCTCCGTCCCGAGTACCGCGATCTGTTCGCCGACTGGCAGCAGAAGGCGATCGACGTCGTGTGCGGGCTGCGCATGGACGCCGGGTGCTACCCCGACGACCCCCAGCTGTCCGCCCTTGTCGGTGAACTCTCCGTCAAGAGCGAGGAGTTCCGTCGCCTGTGGGCACTGCACAACGTCAAGGAGAAGAGCCACGGCGTCAAGCGCCTGCACCACCCGCTGGCCGGCGAGCTCCAGTTGAACTTCGAGCAGTTCCGGCTCGCGGACGACCCCGACGTGACCCTCGTGACCTTCCACGCCGAGCCTGGTTCGCCCTCCGCCGAGTCGCTGCGCCTGCTGGTCAGTTGGGGCACGGACGCCACGCACCGCGTGCCGTCGGTCTGAGCCGCGGCGACGAAGGGCACCCCACGGCGACAGGGCCCGGTCGGCCACGGGGCCCGGTAGCCCGGGCCCCTGCCCGGACTCAGCGGACGGGGTGGAGCGGGCCGACCGTCAGCCCGTGCGCCCCGCGGACAGCGCACTCCGAAGCCTTCCACGGCACGTCGATCTGCTCCCTCGACCCGGGCGGGAAAACACCCAGGAACGAGACGCTCGTCAGTCGGCACTCGCCGGCGGAAAGACCGGCCTGCCCGTTCAGCGCCTTCGCGTCCGCGACGGCCCGGGCGTCGGGAATCAGGGTGACCGTCGTGGCCGGCGTGCCGCTGGCACGGTCGGCAGGGGTGCCGATCTGGGCACCGTCACGGCCGCGGAAGGACACTCCGGGGAATCCCGTCAGGGAGCACGGCTCGGTTCCCGTGTTCCGGAAGGCCAGTTGGAAATGCGTGGTGCCGGCGGCGGAATCCTGGTCCTCCACGGAAACCCGCAACTGCCCGGCCGCGCACCGCTGCGCGCCACCGTCACGACCCGCCTCGGACTCCGCATCCTGACCGCCGGAACGATCGCGTGACACCTCGTCGGAGGACGGGTCCTGCCCGGCGGCCCGTTCTCGCGAGGCGGACGGGGACGTACTCGCCGACGAGGAATCCGGGGCGGCCGCCGCCGGAGAGTCCGCGCGGCCGGCGCCGGCCTCGTCACCGCCCTGACCGCACGCGGTCAGGGCGGCGAAAGCCAGGGTCAGGGCGGGTATGACACGGCAGGCGGTCGGGACCTTCATGAAAGACCTACTTTCCCATTCGTGGCGGGGCTCTTCCCCGTCACGACCACCACCCTGACAAGTCGGCCTGACGCAATGCCAGCCACAAAGCCCCTCGTGACGATCCGGCCGGAAGGCGGTTACGCGCCGGAGACATTGACAACCCCGTCGAGTCAACCTCCACGAATTCCCGACGGAAATCCGTGCCACCGACAATGCGCAGTGGCACGGAAATTCCATGTGCCGCTACGGCGCGATGACGCGCGAATTCCGGCGCGCCGCCGAATTGTTGCCCGGGTCCGGTTTCGGCTGTGATGGAGGGACCGTCCGGCCGGCCTCAGAAGCCGACGAGGAGGTGACGGGGCCCGCGCAGCATGGCGTTCCGGCGGTAGGGCGGCGGGTCCTGCAGTAGGGTCGCCGTGCCGAGTCCGGGCAGGAGCGCGCCGAGCGCCGTCTGGGCCTCGATGCGGGCGAGCGGGGCGCCGTAGCAGAAGTGGACGCCGCTGCCGAAGCCGATGTGCTCGTTGTCCTTGCGGGCGAGGTCGAACCGCTCGGGGTCCTTGAAGCGCAGTGGGTCGCGGCTGCCCGAGGCGAGCGCGAGGATCACCGACGTCCCCTTCGGGATGACGGTGCCCGCGATCTCCACGTCGGCCAGCGGGACGCGCTCGCGCAGGTGCACCGGCGGCTCGTACCGCAGCAGCTCCTCCACCGTCTCCGGCATCAGTTCCGGCTCCTGGCGCAGCCGTTCCAGCTGGTCCGGGTGGCGCAGCAGCGTGAGCACACCGTTGGTGATCAGGTTGACCGTGGTCTCGTGCCCCGCGATGAGCAGCAGGATCGCGGTCACCGCCAGCTCCTCGTCGGTGAGCCGCAGCTGCGGATCGGGCTCGTTGACGAAGTCCGAGAGCAGGTCGCCGGTGGGCCGGCCGCGGCGCTCCTCCGCGAGACCGAGCAGGTAGGCGCCCATCGCGATCCGGGCCTGGCGGCCCGCCTCGGCCCGCGCGGCGCTGTCCTCGCCGGGACTGATGTCGGCGGAGGCGACGAGCTGGTCGGTCCACTCCCGGAACCGGGGCTCGTCCTCGCGCGGGACACCCAGCACCCGGCAGATGACCGTGACCGGCAGGGGATAGGCGAGGTCGTCGACGATGTCGACGTGTTCGCGGCCCCTGAGCCCGTCGACCAGTTCCCGGGTGACCCGGGTGATCTCGTCGCGCATGGCGTCGACCCGGCCGGGGCTGTGCGGCGGGCCGAACGGCCGCATGGCCAGGGTGCGCAGCCGGTGGTGCTCGGGATCGTCCAGCCGCAGGAACGGCAGGTGCCGCGTCTCCTCCACCGCCTCCGGGGCCGGCGTGGTGCGGTTGCGGGGGTCCGCGCTGAGCCTCGGGTCGTGGAGCAGGCCCACGACCTCGTGGTACGTGCCGACCAGGTAGCTGCCGTCCGCCTGCCGCACCACGGGCCCGGCCTCGCGGAGTTCCGCGTACAGCGGGTACGGGTCGGGGCGGCTGGCGTAGTCGGTGATGCGTTCCAGCAGGGTCTCGGCGGTCATGCGGGGTGGCTCCTCGTGGGTCCTCGTGGGGTCCTGCCGGATGGGCGGGGGGCGGGTCACCCGGTGGGCCGCGCCAGCACCAGCCGCCGGTCCGGCAGGTACCCGGTGAGCGCGACGGTGGGACCGTGCGAGAGCCTGCTCGGGTCCGGCACGTCGGAGGGGAGCGGGACCTCGGCCGCCGCACGCCGGTCCGCGGCCCCCGGCGGGGGCGGGAACGGGGCGGCCGCCTCGATGAGGCGCTCGTAGTACTCCAGCGACTTGGCCATGTCGACCGTGACCGCGGCGGTCACCCGGCCGCGGTAGCCGTAGACCATGACCAGACGCCGCTCCTCCAGCGAACCCTGGGCGATGACCACCTCGTCGGAGAAGGTCGGGACCCCCACCGACTTGATGTTGTGGCCGAACTGGCTCGACCAGAACGTCGGGACGGCGAGGTGCGGACGCCGCTGCGGCCCGGGACTGACCATGTTGTGCGCGGCCACCTCGGCCTGGTCCACCGCGTTGCGCCAGTGCTCGAGGGAGAGCAACTGGTACTCGTACAGCGGGTGCGGGAAGCGCGAGACGTCACCTGCCACGAACACGTCGTCCGTGACGATGCCGTACATGTCGAACGCCCGGCAGCCCGCGTCGCAGGCGATCCCGCGCGGATCCGCGGCCAGGCCCGACTCCGCGAGCCACTCCACGTTGCGCACCGCGCCCATGGCGACGACGCACACGTCGGCGTCGACACGGGTGCCGTCCGACAGGTCCGCGCCGGTGAACCTGCCGTTGCCGCGCAGCGAGGTGACGGTCACGCCGCAGCGCAGGTCCACGCCGTGCGCCCGCTGCATGGCGGCCGCGAGCTTCGACAGCGTCCCGCCGAGCGCGCCCACCAGCGGGGCGGGTCCGCGCTCGGTGACCGTGACCTCCAGACCCCGCTCCCGGCACACCGACGCGATCTCCGAACCGGTGAAGCCCGCCCCGATCACCAGCACCCGGCGCGGCCCGGCCGCCAGCCGCTCGGCCAGCCCCGCGGCGTCGTCGCTGGTGCGCAGCGTGAACACCCCGTCGAGGGCCGCCTCCTCGGGAACCGGCCAGGGCCGCGCCCGCGTACCGGTCGCGATCAGCAGCCGGTCGAACGGGAGCGACGAGCCGTCGCCCAGCAGGACCCGCTTGCCCACCGCGTCCAGCCCGGTGGCGGGCACGCCCAGCCGCCACTCCGCCTCCGGGTCACGGCGCATCGGCAGCCCGGTGGCGTCCGCCCGCCCCTTGCCGAGCAGCACGTGCTTGGACAGCGGAGGCCGGTCGTACGGCGGGTGGGGCTCGTCCCCGACCACGGTCAGCGAACCGGTGAAGCCCTTCTCGCGCAGCGCCTCGGCGGCCCTCAGACCGGCCAGGGACGCGCCGACGACGACGATCCGCCCCTCACGGAGGTCACCGGGCACCGGCGCTCACCCCCTCGCCCACCAGGATCGCCTGGACCGGGCACGCCGCGGCGGCCTGGCGCACGCGTGCGTACTGGTCCTCCGGGACCGCCGGGTTGTACAGCAGTGCCTCCGGGCCGTGCAGTTCGAACACGTCGGGCGCGAGGAACACGCACTGCGCATAGCCCTGGCAACGGGTGAGATCGACGACAACGCGCATGCCCAGCCACTTTCTCCGGCCCCCGGGTGTCCTGCCTCGTCCCTCCATTGGTAAGCCCTGCGGGGCGGCGGCGCGCGTCCGGCTACTCCGCCGGGATGCGGCCCCGCGCGGGCGGGGCCAGGCTGGGCTGGTGCCATGCCGAGTGATCGTCTACCCGCCGTCGGGCAGCGGCGGCCGCCGGGTGCGGTGCGACGGCAGGATCCTCGGCCTCGCCCACGGACCCCGCGACGTCCTCGCGCTGGTCCGCCGCGCCGGGCTCCGCATGCGCCTGGGGGACCTGTACGACAGCGACCTCGTCGAGTGGCGCGGCGCCGGGCCCACGACGTGGTGACGGGCCCGTGTGACGGCGCGGCGCCCTCGCGGCTACGAACGCGGCCAGAGCGGCGCCATCACGCCCAGGTCGACCACCGACACCCACTCCGCCGACGGGATCGCCCGCTCCACCACGAACCAATCGTCCGGACGCCCGTCGAAGAGGGTCGCCGCGAGCGCCTCGGCCGACCCGGCGGGCAGCTTGGTACCGGCCCAGGCATGCCACCGCTGTGCCTCGGGCACCGGGACCTCCACCGTGATCCGCACCGTCCGGTCGCGGAACGGCCCGGGCAGCGACCCCGGGCTCGGATCCGCGGTCAGGTGCACGGTCCGCGCCGGCTCCATTACGGCGTCCGGCCCCTCCGGCCAGGTCGCCCGGATCTCCGCGTCTGCCAAGATCAGCGGCCACAGCCCCGGCCGCGTGAAATGGAAAAGCAGCATGCGGGGACCCTACTGGCGTACCACCGCTGGGTACGTTTCCGGCATGTGACGACGAGCGCCGCCCCCGGCCGCGACTCCTCCGGCCCCGGTTCGGGTTCAGGTTCGGGTTGAGCGCAGGCGGTAGGGCGGTCCCTGGGCACAGCCATGGGGTGCGTTGTTGCCGCTCTCGCTGAAGTCCGCGCAGGTCAGCACTCCGCCCGTCCGCCGTCAAGGGCCCGCGAGCTGCTGCGCTCGGCGGAGACCTTCGTGGAGGACCTCCTCCACGCGCTGCTGGACGCGCTGGGCTTTCCCGAGGCGACGGAACCCGCGCCGCGGCCGTAGGGCGGGAGCGCGAGGTCCCAGGCGGTCCCGGACCGGCGGAGAGGGGCTGTTACAGCTTGGTCATCCGTTGAGCCAGGGCCCATGACGTGCGGGCGCGAGGGTGATCGCCGACGCGCCGCGGCAAGCGTGCCGTCGACCGGTCCCCTCGCGCTCGAAAGGCACGGCATTGTTCGCTCTCGTCTTCGGAGGGCACATGTTGTACCTCCTGCTCGTCGCCCTCGTCTCCGCCGCCGTGCTGGGGGTCGTCGCGACCGCCCTGCGGGGCCGTTCCGACCGGCCCTGGACCTACGGGGCCTGGGCGGCGACGACGACGGCCGCCCTGTTCCTGACGCTCTGGCTGAGACCCGTCGGCACTGGCGGGGTGAGGTGCACGGTGAGCAAGGACGTGTGGGAGTCGTTCGGGACGACCCAGGGCTGGATGAACGTCGCCCTGTTCGTGCCGATCGGATTCCTCGGCGTCCGCGCAGCCCGGCGGCCGGTGCCGCCGCTGCTGCTGTCCGTCCTCCTGGCCTGCGGGATCGAGACCGTCCAGGCGTGCCTTCCCGTCATCGGCCGCTACTGCGACACCAGTGACCTCGTCACCAACGTCTTGGGCGCCGCCGCGGGCGTGGGGGCCGGGCTGCTGTCCCTCCGCCTCGTCGGACGGGGGCTGCCGGCCTGGCCCACACGTCACCGCGGCTTCCTGGCCGTGACCGGGTCGGGATTCGTCGCCGTCGCCTGCGTGCTGTCGACCGTCGTCGACGTGCGCGTGGTGGACCACGCCGAGCCGAACAGGCAGGCGTCGGCGGAACAGCGCGCCGTGATCGGGGAGGCGGTCCGCGAGGCGCTGGGCGACGACGTCAGGATCGCCCGCGTCTCGGACAACACGCCGTGCGGTATGGACGGCGTGAACGAGGAGGTCTGGGCCGAGCTGGAGCCGGACGGCGTCGCCTTCATGCGCTGGCCCGACCCGGACGGGTACCGGGTCGACGTGTCGATGGGGCCGCGGACCGAGGCCCCGGCCGTGGGCAGGCCCATCCCGGGCGCCGCCGGTCCCGTGCACGACGCGGCCGCCGCCGAGCGGACCGCCGGCCGCTACGTGGCCGCGCGCTATCCCACCGCCGGCACCGAGCGGCCCGCGGTGCTCCGTGCCGACGACGGCCCCGGCGAGACGTGGACCGTCACCTACCCGTACCGCGACGACCGCATGGCGGCCGTGACGTCGCTGGAGGTGCGGGTGAACTCCGCCGGACGCCTCCTCGGCGTCCGCGTCACCGCGCCCGCGGAGGACAGCCGGGACAAGTACTCCGGGGCGTGTGCCTGACGGTCGCCCGCGACGACCCGCGGGGGCCGGGGTGGCTCTCGCCGGCCGTCGGGGACGGGGACGGGGACGGGGACGGGCCGGTGTCGGTGTCGGTGGTGGCGCCTAGCATCGGCCAGGACAGCACGTTCCGTCACGTTCACCAGCGCCACCGGAGGCCGCAGTTGTCCTCGATCCACGACTTCACGACCTGGGAGCCCCTGCTGAGGGTCCTGCGGGCCGGCAACGCGGAGCGGCTCGCGGCACCGGGTGGCCACGTGGCGGGCCGGATCGGCCGCGGATCGTGGAGCGTGCCGATGCCGCCCAGGTTGCCGGCGCCGGGACGGGCCCTCCAGATCGAGGACGTGCAGGACGAGTTCGACGCGGTGGAGCGGGTGCGGAGCGCCCTGGCGGACGCCGGTGTGGAGGACGTCCCGTTCACCGCCGAGATCGAGCCGGACGGAAGGACCGTCCTGTACCTGCACGGCTCAAGTCCCGCCGTGGAGACCGGGATCGGCGGTGCGCACCCGGGTGCGCTCGTCCTGGTCGAGGACGCGGTCCCGGAGCCCTGGCGCCGCCTTCCCGAGCCGGCGCCGGAGGCGGTTGCGTCCCCGACGGCAGATCCGGCGTGGCTGGAGCGTACGCTCCGCGAGCGGATCCCCGACGCCATCGGTGCCACCGAGGCGGAGATCGCCGAGGTGGAGCAGCGCCTGGGCGTCGTGCTGCCCGACGAACTCAAGGCGCTGTACCGCGTGACGCGGGCCCGGTGGGAGGACTGGGCCGACGATTACGAGGCGGCGAAGCGGGTCTTCGGGGCGGTCGGCTGCGAGCTGTTGTCGCTCGACGACCTCTACGTCGCCGACGCGGCCTCACGCCCGTGTCCCTGGGAGTTCGCCGCGATCGAGGCGGTGGTCACCGCGCCCGACGCCGCCGTGCAGGGGGTGGTCGGCTCGCCCGGCTGGATCGCCTTCGGCGACAACGGCGGCGGCGACCGGATCGCGGTCGACCTGACACCGGGTCCGCGCGGGCACAGGGGACAGGTCGTCATCCTCAGCCACGAGGAGAACGTCGGCGCCGGGCTGGTCGCCGACTCCCTCACCGACATGGTCGCGGACCGGCGTCCGACCCACACCGGTGAACAGCGGACGGGCGAGCCCGAGGCCGTGGCCTGGGTCAACACCGGGAGCCTGGGCAGCGTCGCGGCCGCCGCACACCCCGGGCTCGAGGTCCTGTACATCGGCGTCCGGGAGGGCGAGCCGCTGAGCCTCGCCCCGGTCGTCGGACTGCCCCGCCTGCGGGCCCTCACGGCCTACCCGGGCACGCTCGCCGATCCGCTGGAGATCGCCGGGCTGACCGGACTGGAGTACCTCGAACTCGGCCCGGAGCACTGGCGCGTCCTGCTGGACGCCGGGGCCGTCCCGCGCGGCCTGCTGGCCGCGGCCATCGAGGTGCACGGCGACCGGCACCCGCTCCCCGTGGTGGACCTGGCCAACGAGATCCTCGCCCTCTGGGACCGCCCGCCGATCCCCGTCACCGTGCTCGAGGGCCACCTCGGGCCGGTGGGGTAGCCGGCCACCCGGCCACCCGGCCGCGAGGCCCACCGGCCGGAGCGGCGCAGCGTCTCCGCCGCGAGGGTGCTACTCCGGTGGCGCCTCGGCGTGTTGGTCCCAGCCGACCGCCACCGCCCAGGTGACGCCCGGGCTCGCGGTGACCTTGAGCCGGGTTGCGGCCTTGGCGGTGGTCATCGCGGCGCCGTTGAGGCTGCCGTCCGGCCGGCCGGAGCAATGTTCCGTGAACGTGCCGTAGCGGCCCGCGTCGACGGTGAGCGTTCCCGTGCCCTGGCACTGCGTCGCCACGTAGACCGTCCCGCCCGGGGGCTTCGCGGGCAGCGCCTGCTCCAGGCCGCCGCTGCGCCGTCCCGTCGACACCCAGATCCTGGCATCCGTCAGCCCCTCCGCCGGATCCTGCCAGGACGCGGCGGACGCGACCGGCGGGGCGGGCGCCGCCGAACGGGGCGTGGCGCGGGCCGTAGCCGCCTCCGGCTGCCGGGCGGCCACCGGGCCGGCCGAGCAGCCGCTCAGGACGAGGACGGACGCGACGCCGCCCAACAGAGCGCGCCGCAGTGCGCGATGGAACACATCAACCCCCGTGTGCGGTTCCCGATCGACCGGATCATGCTGGCAGCTCCGGCCGTGGGCGTACAGCAGGCCGTCGTCGGGAGACGCGGGGCGCTGGGTCTCGCGACGTCGGACTCCTCGGCGAACGTGGGGGCGTGACCGCCGGGCCGTTCCCGGGGCGGACCGCGGCCGGCCTCCCGGTCAGCCCGCGGCGTCGTCGCTGTGCACGATCTGGATCAGGTTGCCGCACGTGTCGTCCAGGACGGCGGTCGTGACCGGGCCCATTCGGACGGGCTCCTGGGTGAAGTACACCCCGAGCCCGCGCAGCCGCTCGAACTCCGCCCGCACGTCGTCCACGGCGAAGGAGGTGGCCGGGATGCCGTCCTCGACCAGCGCCGACTTGTACGGCTTCACCGCGGGATGGCCGGAGGGCTCGAGCAGCAGCTCCGTCCCGTCCGGGTCCTCCGGGGAGACCACCGTCAGCCACCGGTCCGTGCCGAGCGGGACGTCGTGCTTCTTCACGAAGCCCAGCACGTCGGTGTAGAAGCGCAGCGCCTTCTCCTGGTCGTCGACGAAGACGCTGGACAGGTGGATCCTCATGGGGTGCGCTCCGGTGCGTCGGGCCTGAGCCACCGCGTCACGATGCGCTCAAGGGGTTCGGTGTTCAGGTCGTGGTACTTGTACCGGCCCTGGCGCCGCGTGAGCACCAGGCCCGCCGTCTCGAGCACGGCCAGGTGCTGGCTGACCGCCTGGCGGGACAGCCCGAGGCCGTGCTTCAGGGCAAGCCGTCCACAGATCTCGAACAGCGTCTGGCCGTCCCGTTCCACCAGCTCGTCCAGGATGCGTCGGCGGGTGGGGTCGGCCAGTGCCTTGAAGACATCCTCTGCCATGGTCCGAGCATAGGCAAGTGACGACTTGCCTATCAAGCCGTCGAGCGCTGCGGTGCCGGGGTCAGGCGTCCATGGAGTAGCCGAGTTCCTCGGCCGCGATGTGCCAGTAGGAGTTCTCGTCGGAGACCGCCGCCGCGTCGACCGCGCGGAAGCGCTCGACCAGCGCGTCGGTCAGGGCGTCGGCGTCACGCATCGCACGTTCCAGGGCCTCGTCGGAGTCGTCGTCCTCCGGCGCCTCGTACCGCTCCGCCTCATGGGCGGCCTGCTCGTAGGCCCGGCAGAACGCCACGAACTCCTCGTGGCCCGAGTTCAGCAGGCGCGCCGTACCGTCGTTCCCCAGCAGCCACAGCGAGCCGTCGGTGCGTCGCAGGCCGATCGCGCTCACGCCCGGGTCGAGCGCCACGACGGCGTAACGGACGTCCTCGACCGTGCGCTCGGAGAAGGGCGCACCCTGCCACTCGCCCGGATAGGGCCAATCGGAGCATCCCGCAAGGAGTGAGGCGAGCTCAGCGTCGTCCATGCGGAGAACCTATCCCGGGCGGCGGCCGGAACCCCGCCCGGCCGAACACCGCCGCTACCGGATCACCGGTCCCGGCGCGTGCGCTTGGTCAGCCGTCCCAGGAGGCCGCGGCGGGCGGGGCCGGTGAAGGGCGGGAGCGCCGCGAAGCCGGGTTCGGCGCCCAGGGTCCCGGCGAGGTGGGCGAGCGCCGTCCGTACCCGGGTGAGCGGGTGGCCGGGGAAGCGCGCGTCGTACTCCTCGGCGTCGGCGCGGTGGAAGGGGAGCCCGTCGCGCAGCCCGGGCGCGTAGGGATGCTCCAGGAAGTACTGCTCGGGCCCGAGTTCGGCGAGGACCATGGCCTCGCGCATCCCGGTGACGCCGTCCTCGAAGGCCTGCACCTTGACCACCGCGCTGCAGGCCGCGCGCGGCACGGTGTACGTGCCCAGGAACGCCTGGCCTCTCGGCCGGTCCGGCAGCGGCACTTTGAGCACCTGGCGCAGCGCCGGCAGTCCGGCGACCCGGACGACGTCGGCCTCGATGAGGCCGCCGCCCGCGTCGGCCGTGAAGCGGGCGAGTGCCTGTCGCAGCCGGTCCGGCTCCTCCAGGGGCGCCGGTATGTCCGGAGGCAGGTCGAAGAAGTGCAGGCTGATCACATCGCCGTGGTCATCGGCCCAGGCGTGCTCGGCGACCTGCCGGTAGCCCGGCAGGTCCGCACCGTCGAGTGGTCCCATGGGCAACGATCATGCCGTAGGGGCGAGTTCGGTGTCACGGCGCACCAGGGCCGCGTATCTGCCCCGGGGGGCGAGCAGTTGGTCGTGCGTGCCGCGTCCGGTGATCCGCCCGACGACGTGTTCCGGGCCGGCCCCCTCGACTACGCGTGCGCCAAAGGTGACGGAGGCTCAGCCGTTCGTGGTCCGCTCGGCCGCGGACGCGTGGGTGACGGCCAGCAGTGCCGTGTCGTCGGTCCGCCGGCCGCCCGTGTGCCGGTGCCGGTCGGCGAGCAGGGCGTCCACGAGGGCGTCCGGGCCGGGGTGCCGGCGGCCCGTGCAGCCGGCGACGGGGTCGTAGAAGGTGCCCGCCGCGTCGCGGGCCTCGGTGAGTCCGTCGGTGTAGAGCAGCAGGGTGGCCCCTTCGGGGAACGGCAGGGTGTCGACGGTGCCGGGGCCCTCGCCGAGGGCGGCGAGACCCAGGGGCAGGCCCGGCCGGGCGGGTTCGACGTAGCGCACGGTGTCGCCCAGGAAGAGCAGCGGCGCCGGGTGGCCGCGGTTGATCAGCCGTACCTCGTCCCCACCGCGGGGGAACTCCGCCAGCACGCCGGTGACGAAGCCCTCGAGCTCGGTCAGCGTGCCCGACTGCCGTGCCTCGAGGGTGACGGCCTGCTCCAGCCGCCGTACGAGCCCGGTCAGGCTGGGCTCCTGGAGGGCCGCCTCGCGGAAGGCGCCGACGCCGACGGAGACCGCCCTGACCGCCCCCATCCCCTTGCCGCGCACGTCGCCGATGACGCAGCGCACCCCGAACGGGGTGTCGACCACGGCGTACAGGTCCCCGCCGATCCGCGCGTCCGTCTGGGCCGCCTCGTACCGCGCGGCGAAGCGCAGCGGGCCGATCCGCTCCGGCGGTGCGGGCAGGACGGCGCGCTGGACGGCGGCGGCGATGTCGCGCGCGGACCGCAGCTGCCGCTCGCGGTGGTGGAGGAGCCGGTTGAGGAGGACGGCGACCACGGTCACGGTCGCGACCATGACCAGCTCGCTCACCGCGACCGCGCTCTCGCGGTAGCCGAAATACCGGAACATGCCCCAGTCGAGGACGAGCGCGCTCACCCCGGTGAGGATCGTGCCGCGCAGGGACAGCAGGGGCGCGGCCGCCAGGATCGCGGCCGCGTAGAGGGCGGCGGCGCTGACGGTGCGGGGGGTGACGAAGTCGATCAGCAGGGCGAAGGACAGCAGGGTGGCCGGGATCAGGCGGCTCCGCCGTCCCGGCCGCTTCCACGTTCCCAGTCTCGCCACGCGCTGCTCCCGACGCCGACCGGGCTCCTGGCCGGCTCAGGCTAACCGCCCCCGCTCCGCCCCGCTCTCCACGTCACCCGACTCGCCCGCGCCGTACCCCGTCACGGGGCCGCCGTCGGCCGGACGGCGCAGGCGTCCTTCATCCCCGGTCCGGTGTCCGCCGCGCGGCGGCGATCGTGGGCAGCGGCGTCTCCCGGACGCCACCGGAAGACCCTGCCGGGGCGCGGAGGGGGCCATCGGTGGCACGGCATGCGACCCCCATGGACCTAACGTCCGGCGTGCCGCGCGCCGGACGGCGCCGCGTCGGGTCACGCTGCTGGCGTGAGGCGTGACCGGCCGCGCGGTGAGCCGCCGTCGCGACGTCCGGCTCGCAGGCCGCGCACGGCATCCCCACGAAGGGCCCCAGACATGTCCGCTTCCCCCCTCGGCACACTGTCCCGCTCCGGCTCCCACGCGCTCGACGAGCACGGCGTCCCGCCGTACGTCCACGACGCCGGGCTGCTGCTCCTGCGGCTGGTGCTCGGGCTGACGATGGCGAGCCACGGAGCGCAGAAGTTGTTCGGCTGGTTCTCCGGGGTGGGCCTCGACGGCGCCGGACGCGTCTTCACCTCGGCCGGGTACCCGGCGGGCAAGGCGATGGCCGTGATGGCCGGGCTCAGCGAGGTGCTGGGGGGCCTGGGCCTGACCGTCGGGCTGCTGACCCCGCTCGCCGCGGCGGCGGTGCTCGGCGTCATGGCCAACGCCATCGCGCTGAAGTGGAGCGGCGGGTTCTTCGCCCCGGCCGGGGTGGAGTACGAACTCCTCATCGCCGCGGTGGCCGTCGTCCTCGCCGTCGTCGGGCCCGGCCGCTTCGCGCTGGACCGTCACGTGCCCGGCGTGCGGGCGCACCGGGTGGGCAACGGCGTCGCCGCGGTCGTCCTCGGCGTGGTGCTGGGCACGATCGTGCTGCTGTTCCGCGGCTGACCACGCCGTGCCGAAGGCCCTGCGCCGTCCGGCGGGCAGCCACGGGGCCCGGGGAGGCCGACGGTCGTCACCGCAGAGGGCGATGAGTTCCGGCCCGGGCACGGGTCCACAGTGGTGACGGCCCCGGAAGGCCGTACGGCACCGTCCGGCACGAGACACCACGGAGACCTCCATGACGACCACGCCCGACGACCCGACCACCGCGGCGCCCGGCCGCCCGCCCGTGGTCGACCCGGCCACCTGGCAGGCCGCCCGTGACGAGCTGCTGGTCCGCGAGAAGGCCCACACCCGCGAGGGCGACGCCCTGGCCGCGGCCCGGCGCCGGCTGCCGATGGTGGAGCTCGACGGGACGGCCGAGGTCGACGGGGCCGACGGCCCGGTGCCGTTCCTCGACCTGTTCCAGGGCCGCGACGAGCTCGTGGTCTACAAGCACATGTGGTACGACGGCGCGCCGCACCAAGGGCAGTGCGAGGGCTGCACCACCACGGCCTGGCACCTCAAGGACGCCGTCTACCTCAACGCCCGCGGCGTCTCGTTCGCCGTCCTGACCACCGGCCGCTGGGACGAGGTGGCCTCCTACGTCGCGTTCATGGGCTACACCCAGCCCTGGTACTCGGTGCGCGACGTGCAGGGCTCGGTCGGCGACGGCATGGGGCAGATCACCTCCTTCCTGCGCGACGGCGACCGCGTGTTCCTCACCTACTCCACGACGGGCCGGGGGAACGAGCGGGTCAACGGTTCCCTCGGCCTGCTCGACATGACGCCGTACGGCCGCCGCGAGGCGTGGGAGGACAACCCCGCGGGGCGGCCCGAGGGCGGCGCCGCGTGCTGGTCCTGGCGCTCGGACGCCGACGGCAACGCCACGTGGGGCCCGGCCAGCCGGCCCGTACCGCAGTGGACCCGCCCCGGCGCCGGCCCCGTGGAGACCCTCGGCCGGCGCGGCCACCACCACTGACGCGCCCTGCTCCGCTCAGTAGCGGGCGCCCACGGGAGGCTGGATGGCGTCGAGGTCGGCGAGGTCGGCCGGGGACAGCCGGACGTCCGCGGCGGCCGCGTTGTCCGCGAGGTACTTCGGGGTCTTGGTGCCGGGGATGGGGACGACGTGCGGGCCCTGGGCGCCGAGCCAGGCGAGGGCCACCTGCGCGGGGGTGGCCCCGGACCGGTCGGCGACCTCGCGGACCTTGGCGGCGATGTCCAGGTTGGCCCGCAGGTTGTCCTGCTGGAAGCGCGGCAGGCGGCGGCGCTGGTCGTCCTGCGGCAGCTCGTCGAAGGAGGCGAAGCGGCCGGCGAGGAAGCCGCGGCCCAGCGGCGAGTACGGCAGCAGGCCGATGCCGTGCCGCTCGCAGTAGGGCAGGACCTCGGCCTGCACGTCGCGGGTCCACAGGGAGAACTCGGACTGCACGGTGGTGACCGGGTGGACGGCCTGGGCGCGCCGGATCTGGTCGACGCCGACCTCGGACAGGCCCAGGTGGAGGGCCTTGCCCGCGGCGACGGCCTCGGCCATGGCGCCCCAGGTCTCCTCGAGCGGGACGTCGGGGTCGACGCGGTGCAGCTGGTAGAGCTCGACGTGGTCGGTGCCCAGGCGGCGCAGGCTGGCGTCGATGGCCGCGCGGATGTGTTCGGGCCGGCCGTTGGGCCTGACCAGCGGGGAGCCGCCGGGGCCGCCGGTGGGGTCGAGGCACTCCATGCCCGCCTTGGTGGCGAGGACCGCGCGCTCGCGGTGCCCGGCCAGGGCCCGGCCGAGGAGTTCCTCGTTGGTGTACGGGCCGTAGACGTCGGCCGTGTCGATCAGGGTCACGCCCAGGTCCAGGGCCTGGTGGACGACGGAGACGGAGGTGGCCTCGTCACGAGGGGCGGCCATGTCGTAGGCGAAGCTCATTCCCATGGCGCCCAGGCCGATGACGCCGACCTCAGGTCCGTGGGTGCCCAGGGTGGTGGTGCGCATGCTGTGTCCTGCCTTCGTGTCGAACGGGACGGGCTGCTCGGTCACAGTCCGTGAACGGTGTGCCGCCCGGGGCGGCTGCCCGTGCTGCTCCGCCACCCTCCCGCCGCGGCGGACGCCGTGGCAGGGCGCGCCGCGACGGGGAGCGGTGTTCGGGGGTGCGGTACGGCCCCCCACGTCCGCCTCGTCCGCGCCGGCCGGCTGGCACACTGGGCGAATGAGCCCTGACCAGCAGAGCAACGACCTGGCGGGGTTCCTGCGCGCCCGCCGCACCCAGGTCACCCCCGAGCAGGTCGGCCTCCCGGAGGGCCCGGGATTCCGCCGCACCCCGGGGCTGCGCCGCGAGGAGCTCGCGACCCTCGCCGGGGTCAGCATCGACTACTACACGCGACTGGAACGCGGCAAGGAGACCCGTCCGAGCCCCGCCGTCGTCGACTCCCTCGCCCGTTCGCTGCTCCTGGACGGTGACGAGCACGAGCACCTGCGCCGGCTGGCCGCACGGGCCACGCGCAGCGCCGCCGAGCCGCCCGCCGTGCCCAGCCGCGCGGTGCGGCCCGGAGTCCGGCTCATGCTGGAGAGCCTGCGGCCCGCACCGGCGTACGTCCTCAGCCGCACCCTGGACGTGCTCGCCGCGAACCCCGCGGGCCTGTACCTCTACGCGGGCATCGAGGACTGGCCGGCCACGCGGCGCAACCTGGCCCGCTACTACTTCCTGCACCCCGCCGCCCGCGAGCTGTTCCCCGAGTGGGAGACCCGCATCCGCGGCTGTGTCGCCCGCCTCAGGGCGCTGGCCGGCATCGACCCCGACGCGCCGGACCTGGCCCGGCTCGTCGGCGAACTGCTGCTGAAGAGCGACGACTTCGCCCGTCTGTGGGAGCGGTACGACGTCCGGCCGCACCGCCCCGGCACCAAGCACTTCCGGCACCCCGAGGTCGGCGACCTCACCCTCGGCTACCAGCCGATGCAACTGGACGGCACCCCCGGGCACCGGCTCGTCGTCTACTACGCCGAGGAGGGGAGCCCGGACCACGACGCCATGGTCCTCCTCGACATGATCGGCACCCAGCGCGCCGCCGGCACGGGCGGCCACGACGCAGACGCGGCCGACCACGACGTCGACGCGGCCCCCGACGCCCTGCCGGCCCCACTGCGCCACCGCGACACCCCGCGGTAGGCGGCCCGAACGCCCGCTGCGGGAAAGACGGTTGCGGCGGCTACCCGGTGCGGCGGCGCTGCCACCCGCGGCGCGTGCTGTCCACTGCCGCGACCGCAGCCATGAGCGTGCCCACCTTCACGACGGAGTTGACGAGGTCCTCCGGGCCGCCGAGGAGGCGGGCCGCGCCCCATCCGGCGAGTGAGAGCACTGGCCAGACGACGAGCACGGAGACGGCAGGTCTGCGCCGGGGCGGAGTCGTGTCGGCCATGGGGTGAGGGTATCGGCCGATCCGCCGGGCCCTCGTGACAGTTCGTGCAGTTCATGGGGGTGGTCGCTCCGGTTGCACCCATGGCGGGATGCGGACAGCATGTTCCGGGGGTGAAATGTCCGGCTGTTGCCCCTCCGGCGCCGGCGGTGACCGCTTCCCGTGACGCCCGTCGCCGTTCCGCGCCGCCGGGGCGGTGGTGCCGTGACCAGGAAAGGAACCTCCTCATGTCCACCACCGTCATCCAGCACGTCCTGGACCGGCTGCGCGACATCGGTGTGCGTCATGTCTTCGGTGTCCCGGGCGACTACGCCTTCCCCGTCAACGACGCCATCGCCGAGCACCCGGACATGCAGTGGATCGGCAGCTGCAACGAGCTCAACGCGGGCTACAGCGCCGACGGTTACGCCCGCGTCCACGGTGTGGGCGCGGTGTGCACCACCTACGGGGTCGGGGAACTCAGCGCGATCAACGCCATCGCCGGCGCGTACACCGACCACCTGCCGGTGTTCCACCTGGTGGGCATGCCCAAGATGCCCGTCCAGGCGCACCACTCGATCGTCCACCACACCCTGGGCAACGGGGAGTTCGGCCTCTTCCTCAAGATGTCGGAGCCCGTGGTGTGCGCGAGCGCCGTCATGACGCCGCAGAACGTCGCGTCAGAGACCGAGCGCCTCATCGCGGCGGCGTTCCACCACCGCCGCCCGGTCTACATGGCCTTCCCCGCCGACCTCGCCGAGATGCCGGTGGTCGGGTCGGCCCAGCCGATCCCCGCGCCCGCGAGCGACCCCGCACAGCTGGACGCCGCCGTGCAGGCGATCGCCGACATGCTGGGCCGGGCGAACAGCGCGTGCGCCCTCCCCGGCGTGCTGACCGCCCGCTCCGGTCTCGCGGACGAGGTCCAGCGCTTCCTGGACGCCACCGGGATGCCCTTCGCCACGATGATGGCCGACAAGGGCGTCCTGAACGAGGAACAGCCCGCCTACTCCGGCATGTACGACGGCAAGCTCATGAACGAGAGCGTCCGCCGCTTCGTCGAGGGCAGCGACGTCGTCGTCCTGATCGGTGCGCTGATGCACGACTTCAACAGCGGCGCGTTCACGGCCAACCTCGACCCCGGTCGTACGATCGACATCCGCCACCACCACGTGAGCGTCGACGGCATGACCTACCAGAGCGTGGAGATGAAGGACCTCCTCCCCGCCCTGGCCGCACAGCTGCCGCGCAGGCAGTGGCCGCACATCGAGGCCGAGGTGACCCGCATGGGCCCGGCGGGCGGCAGCGGCGGCGACTCCATCACCGCCGAGAACCTCTACCCCCGCTGGGAGGACTTCCTCCAGCCGGACGACATCCTGGTCGCCGAGACCGGAACCGCCTCCATGGGCCTGGCGTTCGCCAAGCTGCCCAGCGGAGCGACCTTCCACAACCAGACCCTGTGGGGCTCGATCGGCTGGGCCACCCCCGCCGCGGTCGGCGCGGCCGTCGCCGCCGCCGGGGACGGCCGGCGCGTCGTCCTCATCACGGGCGAGGGCTCGCACCAGCTCACCGCGCAGGAGATCAGCCAGTTCGGGCGCTACGGGCTGCGGCCGGTGGTGTTCGTCCTGAACAACCACGGCTACCTGATCGAGCGGCTGCTCTGCAAGCATCCCGACATCGCCTACAACGACCTCGCCAACTGGCGCTACTCCGCACTCCCCGAGGCCCTGGGCTGCGAGGACTGGTTCACCGCCCGCGTCTCGACCCTCGCCGAACTCGACCAGGCGATGCGCACGGCGGCGGAGTCCGGCACCGGCTGCTACATCGAGGTCATGACGGACACCTACACCGCACCGCCACTGGCCACCCAGCTCCATGACAACATCGGGAGCCTCTACTCCACTTGACCGGCGCCGCGCGGCCCCCCGGCGCCGACGGCCCCGCCGTCCGCCCACCACAGGTCGCCGCCGGACGTCGGTACAGCGCACATCCCGCCGACGTCGCCGCCCCGGTGCAGGGCTTCCGCCACGTCGTGCAGGTACCGCGTCAGGCTTGGCGACGCATCGGAGAAGTCGCCGCAGCCGCCGTGTCCCGCCCAGCCGAGGCGGCCGTGACCGGGGCCAGGACGCAGATCGAGGACCTGGGCGGTGCCGTCGGCACCCACGGCCCAGGGGACCCAGAGGGGGTGCCACCAGGGTTCGTCGTCGCAGGGGCGTGCGGTCAGGCCGTCGACGTCCGAGGCCACCTGCATGCACATGCGCCAGTGCTCCACGATCGCCGCGACGGCGAGCGGGGACTGACCCTCCGGCAGCAGCCCCGACCACTCCGTCGCCCCGTCGTGGCAGCACAACGACTCGACCAGTTCGCCGGGGAGCGCCGTTCCCAACGCGCGTTCGGCCTCCCGGATTTCGTCACGCGGGGCAGGAGGGCCGAGCCGTGCGAGCGCGGCCGGGGCTCGGACGGCAAGCCACGCGTCGATGCGCTGCCAGGACGTCGACACGGAGGCCGTTCCCTGCTCGTTCACGATGCGAGCCTACGCGTCGCGGTCCGGCGGGCCGCGTGCAGCAGGCGTCCACGACTTCGGGCGGCACCACCTGGCCGATGCGTGACGCCGGCACGGTCGGGGTTCAGGCGACGGTCCCGTCCGGAATTCTGCGGCGCGCCAGGAGGCCGGAGGCGGTCACTTCCGCTGTCCGGCGCACGGCGTCGGTGAAGTCGATGCGCATGGCCGCCAGCGCGGGTTCGGAGGCGTAGGCGGTGAGGAGGGCTTGCGGGGGGCGGCTGCACGGCCAGGCTGCGACGGCCATCAGCAGGGTCGTCTCCACGAGGGCCGCGGCACCGTCGTCGCCCAGTTCCGGCAGGTGCCGGGCGGCGAGCGCGACCAGGCTTTCCAGGGATTCCCGAGCAGCGCGCTTGTGTTTGATCGCGACCTCGGCGGAGATGTTGTGTTCCAGTACCGAGGCCTGCGAGCTGAGCAGGTCGCACAGGACGGGCCGGCGTGCCATCGAAACGGCCAGGAGTTCGGCAAGCCGGGCCCCGCGCTCCTCGACGGAGCCGCCGGTGGGAACGGCTTCGCGTTCCAGTTCGGCGATCCAGTCGGCCACCTGGGTCTCCAGCAACTCCAGCAGGACCGCCTCGCGCGACTCGAAGTAGCGCAGCACGTTGGCCTTGGCGAGGCAGACCCGGCGGCTCAGGGCGCTGAGGGTGAGTTCGGCCACCGTCATCTCGGTGAGCATCGCGTCCGCCGCGTCGAGGATCTGCCGCCGCCGCTGGTTGCGCTGCTCATCGGTTCGGGCTCGCTGGAAGGTCACGTCCTCATCTTACGGACCGGCGTTACTTTACTAACGGACCGGCGGTTCGTTATGTTGGTGACCGAGACAAGATACCGGCAGTACGTTATTGGAGTCCGTCATGTACCAGGTCCCTGACCAGCGAGGAAGGCTCGCCGTCGTCACCGGCGCGAACAGCGGCACGGGCAAGGAGACGGCCAAGCGCCTCGCCGCAGCCGGAGCCGACGTCGTCCTCGCGGTGCGCACCGAGGCCAAGGGAGAGCGGGCGAAGGCCGAGATCTCGGCCGCACACCCCGGCGCCCGGGCGGAGGTCCGCCGCCTGGACCTCGCGGACCAGTCCTCGGTGCGTGCGTTCGCCGACGCCCTGATCGCCGACGGCCGACCGCTGGACGTGCTGGTGAACAACGCCGGAGTGATGAACGTGCCCGCCCGCACGGCCACGGTCGACGGCTTCGAGCTGCAACTGGCCGGCAACTTCCTCGGCCCGTTCGCACTCACCGTCCGACTGCTGCCGCTCCTGCTCGCCGCTCCCGCTCCGCGTGTCGCCACCATGAGCAGCGGCACGGCGAACCGGGCGCGCATCGACTTCGACGACCTGCAGTCCGCCCGCCGCTACAGCCCGACCCGGGCGTACGCCCAGTCGAAGCTGGCCGACCTGCTGATGATGGCGCACCTGGCCGACCTTGCCGCAGAGCGCGGCTGGCCCCTGCTCTCGGCCGGCGCGCACCCGGGCTACACACGCACCAACCTGACGACCTCGGGCCCGAACCTCAACGGCGGCCGCCCGGGCCTGATCGAGTCCCTGGCCTACCGGATCGTCCCCTCGCAGGGACCCGAGCAGGGCGCCGAACCCCTGCTGTACGCCGCATCCGACCCCGGCGCCGCCCCCGGCGGCTACTACGGTCCCCGCTGGGGACTCATCGGTCCGACCAAGCCCGTTCCCCTCCCGCGCCCCGGCCGCGACAAATCCGCCGCGGCCCGGCTGTGGCAGGAGGCCGAACGACTTACGGGTGAGTCCGTCCCCGCCCAGGGTGTGTGACCGAGGCTTGCGCGCGATCACTTCTCCACGCCTCACGGCCCGTTGCGGCAGAATCCGCGGTCGTGGCCCAGCAACGTGACACGGCAGAGCTCTATCCGGACATCGCGGAGCGCGGCGGGCTCGCCGCCGCCCTCCGGGCCGGGGCCGAACAGGGAGGCTTCCGCCTGCCCGTGACCGCCTCGTCCGGCGACCCGCTGACGGGCGCCCTCGTCGGGAGCAGGGTGCCGCACCGGGGCCCGCTGCGCGTCGACGCGTCGGAGTTCGGGCGGCGGTGGTGGATCCGCGGTGCGGACGCGGCGCAGGGGATGCCGCTCGTGGAGGGCGCCGCAGGGGAGTTCGGGCAGCTCGTGAGGGCCGCGCGGGCGTGGTGCGAGGGAGCGTCGCTGAGCGACATCCGCCGGGCCGCGCCCTTCGTGCTCCTGACCGGCCGGTTCGAGGTGCCCGACGGGGACCCCGCGCTGCTGGCCGATTCCGAGTGGCGCGGCCTGCGCAAGGAGGCAAGGACGGTGGCCGTGCCCGGGTACCGGCCGCTGATCGAGGAGGCGTACGCCGTGCCGGAGCTGCGGGCCCTGTACCCGTTCAGGACGGGCTGGGCGCTGTGCTTCTCGACCACCACCCGGCCCTGCCTGACCGTGGTGGGGCCGCGCTTGAAGGCGTACGACACCGACGAGTTCACCGTCGGCGCGGACCTCGCCGGTGGGGGCGTGCTCGCCGTGACGGCCACGGCGCGGGAGGCCGTGGCGGTCGCCGTCCGCCATCTGCCGCCCGGGCTCGGCCCCGTGGGGTCCGGGGCGCCCTGACGGCCGTCGTGGACGGCGCGCCGTCAGGAGCGGAGCAGCTCGGCGGCCCGTTCGGCGATCGCGTAGACCGTCGCGTTGGTGTTGGCGGAGGGGATCGAGGGGATGACGGAGGCGTCGGCGACGCGCAGGCCGTCGATGCCGTGGACGCGCAGCGTCCGGTCGACGACGGAGCCCGCGTCGTCCCGTCCGCCCATGCGGCAGGTGCCCACGGGGTGCATGTACGAGCACAGGGCGCCGAGCGCGTACTCCCGCAGGCCGGCGTCGTCCGCGACCTGCGGGCCCGGCAGGACCTCGTGCCCGCGCCAGTCGCCGAGCGCGTCCGCCTGACCGATCTCCCGCGCCAGGCGCAGCCCTTCGACCACGGCGGCCAGGTCCCGGTCGTCGGCGTAGTAGTCCGGGTCGACGAGCGGCAGGACGTCGGGGTCCGTGCTCGCGAGGCGGACGCTGCCGCGGCTGTGGGGCAGGATCGCGGAGACGGCGATGGTGTACCCCTGGCCCGGGCCGGGGCCGTCGGCGGAGGGGACGTGGCCCGGGGCGTCGACGAAGAGCACCTGGAGGTCCGGGCCGTCGAGGGCGGCCGCGCTGCGCACCAGGCCGAGTGCCTCACCGTGGTTGTTGACGCCCGCGGGGACCGGACGCGCCGAGCGGTAGACGAGGTTGGCGATGGGATGGTCCTGCAGGTCCGACCCGACGCCCGGGAGGTCCACCAGGACGTCGACGCCCGTCCCGCGCAGGTGCTCCGCGGGGCCGATGCCGGAGAGCATCAGCAGTTGCGCCGATCCGATGGCGCCCGCCGTGACGACGACCTCGCCCGCGCAGCCGACGAGCGCCGCCCTGCCGCGCCGGGTGACGTACTCCACCGCGGTGCACCGCCCGCCGCTGATGTGCAGCCGGCGCACATGGGTGCCGGTCACCACCGTCAGGTTGGGGCGGTGCAGGGCCGGGCCCAGGTAGGCGTCTGCGGCGCTCTGCCGTCGGCCGCCGACGATGTTGAGGTCGGACCAGCCGAAGCCCTCCTCCGCGCCGCCGCTGATGTCGGTCGCCCGGGGGTGACCGGTCTCGGCCGCGGCCTCGAGCATGGCCGCCACGACCGGGTGCGGGGGGTCGGGCGGTCCGACGGTCAGGGGGCCGCCGACCCCGCGCAGGGCCGGGTCCCGTCCCGAGGTGTTCTCGCTGCGCTTGAAGTAGGGCAGCAGCCCGTCGAACCCCCACTCCTCCAGGCCGGTGCCGGCCCACGCGTCGTAGCTGGAGCGGTGGCCGCGGACGAAGTTCATGGCGTTGATGGCGGAGCCGCCGCCGAGCGTGCGTCCGCGGCCCAGGAGCACGCCGGTACCGCCGGCCCGTTGCGGGACGGTGGTGTCCCCCCAGTCCGCGGACGTCCGCAGCAGCGCCGGCCAGGCCGGCGGTGTGCTCATGTCGGGTGAGGTCTGCGCGGTACCCGCTTCGAGGAGCAGGACGCGGGCGTCGCCGGGCTCGGACAGCCGGGCGGCGAGCACGCTGCCCGCCGTCCCGCCGCCGACCACGACGTAGTCGTAGCTGTCGGTCGTCGATTCCATGGTCGTCCCGGTCGGTCTTCCGAAGGTGTCGGTCATTCGAAGATGGGGTAACGCGGCGGCTGGGAGCCTTCGATGGTGATCCACTGGAGTTCGGTGAACTCCTCCAGGCCCGCGTGGCCGCCGGACTTGCCGTAGCCGCTGTTCTTGACACCGCCGAAGGGCATCTGGGGTTCGTCGTCGAGGGTGGTGCCGTTGATGTGGCACATGCCGGCGTTGATGCGCTTGGCGAGGTCGAGCGCGAGGGCGATGTCCCGGGTGAAGACGGCCGAGGTGAGGCCGTAGTCGTTGTCGTTGGCGACGCGCAGGGCCTCCTCGGGTCCGTCGACGGTGATGATGCTGACCAGGGGGCCGAAGGACTCCTCCCGGTAGACCCGCATGTCCGGGGTGACGTCGGCCAGTACGGTCGGCGCGAAGCACGGCCCCTCGGACGTGCCGCCGGTCAGGAGCCGGGCGCCGCCCGCGACGGCGTCGAGGACCAGGTCGGACAGTCGCGCGATGCTGTCCGGTCCGACGACCGGGCCGAGCGCGGTGCGCGGGTCGCGTGGGTCACCGTAGGTGACGCCGGCGGCGACGGCGGCCAGGCGCCGGGTGAACTCCTCGGCGACGGCGCGGTCGACGACGATGCGCTCGGTGGACAGGCACGCCTGGCCGGAGTTGGCGAACGCCCCGAAGGCGGTGGCGCTGACCGCCCGGTCGAGGTCGGCGTCGGCGAGGATCAGGACGGGTGCCTTGCCGCCGAGTTCGAGGATCGCCTGCTTCATGTGCGCGGCCGCCCGCTGCGCGATGAGGCGTCCCACCCGGCTCGACCCGGTGAAGTGCACCCGCCGTACGGCCGGATGCGCGATGAGCGCCTCCACCACCTCGGGTCCGTCCTCGGGCGCGTTGGTGACGAGGTTGTACACCCCGTGGGGCAGCCCGGCCTCGGTGAGGCATTCGGCGACCAGGCCGTGCGTGCGCGGGGTCTGCTCGGACGCCTTCATCACCACCGTGTTGCCCACGGCCAGCGCGAACGGGACGGAGTTGCCGACCAGCAGTGCCGGGGCGTTCCACGGGACGACGCAGGCGACCACGCCGACCGGCTTGCGGATCGCGATGGAGGTGCGGCCCGGCACCTCGGAGGGGATGAGCTCGCCGGTGAGTCCGTCGTGGACCGCGCTCGCCGCGTAGCGGAACTTCTCCGCGAGGGTGGTGGTGTTGAAGTGGCCCCAGGCGGCGGGGGCGCCCATCTCGACGGTGATCGCCTCGGCGATCTCCGGGGCCCGTGCCTCGAGCGTGTCGGCGGCCGCCCACAGCAGGCGGCGCCGCTCGTTGGGCGGCAGTGCCGCCCAGGCGGGGAAGACCCGCTCGGCGGCGTCGACCGCCCGCAGGACGTCCACGGAGAGGGCCGCCGCGGCCTGGGAGGCGATGTCGCCGGTGAAGGGATCGCGTGCCTCGAAGGTGTGCGCGTCGGCCGCTTGTTGCCAGGTGCCGTCGATCAGCAGTTGCTGGACGGTGTTCTCGCCGGTGAGAGTCACGGTGGTTCTCCTGCTGTGCGGGGGCGCCGTGTTTCGTGCGCAGCACGGTGCCTGGAGGTGGCGCTGGGGCCGCTGGTGCCAGAGCGAAGGGTGGGGCCGATCAGGCGCGGGCCCGCGGGGTGCGGCGCCCGGCCGGGGACGCACGGGGTGGCGTCGTGCACGTCGGCGGTGTCGCCGGGTTCGGTCGGGCGGCGCGGAAGCGCGTCCGGCTCCGGTTCCAACCCCTGCTCGGGGAGCGGGAGTCGGCGCGAAGCCGTCGCCGGCCCCGGCGGGTGTGCGGGTGGCTCCGCGGACGCTTCCCCTGGGGGTGTACGGGGGTCGAAGGTGATGTCCTTCGCGGCGTCCGGAGGTTCCCGGATGGTGTTGTGGGGGGATGTCCAGGAAGCGTAGCGCTGATAAGCCGCGAGACGCAACAAGTGCTAACATTTATCCGGAAAAGGGTCATAAGGTATCACGATGGAGAGGTCGGCCCCGGCGTCAGCTCCTGGTCGACCCAGAGGAGTTTGCCGTCCGGAAGGTGCCGGGCACCCCACGCGGGGGACAACTGGGAGACGAGGAAGAGCCCCCGGCCGTGCTCGTCGGTCGCGGTGGGCCGGCGCAGCAGCGGACGGCTGTGGTTGGTGTCGCTGACCTCGCAGGTCAGTACGGTGTGCCGGATCAGGCGCAGGCCGATCGTGCGGTCGCGGTCGCAGCCCCCGTCGCCGTGGACGACGGCGTTGGTGACGAGTTCGCTGACGATCAGTGCCGTGGACTCGGCCAGACCGTCCAGCCCCCACCGGGCCAACTGCCGGGTGACGAGCGACCGGGCGCGCCCGACGACGGCCGCGTCGGCGGGGAACCGCCACGACGCCACACTGCCCGGACCGAGCGACCGGGTCCGTGCCAGGAGCAGGGTGACGTCGTCGTTCGGCGCCCCCTCGGGCAGTGAGGCCACCGCCGACGAGCACAGTTCCTCGAGCGGGAGGCCGGGCCGTGCCAGGGCCGCGCCCAGGCGGTCCATGCCGACGTCGATGTCGTGGTCGCGGTCCTCGATCAGACCGTCGGTGTAGAAGGCGAGCACGCTGCCCTCGGGCAGTTCCAGCGTGACGGCCTCGAAGGGGACCAGGCCGAGGCCGAGCGGTGCCCCGACGGGCAGGTCGGGGAAGGTGACGCCGCCGTAGGGGCCGACGACCGCGGGCGGGGGGTGCCCGGCCCGGGCCAGGGTGCACAGGCGGGTGACGGGGTCGTACACCGCGTACAGGCAGGTGGCCGTCATGGTCGTGCCGGCCGGGGCGCCGTCCGGGCCGGCGTCGGCCTCGGCGAGGTGGGTGACCTGCTTGTCCAGGGCGGCCAGCAACTCGTCCGGGGGCACGTCCAGGTCGGCGAGGGTGTGCACCGCCGTACGGAGCTGGCCCATGGTGGCCGCCGCGTTGATGCCGTGTCCGACGACGTCGCCGACGACCAGCGCGACCCGGGCCCCGGACAGCGGGATGACGTCGAACCAGTCGCCCCCGACGCCGTGGTGGCTGTCGGCGGGCAGGTAGCGCCAGGCCACGTCGGCGGCGGCCCCGCCCGTGGCGCGGCGCGGGAGCAGGTGGCGCTGCAGGGCGAGGGCGGCGGAGTGCTCGCGCGCGTACTGGCGGGCCTGGTCCAGGCAGGTGGCGGCCCGCCGGACGAGTTCCTCGGCGAGGAGCAGGTCGTCGGCCTCGAACGGCCGGGGGTCCTCGGTCCGGATGAACGTCGCCACGCCGAGGACGGCCCCCCGCGCGCGGATCGGGAGGAGCATCAGCGAGTGCATGCGGTGCCGGCGGACCTTGGCGGCGCGTGCCGCGTCGTCGTGGTCCAGCCACGTGCCCGGGGAGCCGTTCAGCACCGGCTCCAGACGGGCCCTGCCGGAGCGCAGGACCCCGGTGAACGGAGACGCCGGCGGGGTGGAGACCGGATCTCCCCGGGCGAACAGCGATTCCGGCGCGCCGGGCCGGATCGAGGCCAGGCCGGCGCGGCGGACGGCCGGGGTCGGTCCCGCGCCCCCGGGGCGGGACCGGGCGGGTCGCTCCCCGCCCAGCAGGACGGACTCGGCCAGGTCGACGGTGGCGTAGTCCGCGAGGGCCGGCACGGCGAGGTCGGCCAGCTCCTGCCCGGTCCGCATGACGTCCAGGGTGGTGCCGATGCGCCTGCCGGCCTCGTCCAGGATGCGCAGGCGCTCCTGCGCGCGGCGGCCGCCGGCGTCGTCCGCGTCCACCGTGCACACGCCCAGTGGGCGGCCCTGCGCGTCGTCGAGGCGGAAGAGGGAGGGGGCCGCCGGCGGCTCCTGGCGGGCCCGGGCGGGCGGGGAGGCCTGGTAGTCCCCGTTGATCACGAGGTCACCGCTCTTGAGCATCCGGTGCATGACGGCCTCGAGCGACTCCGCCTCGGTGCCGGGGACCGGGTGGGGCGGGCTCCCCGGCAACTGCGGGGGCGGGCCGGCGCCGTTGCCGAGGTCGTGGACGTCGTTCACCCAGATGCAGCGGACCTGGGTGTCGCGGATCGCGATGCCGATCGGCATCCGATGCGGCATCGCGACCGCGGCCGGCGGCGGCTCCGCCGCCACGGGGCCGTTCGCCGTCCAGGAGGCGTGGGAGGACGTCTCGGAGGCCGACACGAGCCACTGTGCGCGGCCGTCGCGGCCGGCCAGTGACTGCGCCGTCAGGCGCACGCCGATCGCGTGCCCGTCGCGGTGACGGATCCGCACGGGGCCCGACCAGCGGCCCCGGCGGCGGAGTCGGCCCGCCGCGGCGGCGGCTTCCGCGTGCACGTCGCCGTCGGCCAGCAGCACACGGGCGGGCCGGCCGACCACGTCCGCGGCGGCGTAGCCGGCGAGTCGCTGGGCGGCCTGCGACCAACCGGCCACGGTGCCCTCCGAGTCGAGGAGTGCCGTCGCCGCGCCGCCCGGGGCGGCGGCCCCGTTCGCCTCGGACGACGCCGTTCCACTGGTACTGCTCATCGGTCGTCCCTCCTGTGTCCCCCCGCGGTGCGCTCCCTCGCGGTGGTGCGGCCGTGCGACCCGGTGCGTCAGGCAGCCGTGGGAGGTTCAGGATGCGCGGGTGGTCCGGACACGTCCATGCCGGAAAGGCTACGCATGCGCACGGCCGGGAGTGTGGTCCAATTCCACGACGTATTCGCGGGACAATTCCTCGGCGGGTGCCCGGCAACCCGCGCCCGGCCCGGGCGCCGCAGGGTGCGCCAACTCCCTTCCGCGACCGTCTTCCCCGGTGGCCGGGACATCGGATCCTCACACCCGGAGCGGCTGCTTCGTCTTTCCGTACGAGCGCCGCACCGCCGGACAAAGGCCGTCGCGGTGCGAAACCGGCGACGTTCGGACCCACGTCGTCCGGACGTTCACGCACGCCGCTCCGAAAGGCCGGGTAAGTCGATGAAATACGCGGAAGAAGTCGCGCCCATATCCGATCTGCTGGAAGAGCGGAGAATGCTGCTCGGCCTCGCACGCGCATTCCTGTCCTCCGCGGTGGAAGCGGAGGACGCGCTCACGGAGACCTACCGCCGCTGGTACGCCGAGGGCGACCGCGGTGCCATGGACCCGGGGGCCTGGCTGGCCGGGACCCTGAAGGAGGTCTGCCGGTCCCGCCCGGCGCGGACGCCCGGCGAGGGGGCGCGTGACGACCGGCCCCGGGCGGCCGGGGCTGCCGCGGAGCCGGCTCGGCGGTCCCTGCGCGGCCTTTGGGCCGGACCGGCCGGGACCGGACGGCACGGGGAGGTGGTCCGCGCGTTCCGGAAGGCGTGCGAGTCGCACGACCTGCGGCTCCTGGCCGGACTCCTGGCCCCCGAAGTCTCGGCCGTCTTCGACGGCGGCGGCAGGATCCGCACCCCGGAACGGCCCGTCGGCGGAGCGGACGACGTCACCCGCTGCCTGGGCGTGCTGCTGGCCCCGCGGGACGGCGTCGTCATCGCCGAGGCCACGTTCAACGGCCGGGCCGGGCTGGTGGTCGGACACGGCGGCGAGGCCGCCGCGGCGATCAGCCTCGACGTGCGGGGCGACCGGGTCGTGAACGTCTGGCTCGTCCTGAACCCCGACAAGCTGCGGGGCTGGGAGCGGTCGTGAGGGCCGGCCCCCGGCATCCCGGCGGGCCGTCCCGCCGTGCCTGCGGTGAAAGGGGAAGCGGCCCCTTCCGGGAATACCGGGCACTTCCTGTGCGAGGACCGCCACAGGATGTCCGGATTGCGACCATAGGCTGTGTCTATCGACGCCTTCGTATATGCGTCTTGGACGGCACGGCGCACTCGTCCATAGCATCCCAGCATGGCACTCGCAGGAATTCGTCCGGCGTGGGTCAGCCGCCGGGGAACGGCCGTGACCACCTCTGAGGAGACTTCCATGAATTGGCGCGAAGCCGCCGCCTGCAGTGAGGAAGATCCGGAACTCTTCTTCCCCATCAGCGGCAGCGGTCTGGGAATGGTGCAGATCGGCGAGGCCAAGGCCGTGTGCCACCGTTGCCCCGTACGGGAGCGCTGCCTGGAGTGGGCGCTGGGAGCCGGTCCCATGGAGGGCGTCTGGGGCGGCACCACCGAGGCCGAACGGCGCGCGATGCAGCGACGCACCCAGCGCGAGCGGCTGAGAGGAGCGGGCGGTACCGCGGCCTGACCGCCCCACGGCGGACGGCTCGCCGGTTCCCGCCCCGGCCTGCACGATGGAACCAAGACACTCATGGAGGCCCTGCGCCGCCGCACAGGTGTCTCCTCGGCCCTAGGGCGTGTCGTCAAATGAACGTCGGCCGCCCGGAGGGCGGGCCCAGCGGCGTCTGGTGCGGTGCATCGCAAGGCGGAGAGTCGTCCTCGTAGTGGGCTACTCGGACGATTCGACAACGCAGCGAGGTGCCGTGCCAGGCGCCGTGGGGTGGGGGCACCCCCGACCGAAGGTTGGGGGAGGGCATTTGACGACACGGCCTAGGACTCACGCTCATGCGGGGCAAGGACGCGGGACGACTGAGCACCCGCTCGAACCCGACGCTCGAGGACCGGCCCATGCTGATGGCGCTGGCCTTCCGGATGCTCGGCTCGTCGCACGACGCCGAGGACGTCGTCCAGGAGACCTACGCCCGCTGGTACGGGATGTCCCCGTCGGCACGCGCCGGCATCGAGTCCCCCACGGCCTGGCTCGTCCGCGTGGCGGGCCGGATCTGCCTGGACCACCTCGGCTCCGCCCGGGTGCGCAGGGAGCGGTACACGGGCGAGTGGCTGCCCGAGCCCCTGCCGGACAGCGCGGCGTGGAGCAGCGTGCGGAGGCCGGGGCAGCCGGACGACCCCGCCGACCGGGCCGCCCTCGACGAGTCCGTCACGATGGGGATGCTGGTCCTGCTCGAGGCACTCACCCCGGCGCAGCGCGTGAGCTTCGTCCTGCACGACGTCTTCAAGGTCCCCTTCGCCGAGATCGCCGCCATCGTCGGCCGCAGCGCCGAGAGCTGCCGCGCGCTGGCCGTGGCCGCCCGCCGCGGCATCGCCTCCGCCCGCAGGCACGAGGCGGACCAGAAGGAGTACCGGCGGCTGGTCCGCGAGTTCAAGAGGGCCTGCCAGACGGGCGAACTCGACCGTCTGATCACGCTGCTGGACCCGCAGGTGACCGCCAGGGCCGACGGGGGCGGACACGTCAGGGCCGCACTCAGGCCGATCCGCGGAGCGGACAGGACGGCGCGCTACCTCATCGGTGTGACCCGCAGGAAGAGCGGTCTCGCCATGACCGGCATCACCCTGGAGAACGCCGCCCACCGTCCGGCCCTGGTCTGCCGCTCGGACGGGGCGGTGGTGGCCGTCGTCACCCTGAACGTCGTGGGATCACGGATCACCGACGTGTGGCTCACCCTGAACCCGGAGAAGCTGGCTTCCTGGGCGTAGGCGCCCTGCACCTGGCCTGGCCACCACCGGCCCTCCCGTGGGGCGTTCAGCGTTCGACCGCGTGCCGCATCTCCTCCTCGGTCGGCGTGGCCACCTGGGACGAGGGGCCGTAGAAGGCGTGCGACAGGCGCATCCTCAGGCGTTCGCGCCGGGTCCGCCGCCGCGGGAGGCCGTTCTCGTCCTCGTCGGCGCCGGGGGCCGGCGGCCGGTACTGCTCGTGGGAGCCCAGGACGTGACGCCGCGCGGCGTCGAGGGGGCGGTGGACCTCGACGTACTCGCCGTGCGGCAGCCGGCGGATCACCCCCGTCTCGGCGCCGTGCAGGAGCTGGTCCCGGTCACGCCGCTGCAGGCCCAGGCAGATGCGTTTGGTGACGGTGAAGGCCGCCACCGGGACGACGAACACGGCGACGCGGATCGTCCACGTGACCGCGTTGATGGACAGGTGGAAGCGCGTCGCGAAGATGTCGTTGCCGCCGCCGGCCAGCAGGCAGAAGTACAGGCTGAGCCAGGCGACGCCGAGCCCCGTGCGCACCGGGCGGTTGCGGGGCCGGTCCAGCAGGTGGTGCTCGCGCCGGTCCCCGGTGACCCAGGACTCGACGAACGGGTAGACGCCGATGGCCAACAGGACGGCGGGGAAGAGCAGCAGGGGTATCAGCACGCCGAGCACCAGGGTGTGCCCGCCGAGGTCGACCTCCCAGCCCGGCATGACGCGGATGAGGCCCTCGGCGAACCCCATGTACCAGTCCGGCTGGGCACCGGTCGAGACCTGGTCCGGCCGGTACGGCCCGTAGTTCCAGACGGGGTTGACGGCCGCGACGGCGGACAGCGCGGCCAGCACGCCCGCGACGAGGAAGAAGAAGCCGCCCGCCTTCGCCACGTACACCGGCAGCAGCGGCATGCCCACGGCGTTGCCGTTCCTCCGTCCGGGGCCCGCCCACTGGGTGTGCTTGTGGTGGAAGAGCAGGATCAGGTGGGCCGCCATCAGTGCGACGAAGATCCCGGGCAGCAGCAGGACGTGCACGGAGTAGAAGCGCGGGACGATCTCGCCGCCGGGGAACTCGCCGCCGAAGAGGAACATCGAGAGGTACGTCCCCACGACCGGGACCGACAGCACGGCGCCCTGCAGGAAGCGCAGTCCGGTGCCCGACAGCAGGTCGTCCGGCAGCGAGTAGCCGATGAACCCCTCGAACATGCCGAGGACGAGCATCAGCCAGCCGAAGACCCAGTTGACCTCACGGGGCTTGCGGTAGGAGCCCGTGAAGAAGTGCCGCATCATGTGGACGAACATGGCCGCGACGAAGACGATGGCCGCCCAGTGGTGCATCTGGCGCACCAGCAGACCACCGCGCACGTCGAAGGAGATGCCGAGGGCGGAGGAGTAGGCCTCCGACATGCTGACGCCGTTGAGCGGGGCGTAACTGCCGTCGTAGACCACCTCGTTCATGGAGGGGTGGAAGAAGAGCGTCAGGTAGACGCCGGTCAGGACCAGCACGACGAAGCTGTACAGGCAGATCTCGCCCAGCATGAACGACCAGTGGTCGGGGAAGATCTTGCGCATGTGGGCCCTGGCCAGGGTGTAGACGCCGAGGCGGCCGTCCGCCCAGTCGGCCAGCCGCTCCCCCCGGGGCGTCCGTCCTCGGTCTCTGGTGTTGCTGATCGTCACCTTGGCTTCCCTCGGCACTGTGCGCGCGGCTTCACGCGTCGGATGGGTCGTACGTCACGACGGCCCGGACGCCGGGGATGTGAGGTGACGCCGGACACAGCGCGGCGCGCGGGCGTGGCCCGGGTGCGGCCGGGGCGTGTCACGGGCGTGCCGCGGATGTGCGTCCGGTGGCCGGAGCGCCTCACATTCGCGGGCGCCGCCTCGTCATAGGGACATGCAGATCGGACACCTGAAGGGCCCGCTCCACGAGGTGATCGCGGGCCGCCTCGCGCGGCTCGCCCGCCTCGCCCGTCCCGGACACCTCCATCGACGGCTCGCGGCCGCGGTCGCGCACGCCGGCGGCACACCGGCGCCCGCGTGCACCCGCGGCCCCGGCCTGCGCCTGGTGGAGGGCGGCGGCGGTGCGGGCTCCGGCCGGACCCGGGGGCGGACCCACGGGCGGCGGCGTGCCTGACGCGCCCCCGCCCGGAGCCGCCGACCACTCGCTGAGCGCCGTGTTCGGCGAGCGCCGGGTGCTGCTGAACCTGGCGTTCCGCATGCTCGGCTCCTCGTACGACGCCGAGGACGTCGTCCAGGAGACCTACATGCGCTGGTACGCCCTCTCCGACGACGTCCAGCGCGACATCAGGTCGCCCATGGCGTGGTTGGTGCGGGTGGCGAGCAGGATCTGCCTGGACCACCTGTCCTCGGCCCGCGTACGAAGGGAGCGGTACGTGGGGGAGTGGCTGCCCGAGCCGCTGCCCGGGTCGGCCGGGGACAGCGTGGGCCCGGTGTCGGCCGGCGTCGACCCCGCGGACCAGATCAGCCTGGACGAATCCGTGACCATGGGGGTGCTGGTGGTCCTGGACTCGGTCACCCCCGCCGAGCGTGTGGCGTTCATCCTGCACGACATCTTCGGCGTCCCCTTCGCGGAGATCGCGGAGACGGTGGGCCGCACCCCCGCGGCCTGCCGTCAGCTCGCCACGTCCGCCCGCCGCCGGATCAGGGCGGCCGAGCGCCCGGGGGTCCTCGGCTCGCGGCACCGGGAGGTCGTGTCCGCGTTCAAGCACGCCTGCGAGACCGGTGACCTGGACTCACTCGTGGGCCTCCTCGACGCCAACGCGACCGCGACCGCGGACGGCGGCGGACTGGTCAGGACCGCCCTGCGTCCCGTCGTCGGAGCCGACAAGATCGCCCGCCTCTTCCTCGGCGTCCTGCGGAAGGAACCCGGGGTCTCCTTCCGCGTGGAGGACGTCAGCGGCCGCCCGGGCCTCGTCGGGCGCGTGGACGGCGTGACCGGGGCGGTCATCGGGATCGGCCTCGGCGAGGAGGGCCGCATCGACCGGCTGTGGCTCGTGATGCACCCGGACAAACTGCGCGCGTGGCGCGGCAGGGACGACGTCCCGGGCGAGTACCGGGACCGCCGCCGTACGTGAGGACGTGCTGGCGTCCGCCGCGGAGGTCGGGCAGGCTTGCGGCATGGTCTCGGTGGTGCAGAACGTGGCGGTCGACTGTGCGGATGCCTATGGGCTGGCCCTGTTCTGGAGCAGGGTGACGGGCCGTCCGCTGCATCCGGGGGACGCGCCGGGCGACCGGGAGACCCAGGTGATGCTCGCGGAGGGACCGGTGCTGTACTTCAACCAGGTGCCGGAACCCAAGACGATCAAGAACCGGGTCCATCTGTGCCTGCGCCCCGGGACCTCGCGGGAGCAGGAGGTGGAACGGCTGCTGGGCCTCGGGGCGACGCTGGTCGCCGACCACCGCGATCCCGACGGCACCGGCTGGGCGGTCCTCGCCGACCCCGAGGGAAACGAATTCTGCGTCCTCCGCAGCGAATCCGACCGGGCGGCGGCGCATTCCTGACGACTGGTTCCTGACGATCGGGCGCCCGCCCGCCCGGCCCATGCACGCGCCGCCGTTGCCCGCACCGACACGCCGACGCCCGCGCCACGGGCGTCGGGCGGCGGTCGTGCCGCCCCGGAACGCGGCCGTGAGCCGGGTGGAGTCGTCGGCGTGGCAGGTGACGTGGCGGATCGCCCGGAACCGGGCCGGCGCGGCCGGTCCCGGGCGATCCTCCGTCACAGGCCGGTACCGGCGGCCGCGGCCTTGCCGCTGAGGTTCTCCAGGTCGCTCCTGCGGACCCGGATCAGCAGCAGCGCGACCAGCAGTGCGACGGCCGCCATGGCCGCCGAGGTGACGAACGCCGAGGAGATGCCCTCGGTCAGCACCTGGTGTCCCCAGTGGCCCGGCAACTGCCCGCTCCGTGCCAGCTCGGCCTTCTCCGCATCGGTGGCCCGCGCCAGGAAGGCCGGCATCTGCCGCCCCGCCTCGTCGCGGGTCGCCGTTCCGAAGACCGTCACCATGATGGAGAGCCCCAGTGAACCGCCGACCTGCTGCGAGGCGTTGAGCACCCCGGAGGCGGCGCCGGCCTCGTGCGGGGCGACGCCCGAGACACTGGTGAGCGTGAGCGTCACGAAGTTGAGGCCGATGCCCGCGCCGAAGAGGAACAGCGGCGCCATCACGCCGCCCACGTACGTGGTGCCCGGATCGATCGCCGTCAGCCAGCCCAGCCCGACGATCGACAGGGCCGAGCCGATGACCACGAACGGCTTGGGGCCGAGCGCCGGCAGCAGCCGCTGCGTGATCCCGACCGCGACGACCAGCGCCGCGGTGAAGGTCAGCGACGCCAGACCGGAGCGGATCGGGCTGTAGCCCAACACGACCTGGAAGAACTGCACGATGAAGAAGAACATCCCGTACATCGCGCCCGCCAGGCAGAGGATGATGACGTACGAGCCGACGCGGTTGCGGTCGCCGAACATGCGCAGCGGGATGATGGGCTGCGCGGCCCGGGACTCGACGAGCACGAACGCCGCGAGGAGCACCGCCGACGCGACGAAGGCGGTGACGGTCAGCGGGTCGCTCCAGCCGTCCCCGGAGGCCCGGATGAACCCGTAGACGAGCGAGGCCATGCCGAGGGTCGATGTCGCGGCGCCGGCGACGTCGAAGTGGCCGGGGTGGCGCCGGGACTCGTTGATGTAGACCGGGGCGAGCCCCGCGACGAGGAGCCCGATCGGGACGTTGACGAACAGCACCCACCGCCAGTCGAGCCACTCCGTGAGCATGCCGCCCGCCAGCAGCCCGACGGCCGCGCCGGCCCCGGAGACGCCCGCGAACACGCCCATCGCCCGGTTGCGTTCCGGGCCCTCGGCGAAGTTGGTGGTGATGAGCGCGAGCGACGTGGGGGAGGCGATCGCGCCGCCGACGCCCTGGAGGGCGCGCGCCGCCAGCAGCTGCCAGGGCTCCTGCGCGAGGCCGCCCAGCAGGGACGCCAGGGTGAAGACGACGATGCCGGTGGTGAACACGCGCCGGCGCCCGAGGATGTCGCCCGCCCGGCCGCCCAGCAGCAGCATGCCGCCGAAGGTCAGCGTGTAGGCGCTCAGGACCCAGGACAGGTCGGTCGTGGAGAAGCCGAGCGAACGCTGGATGTTCGGCAGCGCGACGTTCACGATGGTGCTGTCCAGCACGATCATCAGCTGGCACGCGGCGATGATGAACAGCGCGATCCCCGGGTGGCCGGTTCGACGGGCGGCACCGGGTACGGGCGCGGCCTGTTCCAGCTGGGTCGTCATCGGCCGACCCCCCGCCGTGCGGTCGTGCCGATCCTGACGTCCGCGGACCGGCGGCCCGCGTCAAGAGGGTCGGACATCTCTTTCCTTCCGTCGAGGCGAAATGCGACGGCGCGCCCTGGGGGCGGCGCCTCACCGGAATGACGAGGCGCTCCGACCGCGCGTGAGGTGATCGCCGTCACAGCGCGCACGCGCGTGTGAGCGGCGCTACATCACACATGCCGGCGGCGCGTCGTCGTGTCCGTGTAGGGGCCGATCCGGCCGGGAGGACGGGAGTGCCGATGGAAGAGCCATCACAACAGCGGGTCGTGGTCGGCGTCAGCGGCTCCCTGAACAGCCTGGTCGCGTTGCAGCGCGCCGGCGCCGAGGCACGTCTGAGCGGGCGCAGGCTGCTGGCCGTCCTGGTGTGGACCCGGGCCGAGGCCGGCCTGCTGTCCCGGGGCCCCGGCCCGGAGGCTCCCGTGGCCGGGAACGCGTTCGGGCCCACGTACGGGCCGACGTTCGGACACGCCTTCGGGCGCGGGCCCGGAAGCGCGGCCCGGAGCGCGGCGACGCGGCTCCTGACCGCCATGCTGAACGACGTCTTCGCCGCCACCGCCGACGACCTGCACATCGACGGCCTGGCGATCTCGGGCCGGCACCCGGGGGAGACCCTCGTCAAGATCGCCCAACGCGACGACGACCTGCTGGTCGTCGGCGCCGGACGGAGGCGGCGGTTCGGCTGGGCGCGGTCGCGGGTGGCCCGGCACTGCCTCGTTCACGCGTCGTGTCCGGTGCTGACCGTGCCGCCGTCTCCGTTGCAGCTGGACCTGGAGGCGATGACGCGGAAGCGGGGGCTCCGGCGGTACGGCCGTGACGAGGTGCGGCAGGAGTTGTTGCGGGCGTTGACGGGGGAGCGGCTCGCGCACGGCGACTTGTGACGGGCGCGGGCCGGTTCGTTCCAGCGCGGCACGCGTCACCCGCGCCGGACGGGTAAGACGGCAGCCATGAGGATCGATGGGACCGCGGTCCCCGTACGGCAGCGGCGGTTGCTGCTGCCGCCCCTGCTGCTGCCCTTGCAGTGGGCGTTGCTCGTCGCGCTCGGGGTGCTCGTGACCGGCCCGTGGGCGGGCCGGTGGCCGTTGACGGCGGAGGACGGAGCCGTCCGGTTCCTGTCCGCACACCGCAGCGGCGCCGGTGACGCCGTGTCGCGCGGGCTGTCCCTGGTCGCGGGCACGCAGGGGGTGGTCGCCGTGACGCTGCTGTGCGTGGTGGCGCTGCTCGTGCTGCCCCGCACCCCACGGCGGGCCGAGGCGTGCTTCCTGGCCGGTGCGGTGGCGGCGCAGTCGGCGGTCTTCGTCCTCGTCACCCTGTGCGTGGCACGGCCCCGCCCGGACGTCCCGCACCTGGAGCAGGCGCCGCAGACCTCGAGCTTCCCCTCAGGGCACGTGGGCGCCGCGCTCGCCCTGTACGGGGCCCTGGCCGTGATCGTGGCCCGAGGACAGCACCGCCCCTGGCGGCTGCCGCTGACCGCGCTGCTGCTCTGCCTCCCTGCGGCGGTCGCGGCGGCACGGCTGTACGCGGGGATGCACCACCCCAGTGACGTCGCCGGCGGTCTCCTCAACGGTGCCTGCACCCTGTTCGTGGCGGCCCGCGCCCTGTTGCCGCCGGGCAGGCCGCGACGCGGACGCCCACCCGGCCCCCGCTCCCGTCGCGGCGCCGGAGGACGCCGGGCCGTCGTCGTCCGGCATCCGCACGCCTGCCCCGACGAACTGGCCGACGCGGTCCGCGCGGCCCTGGACCGGCACGGCTACACCGACCAGCGGTGGACCCTCACCACGGCCGAACACCCGGGCGGCGAACTGAGGGCGCTGACCACGCGATCCGCTCCGGCGCTGGTCGTGGCCTGCGGCGGCGACGGCACCGTCCGCGCCTGCGCCGAGCCCCTGCTGGGCACGGACACCGCGCTGGCCATCGTGCCGTGCGGCACCGGCAACCTGCTGGCCCGCAACCTCGACCTGCCCCTGGACCCGGCGGCGGCCCTGGAGCGGGCCCTCGCCGGGCGGACCGGCCGCATCGACGTGGGGCGGGTGCACGGCGACGGACTGCCCGCGACCTGCTTCACCGTCATGGCCGGAGCGGGTTTCGACGCCGCCATGGTCCGCGACGCCTCCGACCGGCTCAAGGCGCGCCTGGGCTGGAGCGCCTACGCGGTCTCGGGGTTCGGCCACCTCCGCGACCCCCGTATGCACGTCGCGATCCGCCTCGACGGCGGGCCGGAGCTGACGCGCCGGGCGCGGATGGTCCTCATCGGCAACGTCGGTGTCCTCCAGGGCGGCCTGCCGCTGCTGCCCGCGGCGCGCCCCGACAGCGGCCACGTGGACCTCGTGCTGCTCGATCCGCGCGGCCTGACCGGATGGGCGGCCGCCGCCGGGCACCTGGTGGCGGGCATGCTGCCGCGCCGCGCGGGACGGCGCGGCGACGGCGCGCCGGCCGGTTCGCCGGTGGCCAGGGGAGCCCTGGAGTACTTCCGGGCCAGGCGGATCGACCTCGGCTTCGCCACGCCCCAGGCCCGCGAACTCGACGGCGACGTCGTCCCCGACGGCACCCGGCTCACCGTCGAGGTCCAGCCGGCGGCCCTTGCCGTCCGCCTGCCCGCCCCCACCCCCACCCGCGCGCCCGCCGCCCGTGCCGCCCGGCACGAGGACGACCGCGCCGTCGCTTCCGGCGGCTGAGTTCCCGCCGCTCCCCCGCGGCCGTACCAGGCAGGAGAACGATGGGCACCGCCACCCGCGTCCCGCAGCGACGCGACGTCCAGGGCGACGAACTGTCCGGCGACGAGGCCTGGGCCGCGCTGCGCCGTCACGGCGGCTGGAGCCTGCTGCGCGACTCCTTCGTGCGCTTCCGCTACGCCGACGGCTTCAGCCACTCCCGCGCGCTGGCCCTGCAGACGGTCCTTTCGATCGTCCCCTTCGCCATCGCCGTGATCGGCCTGTCGAGCGTCCTGCACACCGAGGACATCGGCCGCGTCGCCGAACTGACCGTGCGCCGGATCGCGAGCGGACCCAGCCAGGAGGTGATCGACGACGCCCTGCGGCAGAGCCACCGGCAGGGCGACGGCGGCGGGCAGGCGGCCCTGTGGCTCGGGCTGCTGTTCTCCGTCGTCAACGTCACCACCGGGCTGTGCCAGGTCGAGCGCGGCGCCAACCGCATCTACGGCGTGGAGCGGGACCGCCCCTTCCTGCAGAAGTACAGCCGCGGCCTGGTGATGGCCGTGCTGGCGGGCGTGCCGCTCGGCCTCAGCTTCGTCCTCACCGTCCTGGGCGCCCACCTGACCCGGGCCCTCGCGCAGGTCTACCACCTCGACACCGCCACCACGCACGCCTGGGACGTCCTGCGCCGGCCGCTCGGGATACTCCTCGCGGTCCTCGCCACCAGCGCGATCTTCCGCCGCTCACCCCGCCGGGACCAACCCGGCTACACCTGGCTCGCCTTCGGCGCGACGACGTACCTGGTGCTGTGGAGCCTGTCCACCTGGGCGCTCAGCCTCTACGTCGGTGCCAGCGGATCCTTCACCAGCATGTACGGGCCGCTCAGCGCCTTCGTCGCGCTGCTGCTGTGGTCCTACCTCACTTCGGTCGCGCTCTTCCTCGGCCTGGCCTTCGCCGCGCAACTGGAGGCGGTCCGGGCGGGGGTACGGCAACCGGCCGCCGACGACCCCGGGGTGTGACCCCCGTTCGGCGGAGCCGGTCGCGTGCGCGCGCCGAGCGGCGGCCGGCCGAGGGCGAGGTTGCGGGGTGCCCGATGTGCGCATAGCTTCGACGAGCGCTGATGTCGATCGGAACGGTGTGCTCAGGGGCGGTCGATCAGCCGGTATCCGCCGTACCGCACGCGCCTTGGGGCTTCGCCCGCACTCGCGCGTGCCGGAGAGGCATGACCACGGATCTGCCCCGGACAGGTGAACCATGCGCACTCGCACGGTCAAGGCCAAGGAACTGATGGCGCTCGTCTCGGCCCTGGCGGCCGTCCTGACGGTCTCCGTCATCGTGGGCTACGCGGCGTCGAACGGTGGTCCCGGCACCACCGAGCGGTGGCCGCAGGCGGAACCGCCCCCCGGTTTCGCGTCCGCGTACGCGGAGGTCAACGGCTTCAGGATGCACTACGTGAAGGGGGGCAAGGGTTCACCCGTGGTGCTCATCCACGGCTTCCCCCAGACCTGGGCCGAGTGGCGGTCGCAGATGGGCCCGCTGGCCGAGGACCACACCGTGATCGCCGTCGACCTGCGGGGCATCGGTGACTCCGAGATCACCAGCGGCGGCCACCAGACCGCCCAGATGGCCGACGACGTCCACGAGTTGCTGAAGCAGCTGAAACTGAACGAGGGCGTCCAGGTCGTCGGCCACGACGTCGGCCTGTACGTCGCCTACGCCTACGCGGCCCAGTGGCCGTCCGAGGTGCGCCGCATGGCCGTGCTGGAGGGCCACATCCCGGACACGAGCATCTACACCCTGCCGGCTCTGCCCGCCAGCCCGAAGACCCCGTCCGTATGGCACTTCGGCTTCTTCCAGACGCCTCTGGCCGAGCAGCTCATCGCCGGGCACGAGCGCCCCTTCATCCAGGACTTCATCGCGCAGCACCTGGTGGTCACGTCCTCCTTCAGCGCGGACGACTACGACTTCTACGCCCACTACCTGAAGGAGCCCGGCCGTACGAAGGCCTGGATGGACATCTGGCGCCAACTGCGCGCGGACGTGGCCCGGAACGGGCAGTTCGCGGACCGGGGCAAGCTGAAGATGCCCGTCCTGGCCATCGGCGGCCAGGAGTCGTTCGGCGGCAGCATCGCCGAGCAGTGGCGCCAGTACGCCGAGGACGTCGAAAGCCGGGTCGTCCAGGGTTCGGGGCACTGGGTGACCGAGGAGAAGCCGCAGGAAGTGACGGCCCTGCTGCGGTCCTTCCTGCAGAAGTAGGGCCCCACGCGTGAGGGAGGACCCGCCGGCCGTCGACGCTACGGCCCGGGGAACGACCTCAGGTCGACGGCCACCCGGGACAGCATCTGTCCGAGCAGGTGGAAGGCTCGTGCCCGCGTGGGTGCCTGGCGGAACGTGCCGTACCAGTGGATGTCGGTGTATCCCTCGACGGCGACCAGGGTCTCGTCCGCGTTCCGGGCGGCCAGCACCAGCACGAACCGCACGTAGTCCCCGACGTCGGTGCCGGGCGGGTGCCGTGCGAGGAAGGGGCGCAGGCGGGCGGTGAGGGCCGGCAGCGTGCGTGCGGTGGGGAAGACGACGGCCAGAGCGGCGAGGGCGAGCCGCACGGCCGGGCACTCGGCCTGCCACCGCGCCAGGAGCTCCGGTGTGCGGAACTCGACCACGGCGCGGGCCCGGGCTTCACTCTCCGGGTCCGCGTGGGGCGGGGTGTCGGGCCAGCAGGAGGCCTGTTGGCGTTCCGCGACCGTGGCGGCGCTGAAGAGGACGTCCACCAAACCGAAGCGCTCCCGCGCGGGCACCCGGTCGTCGCCGGCCAGCACCGCGAGCAGCACGAGGCCTTCGGCCGTGGAGGCCTGGCATGTGTCCTGGTGGAGGATCTCGCTGTAGAAGTCGGCGAGGAAATCGGAGTCGTCCGCCCAGTACGGACCCGCAGAGGGCGTGAACAGCATGTGGGCCTGGGGCGGCCGGTCCCGGTCGGGCAGACGGTCGGCGATCACGTCCCGGAACATGCGCCGGATCGGCGGCCCGAATGCCTGGCCGGTCCGCTCGGTCTCCTGCCGCCCACCGGGTCCGTCGCTCGCCATCGGCGCAGCGTACAGCGGCGTGTGCCGCGGGCGGACAGCCGTTCCGTCAGGCCGCGGAGCCGGTGGCGTCGTGGTCGGTGGAGAGCGCGAGGGGCCGCCAGGCGGCGGTCTCCTTGCGGAGCTCGGCGATCTTGCCGTCCATCGCGGCGGCGCAGTCGCTGCCGAGCTGCGCGCGCATCGGCGGGTGGTCGGCGTCGGCGAGCTCGATCATGGCCCGGGCGCCCTTGACGGGGTCACCGGGCTGGCCGTGGTTGAGGCCGGGGACGGCGTCGCGCACCGCACCGGCGGTGGCGGCGTAGTCCGGGATCACCCGGCCCTCGGTGTGCAGGCTGGACGCGTCGAGGAAGTCGGTGCGGAAGTAGCCCGGTTCGACGATCACGACGTGGATGCCCAGCGGGGACAGCTCGTCGTGCAGGGCCTCGGAGAGCCCCTCGACCGCGAACTTGGTCGAGCAGTAGACGCCGAAGCCGGGCGCGCCGCGGAAACCCCCGATGGAGCTCAGGTTGAGGATGCGGCCCGACCGCTGCCGGCGCATGACCGGCAGGACGGCACGGGTGACGTTGGCGAGGCCGAAGACGTTCGTCTCGTAGACCGCCCGGAACGCCGCGTCGGAGACCTCCTCGACCGCTCCCAGCACCCCGCGGCCCGCGTTGTTGACCAGGACGTCGATCCTGCCGAAGGCGTACACGGCCGCGTCGGCCGCCGCGCGGGCCTGTGCCTCGTCGGTGACGTCCAGGGCGACCGCGAGCACCCGCTCGCCGTACGCGGAGAGCGCCTTCTCCACGTCCCGGGGGTCGCGGGCCGTCGCCACGACGCGGTCGCCGCGCTCCAGTGCCTGTCGGGCGAGCTCCAGTCCGAACCCGCGGGCCGCGCCGGTGATGAACCAAGTGATCATGACAGCCACACTCCGGGTCTCCGGGGTCAGTGCGCGATGAGGTCCTGGCCGCCGTCGATGTCGTACGTCCCGCCGGTGAGCGCTCCGTTGCACATGATGTGGGTGGCGAGCGCGGCGACGTCCGCCGGGCCGACGACCCGCCGGATGGGCAGCGTGGCGCGCAGTTCCTCGCGCCGGGCCTCGAGCCGGTCGCCCAGCAGTGACGCCGACAGGGCGGTGTCGACGAAGCCTGCGGCGATGAGGTTGACGCGGATCGGCGCCAGTTCCAGCGCCAGGTTCGCGGTGAGGGCGGGCAGTGCCGCGGTGAGGGCGGACGCCACGGCCATGCCGACGCCGGGGCGCCGGCCGCCCGTGCCGCCGATGAACAGCAGGGTCCCGCCGGGGCGGACCTTGCCGGCACTGTGCAGCGCCACCCCCAGGGTCATGGCGAGGCGGTAGCCGAAGTGACGGCGGGCCGCGGCGAGGTCCATCTCCGCCAGCGGCATGTAGAACGGGCTGCCGGCCGTGAGCAGCACGTGGTCGACGGTGCCGGGCAGGCCCCGGAAGAACTCCCCGAGGCGGTCGGTGTCGGTGGCGTCGAAGGCCGCCGTGCTCAGCGGCCGGAGCTCGTCCGCGGCCTTCCGCAGCCGCTCGGGGTCGCGCCCGGTCAGGACGACCTCCCCGCCGCCGTCCCGTACCCGGCGCGCGGTCTCCAGGCCGATGCCCGAGCTGGCCCCGATCACCACGACGGTCTGGCCGCCGAGGTCGGCGGGCTCCTGGTGCGCGGTGCCGCCCGTCATGGGTACCTCCGATCGCCGGTCCCGTCGTGGAGGCCGGGGGAGAGGGGGGCCGAGGGCCAGGGCTCAGGGGTCAGGGGGCCGGGGGTCAGAACAGTGCCTCGCCGCCGTGCAGTTGTGGGTACAGCGCGCCCGTGCCACCGGACAGCGCCGCCAGGACCCGCCGGGTGATGTCGTCGGCGACCACCTCGTCCGCCCCGGCCTCCACGCCGTCGAGGGTGGCACGCGCCACGGTCGCGGGATCCTCCTTCGGGCCGGTCACGGCCGCGGCCATCTCCGTCGCCAGGTAGCTGACGTGGAGCGCCGTGACCTGCGTCCCCTGCTCGGCCAGCGCCAGCCGCAGGGCATTGGTGATCGACCACTCGCCGGACTTGGCGGCGGCGTACCCGGCGGTGCGCGGGACGGACACCCAGGACAGGATCGAGAGCACGTTGACGATCGCGCCGCCCCCGTTGCGGCCGAGCACGGGGGCGAAGGCCCTGCTCATCGCGAGGGTGCCGATGACGTGCGTCTCGAACTCCGAGCGGAACGCATCCAGGTCGGCGGTGAGGACGTTCGCCCGGGTCGTGGATCCCGCGTTGTTGACCAGGAACGTCACGTCCCTGGCCTGCTCTGCCGCGGCGCGCACCGACGCGTGGTCGGTGATGTCCACCGCAATGGGGACGGCATCGGGGACGGAGACCTTCGCGGGGTCGCGGGCTCCCGCGTAGACCTTGGCCGCCCCGGCCTCGAAGAGTGCCTTCACGAACTGCTCACCGAGCCCGCGGTTGGCTCCGGTGACGAAGGCGACGGACCCTTGGACCTTCATGGGGACACCCTCCCGGCGTGCGGCGGCGGGGCTCCGGCGCGCGGTCACGGCGCGCCACGGCGGCCCGTGGTCGTCCTCCCTCCTCGAACGTATATCGCCCCTGGTGCCCCCACCACCGGAGGGCCACCGGAGGACCGGCGAGGAGCCGTGCGGGTGGCGGAGGCACTCCTTTGGCGGCGCTCACGATGCCGCGGCCGCCACGGTCCGGAAACTGGTGTTCGGCAGCGAAAGGTCGTCGAGGAGGCCGGCGTGACGGGCGAGACCCCCGGCGGGGCGGATCAGCGGGAGTCGTCGGGGGAGACGACCGAACCGAGCGGCGCGACCGAACCGAGCGGCGCGAACGAATCGAGCGGCGCGAACGAACCGAGCGGCGCGACGGAGCCCTCCGCGCCCGCGGGCGGGCGCCGGACGCTGCTGGACGAGCTGACGAACCCGCCTCCGCCACCTCCGCCGCTGCCCCCGGAACCGGCGGAGCGCACCCCCGTGCACCCGCTGAGGACCTGGCTCCCGGTGGTCCTGCTGCTGGTGCTGATCTTCTGCGTGGTCCAGGCGCTGCGGCCGCTCCCGGCGCCCACGCTGAGGCTGACCGCGGCGCCCTCGTACACCTTCGGCGGCGACCGGCCGTCACTGCCGTGGCCCGCCGAGGGCCAGGCGGTGCTGGAGGCCGAGGGCCTGGGCCGGATCGGCGCGTTCGGCGAACAGCGGCCGGTGCCGATCGCGAGCGTCGCCAAGGTGATGACCGCCTACGTCATCCTGCGCGACCACCCGATCGAGCAGGGCGAGACGGGCAAGACCGTCCCGGTCGACCGCAAGGCCGAGGACCAGTTCGGCAGCGGGCAGACGGAGGGGGAGTCCGTCGTCAAGGTGAGGGCGGGCCAGAAGCTCAGCGAGTACGAGGCGCTGGAGGCCGTCATGCTGCCGTCGGCCAACAACATCGCCCGTCTGCTGGCCCGTTGGGACGCGGGTTCGGAGGCGGCGTTCGTGAGGAAGATGAACGCCACCGCCAGGGAACTCGGCATGGACGACACGACGTACACCGACCCCAGCGGCCTGGAGGCGACCACCGTCAGCACCGCGAGCGACCAGGTCAGGCTGGGGCACGCGGCGATGAAGGACCCGGTCTTCGCCGAACTCGCCGCCAAGACCCGCTACACGGACCTCAACGGAGACGTCCAGCGGAACGTCAACCGGCTGCTCGGCTCCGGCGACGTCGTCGGCATCAAGACCGGCAGCAGCACCAAGGCGGGCGGCAACCTCCTGTTCGCGGCGGTCCGCGACCTCGACGGCACCGAACAGCTCGTCGTCGGCGCGGTGCTCGGGCAGCACAAGGCCGACATCCTCGACACGGTGCTGGGCCGCAGCGACACGCTGCTCCAGGCCGCGCTCCGGGCGCTCGACTCGCGGGTGGTCGTCGGGAAGGGCGAGGCCGTCGGCTACGTCGACGACGGTCTCGGCGGACGGACCGAGGTCGTGGCGACCGAGGACGTCCGCGCGATCGGCTGGAGCGGCCTCAGGGTGGGCCTCTCCCTGGACGCCCCCAGGAACGGCATCCCGCACGCGGCACCGGCCGGCGCCCCGATCGGCACCCTCACCGTCGGCGACGACGACAGCGCCGTGAAGGTGCCGGTCGCCCTCGGCGGCCGTCTGTCCTCGCCGTCGCTCGGCTCGAAGCTCACCCGCCTCGGCTGAACTCGGCTGACCCGGCTGAAGCGGATCGCGGGCCGCTCGCCGCTTCCCTCAGACGAGGTGGTCGGCGACGAGGTCCGCGAACTCCTGCTCGGTGAGCACCTTCGTGCCCAGTTCCTGCGCCTTGGCGAGCTTGGAACCCGCTCCCTCGCCCGCGACGAGGAGGGTGGTCTTCTTCGACACGCTGCCGGACGAAGTGCCGCCGGCGTTGCCGACCAGCTCGTTCAACTCGTTGCGGTTCCGGCCGGCGAGGAGCCCGTTCATGCCGCCGGTGATGACGACGACCTGACCGTCGAGCGGCCTCGCCCCGCCGGGCGTGCCGGTGGAGGCCGCCGCGGGCTCGGTCATGGTGACGCCCGAGGCGACGAGCTTGTCGATGACGGCACCCATGGCCGCGATGTGCGCCGCGATCTTGGGGGCGTTCGCCGCCGGAAGCTTGTGCACCGCGGCCAGGGCGTCGGCGTCGGCCGCGCGTATCGCGTCCATCGTGCCGAAGTGGCGGGCGATCTCACGGGAGAGCGTACGGCCGGTGCGGACGATGCCCAGCGCGCAGAACACCCGGTTGAGGGGCTTGGCCTTGGCCGCCTCGATCTGGGCCACCACGGTGTCGGCGCGCTTCTCGCTGCGGGTGGCCTCGACCAGCCGCTCCCGCGTGAGGCCGAACAGGTCGGCCACGTCGGCGACGGCGCCGCTGTCGACCAGGGCCTCGAGGTAGGTGACACCGAGGCCGTCGATGTCGAGCTGGTCGCGGCCCACGGCGTACCGCAGTGCGGCGAGCAGGCCGCATCCGCCGCCGGCGCCGCCGGCGCACTCCCAGCGTTCGCCCGAGGTGTCGATCTCGCCGCCGCATGTCGGGCACGACTCGGGGAAGACCACGGGCGTCTCGTCACCCGTGCGCAGCTCCACCACGGGTGCCTCGATGCGGGGGATGATGTCGCCGGCCTTCCACACCATGACGGTGTCACCGATCATCAGGCCGCTGTCGCGGATGAACTTCGGGTTGTGCAGCGTCGCGTACCGCACGATGCTGCCGTCGACCTCGACCGGCTCCAGCACGGCCCGGGGCGCGATGACGCCGGTGCGTCCGACGTTCCACTCCACCGCGAGCAGCTTCGACTGCCGTTCGGCGGCGGCGAGTTTGTACGCCGTCGCCCAGTGCGGGTGCCGGGTGGCGAACCCGGCCTTCTCCTGCTCGGCGACGGCGTCCGCCTTGATGACGACGCCGTCGATGCCGAACGGCAGCTCCGCGCGCAGTGCCGCGATCTCGTCGACGCGGCGCTGGACGTCCTCCACGGTGGCGCAGACCCGCGGTCCCACAGGTGTGGCGGCCGTGGTCTGCACCCCCGCGGCGGCGACGGCGTCCATCATCTGCGTGTGGGTGTCGCCGGGCAGGCCGACCACCCCGTAGGCGTAGAAGGTCGTCTCGATCACGTAGGGGCGGTCCTTGGCGCGCAGCGTGCCGGCCGTGCCGTTGCGCGGGTTGGAGAAGACCTTCGCCCCGTGGGCGGTCCGTGTGGCGTTGGCCGCCGCGAACTGCTCCCGGGTGAGCAGGACTTCGCCGCGCACCTCGAAGGTGGCGGAGGTGTTCAGCACCGCGGGCAGGCCCACGATCGACCCGATCGCGTGGGAGACGTCCTCGCCGGAGTTGCCGTCGCCGCGCGTGACGAGCCGCGTCAGGCGCCCGTCCACGTACCGGGCGGCGATGGCGGCCCCGTCCAGCTTGGGTTCGGTGACGTAGCCGCCCTGCACGGGTGCCCCGAGCCGCCGGGCGACCGACGCGTCCCACTTGACCAGTTCCTCGGCGCTGAAGACGTTGTCGAGGGACAGCATGGGAACGGTGTGCGCCACGTCCCCCGTCGGAGCGGCCCCGCCGCCCACCTTGCCCGTGGGGGAGTCCTCGCGGACGTCCCCGGGGTGCTCGGCCTCGTAGTCGCGGATGCGCGAGGCCAGCAGGTCGTAGGCGGCGTCGTCGAGCGGGCTCGTCCCGTCGCCGTAGTAGGCGGCGCACGCCTGCAGGGCCGTGTCCACGGCGGAGCGGTAGTCCTCACGGGACATCAACGGGGCAGCGATCACTGTCGTCATGCGCTGCATCCTGGTGCACGGGTCTGACAGTGAACCGGCCCCGAGGACCACAGCGCGGCCGTGAGCGGCAACCGGCCTGTGGAAAACCCCGGCGCCCGCCCACGTCGTCGTGGACGTCTCAGGCGGGCTCCTTGCCGATCCCGCCGGAGGCCTTGCACAGCAACCGGGCGGCCCCGTCGGCGAGTTCGCGGACGACGTCCAGGGCCGACTCCAGCCGGGACACCGCGCCGACCGCCTCTCCCGCGTAGAGGGCCATCGCGTCCAGCCGGCCGGTCGTCGTCCGCAGAGGGCAGACCGGGCTGGACGCGGGGATGGACACGGACACGCCGCCCAGTACCGCCTCGCCGGCGACGTCGGTGTCCAGGGCGCGGGCGCGTTCGACGCAGCCGGTCAGGACGCGGTGCGGTGCGTCCGGCCATCCGGTCGAGAACTGCGTCGTCAGCTCGGTGTCGCCGGCGCCGGCCCTGATCAGGGCCTCCTTGTACGCCGGGTGCGCGTCGGACTCGTGCGTCGCCACGAACCGCGTCCCGACGCGGGCCGCGTGCGCCCCGGCGGCCAGCACCGCGGCGAGCGACCGGGCGGTGGCGATCCCGCCCGCGGCGACGACGGGGACGTCCACGCTGTCGAGCACGTCGTCGAGGAGCGGCAGCAGCGGCCGTACGCCGCGCACGTGACCGCCCGCCTCCCTGCCCTGGACGACGACGAAGTCGCACCCCGCGTCGGCCGCCGCCCGCGCCTCCTCGACCGAACCCACCTGCCACGCGGCCAGCGCCCCGCCGCGCTTGGCCCGGGTGACCAGGCGCGGGACGGGATCCGCGTAGAAGAACTCGACGACCGGCATCCGCTCCGCGGCGACGTCGACGCACGCCTCGTCCTCCAGCAGCGGAAGGATGAAGTTGACCCCCACCGGGCGGGAGGTGCGCCGCCGCACCGCGTCGAGCAGTTCGGAGAGCACGGACGCCGGCGCCATCGGGTAGCCGACCATCCCGAGGGCCCCCGCGGCGGACACCGCGTCGGCGAGGTCGAGCCCGCTCACCCAGCCCATCCCGGCCAGCTGGATCGGCACGTCGCAGCCGACGAGGTCGGTGAACCGGGTGCGCAGGGGGATGGGTACGGTCGCCATGTGCTGATGCAAGCGCCCGCCCTCGCGGTGCGGCCACCGCGACGCGTCGCGCGGGCGGAGCGTCACCCTGACGGCGGACGCGGCCCCGGGGCGTCAGACGGCGTCGACGGGGTGGCGTCGTACGAAGTCGAGCACGGTCCACGCGACGAGGGCGGGGTCCTCCAGGGGCATCGCGTGGCTGACGCCAGGCAGCGTCACCTGCTCGGCGCGGGCCAGGCGCGCCGCCAGTGCGCGGTTGCGCGCCCGGTACGGGGTGCCGAGGCGCTCCCCCTCGCCGCCCGCCACCAGCAGCGCGGGCTGGCGCAGTGAGCCGAGGCCCGCGGCGTCGGCGTCCCACGCGGCGAACGCCGCCCGCTCGTGGTCGAAGTAGTACCTGCCGCTGAGGACCGACCTCCGGAAGCCGTCCGTGCCGAGCGTGCGCGTCATGACGTCCAGGTAGCCCGGCGCGCACACGCTCCCCGGGAAGTGGCCGTAGGCGCGCGCCAGGTCGCCGTCCTCGGCGGCGGCGACGGCCCGGCGCATGGCCTCGCTCTCCGCTTCGCCCGGGGCGTACGGGAGGGCCGGTTCCAGCAGCACCATCGACCGGACGAGGCCCGGGCACGCGGCGGCCAGTTGCAGGGCGAGGGTGCCCCCGGTGGAGTGGCCGACCACGTGGACCGGCCCGGTCGCCCGCGCGCCGAGCACCTCCGCGAGGTGCCGGGCGTGGTCGTCGACGCTCAGCCGGCCGCTGAGGTCCCGGCTCCTGCCGTACCCGGCGCGGTGGGTGCGTACGACGCGGAAGCCGGGCAGCAGCCCGGCGAGCGGTGCGAACCAGTCGGCGCCGAAGGACGCGTGGACGAGGAGCACGGCCTCGCCGTCCCCCTCGTCCCAGAAGGCGATGTCCGCGTCCGGTGTCAGGAGGTGGTGTTCCGCTGCCATGAGCATCTTCTCGGTGTGGCCGGGCTTGTGTATTGGTTTGTGCAACTTCGTCCGAAGTGGCCGTGTTCCCGGCGGGGCGATTTCCGCGGCGGCGGATCACTCCGCGGACCGGCTCGGATCGCGTCGTGCGTCAGAGGCGCAGGCGCCCGAAGCGCAGCGAGAAGCGGGGGCGAGGGCCATCAGGAAGCCCAACCCGTCGTGGTGATCCCAGGTGTGCGGGTCCGCGAACGTCGCGCGGCGGATCCAGGCCGGACCGGTGACCCCGGCCTCGACGTGCACGTCGAACGAGCTCAGGCACGTGGACGGGTTGGCCCACCATTCGAGGCGCGGAGGCCCCCCCGGCCCCTGCGGCCCCGCTGCCCCGTCCGCTGCTCACCGCGATGCCGTGGTCACCGTCCGGTCGGCGTTCCGGGCATGCCCGGGTCGCGGGCGTCACCGCCCGCCGGACCGCCCGTCAATGCGCGTGGGGGCCCTCGTGGTGGACCGGGCCGTGGGGGTCGCCGCAGTGCGACCTCGCGCCGCCGCCACGGCCCTCGCCCACGGTGAGGAGCTCAGCGGCCGCGTGGTCCAGCTGCAGGGTGGTGTGGGTGAGGCCGTAGTCGGCCGCGAGCAGGCCCTCGAGGTCGTCCCGGACGGCGTGGCAGTCCCCGCCCCGCCGGACGAGGACGTGCGCGGACAGCGCGGGCTGTCCGGAGGTGATCGTCCAGATGTGCAGGTCGTGGACCTCGGTGACGGCGTCGTGCGCGGCCAGCTTGTCGCCGACCTCGTCGGGGTCGAGGCCGGGGGGCGCGGCCTCCAGGAAGATGCGGCCCGACTCCCTGACCAGTCCGTACCCCGCCTTGACCATGAGGCCGACCACGACGAGCGTCGCGATGGCGTCGATCCGGGCGAACCCGGTGAGCAGGACGACGAGACCGGCGACGGCGGTGCCGATGAAGGCGTACAGGTCGTTCAGGACGTGCTGGAAGGCCCCCTCGACGTTGAGGGACGTGCGGTTGGCCCTGGACAGGCACCAGGCCGCGGCGACGTTGACGACGATGCCGGCCAGGGCGGTGACCAGGACCAGGCCGCCCTCCACGTCCGGGGGCGAGACGAGCCGCCGTACCGCCTCGTAGGCCAGCCACGCGGCCAGCAGGAGGAGGGTGATGCCGTTGGCCTGGGCGGAGAGGATCTCGGCGCGCTTCAGGCCGTAGGTGAAGCCGCCCCGGGCCGGGCGGGCGGCCAGGCGCATGGCGATCAGGGCGAGCACGATGGACGCGGCGTCGGTGAGCATGTGCGCGGCGTCGGAGAGCAGCGCGAGGGACTGGGCGATCAGGCCGATGACGACCTCGACGGTCATGAACCCGGCGATGAGGGCGAGCGCGATGCCGAGCCAGCGGCGGTCGGCGTCGGCGGACACCCCGTGCGAGTGGCCCTCGTGGCCGCCGGTGCCGTGCCGGTGACCGTGATCGTGGCCGTGAGCGCTCATGAGAGACGTCCTCCCCCTTTTTCCGGGTGCCGGAACGGAAGGGAAACACACCGGGGCGCGGATCTGCAAAGGCTGTACCGGTGACCGTTGTCAACACCAATAACACGCCTCTGAGCTGCACGAACGCCATCGGTCGCGGAGACCGGCCGGCCGCTCGCGGCGGTGCCGGCCGCGGCCCGCGCCGCCGGACCCCGGCGTGGCCGACGCCACCGGGTTCCCCCGGCCGGCCGCCCCGGCCCCGGCGAACGGCCGACGGCACGCCGCGCGGGGGGCGCCGGGCCCGTCACCAGGTGACGGGCCCGGCCGCCGTCACGCGCCCGCGGGGAACGCGTGCTTCCTGCCGCCGGTCACGGCCGCCGCGGCGGCGACCAGGAGGACCAGTGCCGCCCAGGTGATCGACGCCGTCCCCAGGTCCGCGACCAGGAGGCCGCCGATGAGGCCGCCCAGGGCGATGGACGAGGAGAAGACCGTGATGGTGACGGACTGCGCGACGTCGGCGGCCGCCCCCGTCGCGTTGATCGCGGCGCCGATGAACAGGCTGGGGGAACTGCCGAAGGCGAAGCCCCAGGCCGCGACCGCGACGTAGACCAGCGCGGGCACCCCCGAGGCCACGGCGAGCACGAGGACGCTGACCGCGAACAGCGCGGTGCTGCCCACGACGAGCTTCCGCAGGTGGCGGTCGATGTGGGTGCCGACGACGAGGACGCTCAGGATGGAGGTGGCGCCGAAGGCGAACAGCACCCAGCCCGTCTGCCCGCCCATGCCCAGGTACCCGAGCAGGTCGGTGACGTAGGTGTAGAGGATGTTGTGGGCGACCATGTACGTGGCGAGCGCGAAGAGGATGGTGCGCAGCCCCGGCAGGCGCAGGACCCGGGGCACGGTGAAGTGCTCGCCCTCCGTCCGGCCGGGCAGGTTCGGCAGTGTCGCCAGGATCCACACCATGGTCAGCGCGGTCAGTACGGCGGAGGCGTGGAAGGCGAGCTCCCAACCGCCCAGCGCGCCCAGCCAGGTGCCCAGCGGGACACCGAGGGCGAGGGAGACCGGGGTCCCGGCCAGGGCGATGGCGATGGCCCGGCCCTGGCGTCCCTCGGGGGCGAGCCGGGCGGCGTAGCCGCCGAGGATCGGCCAGATGAGCCCGGTGCCCAGGCCGGCGACGAAGCGGATCACGAGGGTCAGCGCGTAGTCGCCGGACAGCGCGGTGAGCGCGTTGGTGACGGCGACGGTGCCGAGCGCCAGCTGCAGCACGTTCTTGCGGGGCCACTTGGCCGTGGCCCTGGTCAGCGGGATCGCGCCGATCGCGGTGGCGAGGGCGTAGATCGTCACGGTCTGGCCGGTGAGCGACACGCTCGTGCGGAGCGTGGCGCTGATCTCCGGCAGCAGGCCGGCGGGCAGGCACTCGGTGAGGATGCCGACGAACCCGCTGAGGAAGAGGCCGAAGAGCGCCTTCCCGGGGAGGCGGTTCCGCCCGTGTGCTGGGGTGGACGGAGCTGTGGTGGTCGTTTCCGTCATTCTTCCTGGTCCATGAGGTGTGGGTGACCCGGCGGCGAAGGGCGGACGGGTCGGCGGCACGCGACCCGGAGCGGCACGGGCGGCGTGGCCCCGGGCGGTCGTCCTCCGGGGGCTCGTCCAGGCTGCTCCGGCCGTACGGCGTTACCCAGGCCCCCGCCGAGCCGACGTCCGCCGTGCCTACCACCGGCAGGGACAGGCTCCGCCAGGGATCCGGCGCGATACTGGGGCGCATGGCCAGCCACCCCGACCGCCGCACCGGCCCGGCAGCCGTGCCGGATCCCGGTCCTGGCCCCGGGGCGGGACCCGGTCGGCTCCCCGGCACCGAACGTGGCCTCGACGCGCGCTCGGAGCTCAACGAGTTCCTGCGCACCCGCAGGGCCCGGCTGAAGCCCGCGGACGTGGGGCTCCCCGAGTACGGCCGGCGCCGGGTGCCGGGCCTCAGGCGCGAGGAGCTGGCGCAGCTCGCCGGGGTGTCCGTGGCGTACTACACGCGCCTGGAGCAGGGCAACGGCCCCAACGTGTCCGTGGAGGTGCTGGACGCGATATCCCGGGCGCTGCGGCTCTCGGAGGCGGAGCACGCCCACCTGCTGCACCTGGCCGGGTCCAGGCCGCGCAGGCGCCGGCCCGCGGCCGACCGGAGCCGTCGGGTGCGGCCCGCGGTGTGCGAACTGCTGTCGGCGCTGGAGGGCGTGCCCGCGTACGTGTGGGGCCGCCGCAGCGACGTGCTCGCCTGGAACCGCACGGCGTCCGCGCTGTTCGGCGACTGGGCCGAGCGCACGCCGGAGGAACGCAACTGGGCCCGGATCACCTTCCTCGACCCCGCCGCACGGCGGCTCTTCGCCGACTGGGAGTCCAAGGCCACCGACGTGGTGGGCCAGTTGAGGATGGACGCCGGCCGGCACGTCGACGACCCGCTGCTCGCGGCGCTGATCGGTGAGCTCTCCCTGAAGAGCGAGGAGTTCCGGACGCTGTGGGCGGCCCACGACGTCAAGCGGAAGTCGCACGGCACCGTGCGGTTGCAGCACCCACTGGTGGGCGCGCTCACCCTGCGCTACGAGACCCTCGCGCTCCCCGGCGACCCGGAGCAGTCGCTGTCGACCTACCACGCCGAGCCCGGTTCGGCCTCGGAGGAGGCGCTGCGCCTGCTGGCGAGCTGGGGCGCGGACGCCACCCGCGACCGGTCCCCGGCCGCGCGCGACTGACCCCCCGGTGCCGGGCCCCCGTTCGAGTGGCGGCCCGGCGGCCGCCGACGCGGCACGCGGCCCGGCGGCCGGATCTCGGCTTCACTCGGTGGTGCCCACGCTCCCGTACCCGAACGAACGGTGTGCCAGTGACGATGACCGGTACCAGCGCACGCGGCCGCGGGGTCACGGCCCCGCTGGAGGGGCGCGTGGCCGTCGTCACCGGCGCGGCCCGCGGAGTGGGCGAGGCACTCGCCCGGCACCTGTCGGACCTCGGTATGCGGGTGGCGCTGCTGGGCCGCGAGGAGGCGACCCTGCGTCAGGCGGCGGCCTCGCTGACCCACCCGAACATCTTCGTCGAGGCGGACGTCACCGACCGTGCCGCGCTCGACGCCGCCGCCCGCCGGGTGGACGCCGAACTCGGGCCCGCCAGCGTGGTGGTGGCCAACGCGGGGATCGCCGCCGGCGGGCCCTTCGCCCGGACCGACGCCGACCTCTGGCAGCGCGTCGTCGAGGTCAACCTGGTGGGGGCCGCGAACACGGCCAGGGCCTTCCTCCCGCAGCTGACGCGGACCCGCGGCTACTTCCTGCAGATCGCGTCGACCGCCGCCTTCTCCTCCGCCCCGCTGATGAGCGCGTACTGCGCCTCCAAGGCCGGCGCCGAGTCCTTCGCCCAGGCCCTGCGCGGCGAGGTCGAGCCCGACGGCGTGACCGTCGGCATCGCCTACCTCCACTGGACCGGCACCGACATGATCACCGGCCTGGACGACCACCCCGTGCTGCACGCCCTGCGGCGCAACCAGCCGTCGTTCGCCCGCCGCGTCCACGCGCCCGCCCAGGTGGCCGACCGGCTCGCCACCGGCATCGCCCGCCGCGCCCACCACGTCTACGCCCCGTCGTGGCTGCGCTGGTGCCAGCCGCTGCGACCGCTGTTCCCCCCGGTGGTCTCCTGGATGGCCCGGCGCGAGCTGCACGCGCATTCCGGCACCGAACTCGGCTCCGCCACCGGCGTCATGGGGGCCGGCGGCCGCGCCGACTGGGACGCCTTCACGTCGTCCGCCCGGACGGACCGGCCGAACCCCCCGCCCCGGTGAGGGCGGCGGCCGGCGCCGTCTAACACGGGGGGCGCCGGCCGGTGAGGGCCTGCCAGCGGTTCCGGGCGGCTTCGAGGTCCGCGAGCGCCTCGGCGAGTGCCGGGTCGCGGCGCCGGCGGTCGGCCACCAGGTCCAGGTGCCTGCGGGCGTCCCGGACGGGGCCCGTGTCCGCGCGCGCCGCCTTCAGGTCGTCCTCGGCCTTCCTGACCTTCGTGGCCAGTGCCGTGAGGAACGCCCTCTCCTTGGCCACCGCGTTCTCTATGCGGACGCTGAAGCGGCGCACGCCGTCCTCGTCCTGCTCGCCGGGCGGGTACGACTCCAGGTGCACCCCGTCCGGCCGCCTGAGGTAGAGGTGGCTGCCGATCGAGCTGTGCTCGAACCGCACGTCGAGACCGTCCAGGGGCAGCACCTTGGTCTCCGGTCCGGCAACGACCATCATGTGCTCGTGCAGGCGGACCTTGCCGAGCGTCGCGACGTATGTGCCCCTGCCCGGGCGGCGCAGCCGCGCGAGGTGCCGCTCGGCGTCGTCGACGCGACGCCGGTGGGCGCGGTCGGCCCGGGCCACCCGCGCCCGTGCCCCGGCCAGTTCGCGCCGCGCCCCGCGCCGCAGGCTGCGGACGGTCCGCCGGGCGCGGTCCAGGGTGTTCCGTTCGGTGTCATGACGGCCGCAGAGCGCGAATCTCCAGCCGCCGGGGTAGCGGTGGAGCCGCCGCCCTGCTCCAGCGAGCACGAGGACCAGGACGGTCAGGGTCATCCCCGCTGTGCCCACGTGCCCACCTCACCCAGTGACAGCCGCCGGGGTGCTCGGGCGCACGGGGCGGTGGAACGAGTCGAAGGTGTCGAATCCGGTGCATATCGGAAGATATGCCCAGTCAAGTCCCGGCGGATGCGCGCGCACTGGCGGCAGTTCCGGACCTCCCCGATGTGCCCGGTCAGGGGGCTGACGTGGTGTCCGGTGGCGGGGCGGTGCCGGTCGTGGCGGGCGGCGCGGCTCGCCGCGCCGCGGACCCTCGCGGGGACGGGGTGTCCCCCCGGGGTTCACGCGGCGTGGTGGGCCAGTTCGGCGTGAGGGTCGGCCATGCCCGGGACGGGCGCGGGGTCGGCGTGCACCAGGGCGGCGGTCAGCCGGGGCACCGCGTGCAGCAGGGCGTGTTCGGCCGCGACGGCGACCTGGTGCGCCCGGCGCACGGTGAGGTCGCCGTCGACGACCACGGCCACCTCGGCGCGCAGCCGGTGCCCGATCCAGCGCAGGCGCAGCTCGGCCACCTCCCGGACGCCTGGCACCGCGCACAGGGCGCGCTCGGCCTCGTCGACCAGCGCCGGGTCGACGGCGTCCATGACGCGACGGAAGACCTCGCGCGCGGCGTCCCGGAGCACCAGCAGGATGGCCGCGGTGATGGCGAGGCCGACGACCGGGTCGGCCGGGCGCCACCCCAGCGCCGAGCCCGCGGCGCCGAACAACACGGCCAGCGAGGTGAAGCCGTCGGTACGGGCGTGGAGGCCGTCGGCGACGAGCGCGGCCGAGCCGATCCCGCGCCCGACGCGGATGCGGTAGCGGGCCACCCATTCGTTGCCGAGGAAGCCGATCACCGCCGCGACGGCGACGGCGGGCAGGTAGGCGACGTCCCGCGGGTGCAGCAGCCGGTCAACGGCGGTCCAGGCGGCGAAACCGGCCGAGGCGGTGATGGTGAGGACGATGACGATCCCGGCGAGGTCCTCGGCGCGGCCGTAGCCGTAGGTGAAGCGCCGCGTCGCGGCCCGCCGTCCGAGGATGAAGGCGACGGCGAGCGGCAGCGCGGTGAGGGCGTCGGCGGCGTTGTGCACGGTGTCGCCGAGGAGGGCGACCGAGCCGGACAGGACGACGACCACGGCCTGGGCGATCGCGGTGACGCCGAGGACGGCGAGCGAGACCCACAGGCACCGCATGCCCTCGGTGGAGGACTCCAGGGCCCGGTCCACCTTGTCGGCGGACTCGTGGGAGTGCGGGCGCAGCAGGTGTCCCAGCCGGTGCCGCAGGCGGGCCGTGCCCGGGCGGTCGTGGGCGTGGCCCTCGACGTGACCGTGACCGTGGTTGTGGCCCTCGCCGTGCGCGTGCGCGTTCCCGTGACCGCTGCCGAGGTCGTGGTCGCGGCTGTGCGTGTGCCGGCCGTTCATGGGACCGCCTTCCGGGGGGTCGCGGTGGACACGGGCTGAGCCTTCCCCTCATTATGTGCACATGAACGCACGCATGCACCTGTCACCTGCGCATGGTGCGCATCCGCGAGAGCCGGGCGCCGGGCACTACGCCCGCGGGGCCGAGATCCTGAGCCTGCTCGCCGACCGCACCCGTCTCGCGGTGCTGCACACGCTGACCCAAGGTGAGGCGGACGTCTCCACGCTGACCGAGCGGGCCGGCGCCGCGCGCCCCGCCGTCAGCCAGCACCTGGCCAAACTCCGCCTCGCGGGCCTGGTCTCCTCCCGCAAGGAGGGCCGCCGGGTCGTCTACGAACTCGCCGACGGCCACCTGCGCAGGCTCGTCGACGAGGTGCTCAACCTCGCCGATCACCATCTGAGGGGCGAACCACCGCACGCCTGAGACCGTTCCGGGCTGCTTCATGGCGTAATGTGCGCCCTGTGCGAGGCCGCCACCGCGGAACGTGCCCGACGTTCCTCGTCGCGCTGCTGGCCGCATTCTGCTTCACCGTGGCCGGTTCGCCCGCGCACGTCCACTACGGACCCCACGCGCACGTCCATCCGGCGAACGCCGAGGAGCGGCCCCACCCCGTCGCTCCGCACCACCCGGGCGAGGACTGCTCACCCGGCACCTCGGAACTGCCCGGGTCGCGCACCGGACCGCGCGAGCACGGCACCGGCCCCGCGCAGACCGGGGCCGCCGAAAGGGCGCCGGCACGGCTGCCCGCCTCGCGCAACACGCCGGGCAGCGCCCCGGCCCCCGACGCCCGCATAGCGACGGCGGCACCGTCCGTCCTCTGCCTCTGGCGCATCTAGGAGACGCCCGCCCGGACCGGCTGACGGTCCCTCACCCCGCCCGTGCGGACACGGGCGGCGGGTGAGCCGTGCACGGCACTCTCCACGACACCAGAAGGCGGACACCATGAACGAGCCCACCACCGGCCGCGACCTCGCCTCCGCGGTCGGCAACACGCCCCTGCTGTGGATCTCCCACCCCCTCACCACCCCCGGACGCGGCTTCTGGGCGAAACTCGAGGGCGCCAACCCCGGCGGCATCGAGGACCGCTCCGCCGTTCACATGGTCGGCCGTGCCCGTGAGCGCGGCGACCTCCTCCCCGGCGGGACCGTCGTCGCCTCCACCAGCGGCGCCTTCGGCCTCGGACTGGTGCTCGCCGGACGGGTCTTCGGCCACCCCGTCACACTGGTGACCGACCCGGACCTGGAGCCGGACATGAAGCGCCTGCTGCGCTCGCGCGGCGCCCGGCTCGACATCGTCCGCGACGCCCACCCCTACCGGGGCTGGCAGGAGGCCTGCCGCAGGCGCGTGGCCGAACTGCTCGCCGCCGAACCGGGGTCGTGGTGCGCGGACCCGTACGACAACCCCGACAACGCGGACGCCTACGCGCCCCTGGCCGGGGAACTGATCGAGCAACTGGGCCGGGTGGACGTCCTGGTCACCAGCGTCGGCACCGGCGGCCACTCGGCGGGCGTCAGCCGCACGCTGCGCGCCGTCAACCCGGACCTGCACGTCATCGGGGTGGACACCGTCGGCTCGATCACCTTCGGCCAGCCCGTCAGGCCCCGGCTCGTCCGGGGCATCGGCAGCAGCATCCACTCCCGCAACGTGGCGTACGAGCAGTTCACGGAGGTGCACTGGGTCGCCCCGGCCGAAGCCGTCCACACCTGCCGCGCCCTGGCCCGCTCCCACTACGCGTCGGGGGGCTGGAGCGTCGGTGCCGTCGCCCTCGTCGCCGGCTGGGCCGCCCGCACCCACTCCTCGGGGGCACGCATCGTGGCGGTCTTCCCCGACGGCCCGCACCGTTACCTGTCCACGGTCTACGACGACGACTACTGCCGCGACCGCGGGCTGCTCGGCGCGGCCCCGGCCACGGAGCCGACGGAGATCGCGTCGCCGGGCGACGCCGAGGCCGCCCGCTGGACCCGCTGCCGCACGGTGGCGAACCCCGTGGCCTCCCTCATCGCCCCGCCGGCGCACCCCGCGGAGGCGCCCGAGGCCGTGTGACGCGGCACCGCCGTGTTCGCCGTGCTACCGGCACGGCGAACACGGCCGCCTGTCGCGCCGTGCACGTGGACGACCGCCCCGCTGTCGGTGGCGGAGGCTAGTGTGCGGACGGATGGCGGGGAACGGGGAACGTTCGTTCGGGAGGGGCTGTGGGAGCCAAGACGGGTCTGCTGGTGTACGCGGACGGTGATGTGCCGGACCTGCTGCGGCAGGCGGGGACCGCGGATTCGCGGCGCACGTCCGCGATGGTGGAGCGCCTTTGTCCGGGCCGGGTGATGGAGGAGACCGAGGGCCTGGACCTGGGCGAGGCCGTGTACCCCCCGGAGGGCACGGTCCACGCGGGCTCCTGGCCGGGAGTGGAGGTCTTCTGCGACCGGGAGTTGATGGTCGACCGCCCCTCCCTGCTCCCGGAGCACCTCGTCGCGGCCGGTGCGGGGAGGCGCGTTGTCCTGCACGCCATGCACAGCGCCGTCGACTGGTGCGCCTTCGCGGTGTGGGAGGACGGGAACCTCGTCCGCTCGCTGAGCCTGTCGCCGGACGACGGGATCATCGAGGACATCGGTGAGCCGCTGCCCTTCGAGCGTCCGTACTGGGCCGGGGAGCGGCCGGCCGACGTCGTCCCCTGGCCGGATGAGGAGGAGGAACCGTACCCGTTGCCCTTCCACCCCCTGGACTTCGGCGAGGACGCGCTGCGCGCTCTCTTCGGATTCGTCATGGAGGGCAGGCCCCGGGCCGACGACGTCGACGCGACGGGGGTCGAACTGCTCGGCTTCCTCCAGCGGGACCCGGACGGCGCCGGTGCCGCGAAGAGGCAGGAGGAGATGAGACGGGCGGTCGAGGCCATGGGGCCACCGCGCTTCTACACGCTCGGGCCCGACGGGGCGCTGGTCGAGCGCCCGGTCCCATGAGGTGAGGCGGCCCCGGGAACCGGCGCGCAGGGGGTGGCCGGGGTACGGTCCGGGCCCTGTCGCAGGGCGGTGACATTCGGTTGCCCCCCTGTGACAGGGGGCCGCAACTCGGCACGCGTGAGGTGACGTCTTCTGGGTCCGAGACACGAGGCCGGAGTGCCGCTCCGCCCCTCGCACCACCATCGGAGGACCCAACAGTGATGCGTTCACCTCTGGCAATCGTCGGCCTGGTGCTCCTCGCCGCCACAGCGACCGCCTGCGGCTCGTCGGACACCGGCGCGAAGCCGGCCTCCGGCACGTCGGCCCCCGCTTCCGCCGCGAAGGAGAAGGGAGCGGCCCCGGACGGAGGTTCGTCGGCGGACGGCAAGAAGATCGACTCCTGCACCCTGCTCAAGCCCGAGGAGGTCACGCCGGTCATCGGGGAGAACGACGGCGGTCATCCCGATTCCGGCGTGGGCGAGAGCGTCTGCAACTGGGAGAACCCCGACACCTACCACTCCGTCACCCTGAGCATCGGCTCCCCGGGCACGGCGGGTTCGGGCATCGACGGCGCCGAGTCGATGATGACCGCGTTCACCGTCGACGGCCGCCAGTGCACCCTGCAGGTCGTCACCCTCAAGCGGGACGCCGACAAGAAGTCCGAGGCGAAGCTGATCGACCTCGTCCGCACGAGAGTGTGACCCGGCGCCCGCGGGTCCCGGAGGCCCGGCTGCCGCCGGGGCCCGCGGGGCACGGCGCACCCCGGCCGGACGCGGCCGGGTTGCCGCTCGTCGGCCGGGGATTAGCGTCGGAGCCATGGACTCACCGACGCGGTTCACGTTGACCGAGCACTCGCCCACCCACTGGCGGGTGACCTTCGACAACCCGCCCGTCAACCTCGTCGACTCGACGATGACGGGGGAACTCGACGCCGTCTTCACCCGTGCGGAGCAGTCGGGTGTCGCGGTGATGGTCTTCGACAGCGCCGACCCCGAGTTCTTCATCGCGCACTACGACCTCTCCGCCAAGGAGGAGCTGGAGTACGTCCTGGCGCACCCGGAGGAGGTCCACCCCTTCACCGCGCTGCTCACCAGGCTCAGCAAGCTACCCATGGCGACCATCGCCTCCGTCAGGGGCATCGCGCGCGGCGCGGGCAGCGAGTTCCTGCTCGCCACCGACATGCGCTTCGGCAGCCGTGAGAAGGCCGTCATCGGCCAGTTCGAGATCGGCATGAGCGCCATCCCCGGGGGCGGTCCCGCCACCCGTCTGCCCGCCCTGGTCGGACGGGGCCGGACCTTCGAGATCCTCTTCGGCGGGCTCGACATGGACGGGGACCTCGCCGAAAGGTACGGCTACCTGAACCGCGCCTTCCCCGACGCCGAGCTCGACGGCTTCGTCGACGAACTGGCCTCGCGGATCTCCTCCTTCGACCTGCAGACGATCAAGGACATCAAGCACTTCGTCAACGTCGCCACCCTGCGGCCCGACGGGGAGTTCAAGGACCAGATGGACGCCTTCTGGGCCGCGGCCAACCGTCCCGCGCAGCAGCACGTCGCACGCCACCTGTTCGAGGCAGGGCTCCAGCAGCGCAGCGACCTCGAGCGCGACCTCCCGCACTGGGTCACGCGGTACCAGTACCACGCGGGCGCCGACGCGTAGACGTCCGCCGACGCCCGGTCCCTAGGGAGGCCCATGACTGTCGAGATCCCGCCCCTGGTGAGCCCCTCGCGCCTGCGGCGCCGAGGGGGACTGCTGGGCGAATGCCTCGCGGAGTTCCTGGGGATGTTCGTCCTCGTCTCCTTCGGCTGCGGCGTGGCGGCCATGGCGGTCGCGGCGCTGCCCGGTTCCGGCCGTACCGCGGGAGCCACCACGAGCTTCGTGGGCGCAGGGGACTGGGTGATGCCCGTGCTCGGCTGGGGCCTGGCCGTGACCTTCGGCGTGTACGTCGCGGGCGGCGTCAGCGGCGCCCACCTCAACCCCGCGGTCACGCTCGCCTTCGCGGTGCGCCGCCGTTTCCCGTGGGTCAAGGTCGTCCCGTACGTGGTCGCGCAGCTGGTCGGCGCCTTCGCCGCGGCGGTGCTGGTCTACGTGGTGTACCACGACGCGATCAACGCCTTCGACCGGGCGATGAAGGGCCCGAAGACGGACGGGCACACCCTCGCCAGCTTCTCGATCTTCGGCACGGTCCCGGCCCCGTACTTCCAAGGGAGCCTGTGGGGCCCGCTCGTGGACCAGATCGTCGGCGCGGCGTTCATGCTCATCTTCATCATGGCCGTCATCGACCTGCGCAACCCCGCCGTGCGGGTCTACCTGGGCCCGGTCGTCATCGGCCTGGCCGTCGCCGCGATCGGCCTGTCCTACGGCGCGAACGCGGGCTACGCCATCAACCCCGCCCGCGACTTCGGCCCGCGGCTGTTCGCCTGGGCCATGGGCTGGGGTGAACTCGCCCTGCCGGGTTCGCAGCCCGGTGCCTTCAGCGACTACTTCTGGGTCCCCATCGTGGGCCCCCTCATCGGCGGTGTCATCGGGGTCCTGGTCTACGACCTGTTCATCGGCGACGTGCTGCACATCCGCACGCGCATGGCCAAGGTCCCGGAGGTCGGCTGCACGCGACCGGTGACGACGACGCCGGAGCCGGGGACCGTCCCGCGGCGCGGCTGAGCCGGCCCGGGGGGCCCTCTTGTGATGTCCGCGTGCCTCAACGGGCGGGAGCCCTCGAGAATTTAGTAGCTATGTACATAGTAGCCATGTACCGTATGTGGCGTGAGTTCAGCAACGGAGAGCGCCACGCCGGGATTCCTGGTCTGGCGCCTGTCGATGAAGTGGCGGGTGGCCGTCGACCGGGCGGTCGCGCCGCTGGGCCTGACCCATGCCCAGTACGCGGTGATGGCCTCGCTGTACGGCATGTCGCGCTCCGGGCTGCGGCCCAGCCAGCGCCGGCTCGCCGACCACACGGGACTCGAACCGCTCTACGTCTCCAAGCTCGCCCGGGCCCTGGAGACGGCCGGGCTCGTCACCCGTACGCGGGACCCGCGTGACCCGCGCGCCATGCAGCTCTCGCTCACCGAACAGGGGCGGGACGTCACGCGACGCGCCGTCGACGTGGTCCAGGGTCTGCTGGACCGGTTGCTGGAGCCGCTCGGAGGCCAGGACGGCCCGCGCACCCGGCAGTTGATCCACGAGCTGACGACCCTGATCGACGCACCTCTTGATCCGTACACCGAGAACGACGAGGAGCAGCCATGACCACCACCGCACCCACGGCCGACGGCCGTGTCATCGCCCTGGCGCACTACGCCGCGCGCGCCCTCCTGGAGGGGGTGCTGACCCGCCACGGCGTCACGTTCCAGCAGAACGTGGCGCTCCGGGCCGTCGTGGCCGCGGGCGGGGCCACCGGCCGGGACGCACTCGTCCGCGACGTCACCGGCTCGCTGAAGACCGGCGAGTCGGTCGTGCGCGGCGTCATCGAGGAGCTGACGGACGGGAAGCTGCTGGAGGAGGATCCGTCGGAGGCGTCCCGGATACGGCTGACGGACGCCGGACGGCGGCTGTACGGAACCACCACCACGGAGACCGCGGCGATCTCCGCGCGGCTGTACGCCGGCATCCCGGCCGCGGACCTCGCCGTGGCGGGCCGCGTGCTGACCCTGGTCACGGAGCGCGCGAACGCGGAACTGGCAGGGGTCTGAGGCCCTCGTCCGGCGGGGGCGTTCCGGTCCGTCCGCGGCGGACCCGTGCCGCCGCTCCCGCCGCAAGAATCTCCCCGGGTGACACCTGACGCACCCTCAGCAGTCGACCGGGTGACGGGCCGACGGGCCCGTGCAGTGGGGAGGCGACCGCGGCGGCCCGGGGTCGGAGGACGTGATTCCGTGGTATCCAGGCCTGAGTCGAGGCGGTCGGCCGACGGGGGAGAGAGCCGTGCGGACACTGGGCAGGGCGTTGCTGGCCGGCGTGGTCCTGGCCGCCGGGGCGGTGGGCTCCACGGGCTGCACCCTCACCATCGGCGAGACGTCGGGGGCGCCCGCGGACGGTCCGTCGGTCACCGCGACCGCTTCCTCCGTGTCCTCGGCGCCCGGCGCACCGACCGCGTCGGCATCCGCGTCGGCCTCCGCCTCCGCCTCTTCGTCCCGGCCGGCATCGCCGTCCTCGCCGACCCGCGCCGTGACGCCGGTGCCCGTTCACGGACCCGGACAGAAACTGGTGGTGATGACCGTCGGCGGTGGCTTCGCGGGCGTCCACCAGCAGGTGACGGTCAGGGGTGACGGTGCCGTTCTCACCAGGGACAAGGGCGAACCCGTGCTGCGCCGGGCCGACGCTGCCCGGTTCAGGGAATTGCGGCTCCTGCTCGGCGACCCGGCGCTGGAGGACGTTCCCGACCTCACGATGAACATGGGTGCAATGGACATGTTCCAGTACACCCTGCAATTCGGCGGCCGCACGATCGTGACGGACCGCTCCAGCAAGGTGCCCGCGCTGGAACGGCTCATCAATGCCCTCAGTCACTGGCTTCCACGAAGCTGACCTGCACCGCGGCGTCTTGAATGAGGAAAATCGGCTGTCCGTACACCGGGAATACGGAAAGTGAATTCCGGTGCGGTCGTGAGGCGGAAGTCACCCTTTCCGGCCCGTGTGCGCCATCCGTGCCGTGTGAGAATGCTTGCGTCCGCGCCCCGAACCAGAGAGCCAGAAACCTTCGAATGCAATCCTCGGTGTACACGGCCGACGTCGGCGACGGCACGCCCCAGGGGCTGGTGGGCCGCGCGGCGGACGTGGACCGCATCGAGGAACTGCTCGGCTCGGTCGATTCAGGCGGTGCGCTGCTGCTGTCCGGCGATCCCGGCGTGGGCAAGTCGGCGCTGCTGGGCCACCTCTCCACCCGGGCGCTGGCAGCCGGCGCCCGGGTGCTGCGTGCGGCGGGCACGCGGTCCGAGAAGGACGTGGAGTACGCGGCGCTCAACCAGCTCCTCTTCCCGCTGTGGGAGGAGGCGGACCCGCAGGCCCTGGACCGGGCGCACCACGAGGCCCTGCGGGTGGCCCTCGGCTTCGGCGACGGGCCGCCGCCCGAGCGCTACCTCGTCTCCAACGCGGCCCTGGTACTGCTGCGTCGCGCCGCCGCGACGACGCCGGTCCTGCTGGTCGTGGACGACATGCAGGCCGTGGACCGGGCCAGTGCGGCCGTGCTGGGCTTCGTGGCCCGGCGGCTCGCGGGCAGCAGGGTCAGGTTCCTGGCCGCCGCCCGCCGGGGACACCGCGGGTGCGGCGAGGCCGGAGTGCGCACCGAGTACGAGGTCCTGCCGCTGGACGACGACGCGTCGCGGCTGCTGGCGGGCGCGTGCCATCCGGACCTCGCCGGGCCCGTCGTGGAGTGCGTCGTCACCGCCGCCGAGGGCAATCCGCTGGCCCTGGTCGAACTGCCGACGGCCCTGAGCGGGCCGCAGCGCGCCGGGGTGGAGTGCCGGCCGGCCGCGCTGCCGCTCACCCGCCGTCTGCGCGAGGTCTTCGGTTCGTGCGTGGCGGACCTGCCGGCCGCGACCCGGCGTCTGCTGCTGGTGCCCGCGCTGGAGGGGACGGGGGACCTGGCCGTCGTGCAGTGCGCGGCGCGGAGGCTCGGCGCGGGGGCCGACCTGGTCGACCTGGAGGCGGCCGAGCGCGACGGACTCGTCCTCATCGAGGAGTTGCACCACCGCCTGAGCTTCCGGCACCCGCTGTTCCGCGCCGCGGTCGTGGACGCGTCCACCTCCGCGGAGCGCCGCCGTGTGCACCGCGAACTCGCCGAGGTGCTGCACGACCTGCCCGAGCAGCGGGCGTGGCACCTGGGGGAGGCGAGTGTCGAACAGGACGAGGACGTCGCCGCGTTGCTGGAGGGCACCGCCCACCGCGTCCTGCGGCGCGGCGACGCCATCGCCGCGATACGGGCGCTCACCAAGGCCGCGCACCTGAGCCCCGGCGCCGCCGACCGGGGCCGCCGCCTGGCCGCGGCCGCCTACCTGCGCGCGGACGCCTCCGGCGAACTGACCATGGCCTCCCGCCTCCTGGAGGACGCCCGCCGCTTCGGTTCCGACGACCGCGCGTCCCTGTACTCGGCGGCGGTCGCCGTCCACCGTCTGCTCGACGGCGAGGGGGACATCGACACCGCCCACCAGATGCTCCTCGGTGCGATCGAGAACGGCGACCATCCCCACGGGACCTGCGACCCGGCCCTGGAGGAGGCCCTCTACCTGTTGCTGCTGCTGTGCTGCCTCGGCGGCCGGGAGGAGTTGTGGACGCCCCTCCACAAGATCCTGGACCGGCTCGGGCCCGACGCGCCCCGCCTGCTGGCGGTGAACGTCGCCACCCAGGGCGATCCGGCACGCACCGCGCTGCCCGCCCTGGCCGGCCTGGAGGAGCTCATCGCGGGCCTGCCGCAGGAGACCGCCCCGTCGCGGATCACGCGGATCGGCACCGCGAGCATCGCCGCCGACCGGCTCTCCGCGGTGCGCGACGCCGTCTCGCGCGTACCGTCCCAGGGGCGCAGGCAGATCGCCACCCTCCCGCTGCTGTGCACGGACGCGTTCCTCTCGGGCCGGTGGGACGACACGACCGAACTCGCCGACGAGGGGCTGCGGTTGTGCAGGGAGCACGCCTTCGAGGCCGTCTCCTGGTACTTCCTCTACTACAAGGCCGTCGTCGCGGCGGCGCGCGGCGAAGCCGGCACCGCCGAGGAGACGGCCGACTCGATGGCCGCCTGGGGGACGTCCCGTGGCGCGCACCACGTGGTGACCCTGGCCGAGCACATCCGGGTGCTCGTCGCCCAGGCGGAGGGCGACTTCGAGCGTGCCTACCGGCACGCGGTCGCCATCAGCCCGCCCGGGGAGCTGGCCCCGTACACCCCCGTTGCGCTGCTGGTGGTCGGGGACGTGGTGGAGGCGGCGGTACGCACCCAGCGCCCGGCGGAGGCCACCGCCCACGCGGCCGCCGCCCGGCACGCGGGGATCGCCGCGCTCTCCCCGCGCAGGGCCCTGCACGTCGACGCGTCCGCCGCGATGGCCGCCGAGGCGGACGAGGAGGCGATCGAGCTGTTCGAACGGGCCCTGTCGCACCCCGGCGTGCAGCAGTGGCCCTTCGACCTGGCACGCGTGACCCTCGCCTACGGGGAGCGGCTGCGCAAGGCACGTTCGACCACCGACGCCAGGGCGTCGCTGGGTGCGGCGCTCGCGGCCTTCGAGCAACTCGGCGCCCACCCGTGGGCGGAGCGGGCGAAGCGCAGCCTGCAGGCGACCGGCTGGATGGTCAAGCGCGCCGACGGCCCCGAGTCGGTCGGCCTCACCCCGCAGGAGCTCGAGATCGCCCACCTCGCGGCCTCCGGTCTGACCAACAAGCAGATCGCCGAGCGGCTCTACCTCTCGCCCCGGACCGTGGGCGGCCACCTGGGCCGGGTCTTCCCCAAGCTCGGCATCACCTCGCGCGCGGCGCTCCGCGACGCCCTGACGGGCCTGGCCAAGCGCTAGGCGCCGCCGGCGGACCACCCCCGAGGCGCGGTGCGCGGCCACTGCACGGGTGGGCAAGGGACGGTGCACAACGGGGCAAGGTGCCCGGAGCGAGTCCTCCTACGGTCGGAGGTGTCCCTCACAAGTGGGACGCCACCGCGCGGGTCCGGGACCCTCGTGGATCCGCCGGATCCCGGCCCCGCGCACGGACCTCGAGGAAGTGACGCCGATGCCGGACATCGAACAGTTCGAGGAGGATTCGGACGACGGACGACCGATGCGCAACCTGGCCGTCGTGGGGGGCGTGGTGTGGATCCTCGCGCTGTGCGCGGTCTGCGTGACGCTGCCGCTGTACTCGCATCCGAGTCTCGCCTGCGGACTCGCCCCCCTGGTCACGGCGGGGGTGGTGGCGATGGTGATGGGCCGTGTGAAGGACCGCCACCGCCACGGGGCGGCGCGGGCGCGTGCCGTGGCGGAGACCGTGCGCCGCACCCTGCTGCGGCCGCTCCCCGAGCGCATCGGCGCACTGGGGCTCGCCTCCGTCTACCGGGCCTGCGGGGGACGGGGACAGGTCGGCGGGGACCTCTACGCCGTTTCACGGAACGGCCGGACGACGCGTCTGATCATCGGCGACGTGTGCGGCAAGGGGCTGCCGACCTTCGAGGACGTCGCCGCCGTACTCGGGGCGTTCCGCGAATGGGCGCCGCGCGCCGCAAACCTGACGGAGCTGTCGGCGCGCCTGGAGGAGAGCTTCCTGCGCCACCTCGCCGAGAGCGAGGACGGCGCCCGCGACACCGACGAACGCTTCGTGACCGCGCTGCTGCTGGAGGTCCGCGACGGCGAGCGGCTCGCCCGCCTGGTCAACCACGGGCATCCGCCGCCGGTACGGGCCCGTGGGGGCAACGTCGCCCTGGTGGCGGGCTGTCCCTCGCCCCCGCTCGGACTGCGCGCCCTGCGGGAGTGCGGCACCGTCGAGGAGTGCTTCGAACTGGCCGCGGGCGACACCCTGTTGCTCTACACCGACGGGCTCGTCGAGGCCCGCGACGCCGCCGGGCACTGCTACCCGCTGCTGGACCGCGCGACCGCGTGGCGGTGGGTGCGGCACGGCCTGGCCCACCACGATCGCCTGCCGGACGCGCTCGGGGAGATCCTCCGGGACCTCGTCGAGCACGCCGGCGCGCTTCCGGCCGACGACCTCGCGATGGTCGCGCTGACCCGGGTGGAGGAGCCGGCCGCGGCCGCGCTGCCCCGGCCCGCCGGTGAGGCCCGGCGTGAGGACACGGGGCAGCTGACGCAGGATTGATGACCTGTCAGGTCTGCCGGGGGACGTGGGCGGTGGCCTGCAGGGGCGTGGCCTGCAGGCCACCGGCCTGCCGCCACTCCGCGGGGGAGAGGCCGTAGACCGCCCGGAAGGTGCGGCTGAAGTGGGCGTGGCTGGCGAAGCCCCAGCGGTGCGCGATCGCCGCCACGGTCCGCCCGGCGAACTCCGGCCGGTCGAGGTCCCTGCGGCAGGCCTCCAGCCGGAGGCGCCGGATCCACCGGCCGACGGTCAGGGGCTCGTCCTGGAAGAGCTGGTACAGGTAGCGGACGGAGATGTGGTGCGCGGCCGCCACCGACGCCGGGGAGAGGGTGGGGTCGTCCAGGTGGGCGCGGATGTACGCGCGGACGTGCTGGAGCAGGGCCCGCTCCGCGGCGGACTGCTCCCCGGTGGTCCCCTCCAGCGCGACCAGGGCGGTCAGCACGTCGACGATGCCCTGACGCAGGAAGCGGCTCGCGTCCTGCGCGCAGATGCAGTGTTCCGTCGTGGTCACCAGCCCGTCGACGTAGGAGGCGAGGACCCCGCCGATCCCGTGGCCGGGGGAATAGGCCCGGCCGGTGGCCAGGCGCAGGAGGGAGTCGGGCAGGTCCAGCATCTGCCGCGGGACCGTGGCCAGGTGCTGCCGGACCGGGCCGGTGAAGTCCAGGACGTAGGGCCGCCGGCTGTCGAGGATGACGAGTTCGCCGGCGGACAGCAGCGTCTCCCGGCCGTCCTGGACCGCGACGCTGCCGCCGCTGTGCTGCAGGCTCACCATGAGCGAGCCGTCGCCGTCGGCGGCGATGAGCGGCGCGGTGCGCGCCATCTGCTGGCGGCTCGCCTCGAGGAAGCCGGCCTGGACGCCGGCGAGGCAGGTCCGGCGTATCGCCCCGTGGAGCCCTGACGTCTCCGCGGTGCGGATGTCCAGCCGGGTGAACGCCCGCTGGACGGCGTCCCTCCAGTACTCGGCGCGCTCGGCGGGCGGTTGGATGTCTGTGCAGAATGCTTCGATCACGATGTCCTCGCGAACTGTGCGGAGTTGCCCGGTTCCCCGGGGCCCGGCGGCGCTTCCGCATCAGGCGCGGTCCGCACGGGGAACCCCATCGCGGCCACGGTAGGCCGGGCAGCGGCCGTCGACGGCCCTGACGGCCGGGAATACGGGACACCCGCAGACATTGCGGGGGACACCCGCAAACACGAAACGGCGTGATTGATACATTCTTCACATTTGTTGGTCAATACATACAAGACGGGATGAACAGGGTGCCGTGCCGCGCCGCCGTGCGCGGACCGGTGGTCGTGCCACCTCGGCCGGGTCGGACCCCCCACCCGAAAAGGGTTGCGCCGACGTCCCCTTGCCGGGGCGCGGCCGTGCGGGCTCCGGGCGCCGGGCCCGGCCGGCGGGTGGGGAAGTCGAACGCGTGCGGCTGCCCGGGACGTGCAGGAAGCCCGCAGGCGGCCGCACGCCTCTTCGGGAACTCCGCAGGCCCGCGTGCCCCGTGGGCGGAAGGCCCGGTGAACCCGGGGGCCCGCCGGCCCGCCGGGCGGTGCGGCCGGGTGCCGGTCCCGGGCTCCCGCTCCCTACGGCGAGGACGCGGCCGCGCCCGGGCCCGCGTGCCGGCCGGACGCCTCAGGAGCCGATGCGGGGCGGCCTGACCGTTCCGTGGACCTGCCGGGCGTGGGACGCGTACCGGCGGCGCCCGAGGATGGGGACGATGACCCGGACCGGCAGCGGGGCCGTCGCCAGGACCGCCTTGACGACCTCGGGGTCACCCTCGTACATGGCCATCCCGAAGGCGAGGGGCAGGTCCTTCTTCGGCGTGTTCTGCATGCCGTGCTCGCCCAGCTGGTGCCACTCCGCCGCGGTGACGTGCTTCGCGGCCAGCGGCAGGATCTCCTTCTCCTCCAGCGCCATGTGCTGGATGAGCACCGTCAGCAGCCGCTCGAACGCCTCGGCGAGCTGCTCGCCGCCCTGGGCGGTCGGGACCCAGCCCCTGAGCAGTCCGGTGACCTCGGCGTGCAGTTCCTCGATGGCGTGGTGCTGCTGCTCCATCATCGGCACGATGGCCTCCGCGTCGAGGCCCGCCCGCTCGACCAGCTTGGGCCAGAGCAGCTCGTCCTCGCCCTCGTGGTGCGTGTGCAGGATCCGGCACACCAGCTCCGCGTGCGCGCCGACGACCTCGGCGCGCCGGGTGTCGCCGGGCGTGACGGACCGGATGAGCTCGGGAAGCAGTCTGAACTCCCGGCGCATCGCGGTGTGAGCCATGTACATGTCACGCGTATCGGCCATGGGTTCATCGACGAGTGGAGCCATTGTCTCTTCCTTGTATGGCCGCCCGGCATCCCCCCGCGATGCCAGGCGGCCCGTATCGGGCAGGCCCCGCGCACCCGCCGGCGGCCCTCGGTGTGCGGACCGCCTTCGGTGGCACGGGCGGGGTGCCGCCGGGTGACACGGAGTGCGCAGGGTGATCAGGACGGAGGAAAGCGCAGATCAGTGCGGCTTCCGGCGGCCCAGGCCACTCTCTCAGTCGCTCCCCGGCGGCCGCATGCGTCAAATGCCCCTGGTCGCGGACGGCCGCATGGGTCGTCTGACGCTGCCACCGTGGCGGGCGCGGGCCGTCCCCTCCTCGGCGCGGTGGCGCGGCGCCGTTCGTGGTGACCTTCGGCACGTGACCAGGTGGTTCCCGGCGGAGCGCGGCGGACCTCGTCGGCCTCCGTGGCGTCGGGGGGCGCAGCCCACGACTTCGCCGGCGGGTGCGGGCCGGCCCGGCTCCTCCTCCGTGGCGGCGCCGGGTGTGCGGCATAGCAGACGCCGGCGGTGTGCCGCCGCGTCGAGAGGGGGTGTGTCGCACCCCCTCAACGCGGCGGGAGAGCCGACGGGTTGGGCCTATGCTTGCCGCGTCAAGTAAATCCCTCCTGTGCTCCGTCGCGCGTCGGTCGCGTCCGGGCGCGGCGACCCCCGTGCGTGCCGGGGTGGGAAGGAGAGCTCGAACCATGTCGACCGACGCCGTCCCTCCCCACGCCGCGAGGGCGTTACCGACCGGCCCCGTTGCGGTCCTGCCCGCGGACACCCGGGAGTACGGCGAGGAGTCCTACCGGCGTACCGGGCCGGGACGGCGGAGACCGGCGAACGCCTCGGGGGCCGCATCCTCCCCGAACGGCGCCGGCCCCGCCCGGCCGCGGTAGCCGATCCGCACCAATGCTCTTGCACACCGCAGTGGCCGAGCCTGTGGCCGGCCACGGAGAGAAGCCCGGGGATGGCGCACGTCGCCATCGGGGGCAAGGAGAACTTGTGGCTGTCTCACCCATCAGCGTGTTCGACACGATCGTCCGTACGGACCTGCCCGAGCGACCCCCCGTGCTGTTCGACACGGTGTGCGTGCTCGGTGGCAGCGTCGCCGGACTGCTGGCCGCCCGCGTCCTCGCGGACCACGCCCGGACCGTCGTGATCGTCGAGCGCGACACGACGAACGTGGACGGGCGCTCCCGCGCCGGCGTCGCCCACGACGCCCAGGTGCACGGCCTGCAGCCCGGCGGGCTCGCGCAGGTGGAGCGCTGGCTGCCGGGCTTCACGCAGGAGGCGCGGGACTTGGGCGGCGTCCTCCTCCGGCCCGACCGCACGACCATGTACGTCGACGGCCAGGAGCAACTGCGCGTCGGCGACACCGAGTTCCTCTTCTGCACCCGCCCGTTCCTGGAGTCGCGCATCCGCAGCCGGGTCCTGGCCCTGCCCAACGTGGAGACCCTGACGGCGCAGGCGACGGGCCTCGAGTTCGACGACGACGGCGGGGTGACCGGCGTGCGCCACACCGTCGACGGCGTCGCCGGCACGCTGCCCGCCGAGTTCGTGGTGGACGCGATGGGGCGGTCCAGCAAGGCGCCGGAATGGGTCGAGCGGGCGGGCTTCGACAAGCCCCCGCTGCAGCGCATGCAGACCGGCGTCCACTACGCGACCGCGCTCTTCGAGCGGACCGGCCGGCACGCGGAGGAGCCCTTCTTCACGGGCGCGCGCTTCACCCTGCCGCCCGGGCCCGACGGCCTGGCCGTCGCGCTGGTCAAGCCCGTCGAGGGCGGCCAGTGGCTCGTGGGGCTGACGACCCACGCGGACGGCCGCGCTCCCCGGACGATAGAGGAGTTCCGCGCGCTGTGCCAGAAACTGCCGTACCCGTTCGGAGAGGTGACCGGCGGTGCCGTCACCCGGGCCGTCCTGAACTTCCACCAGTCGGACAGCCGGCGCCGTGACTTCACGGGCCTGTCGCGCTACCCGTCCCGTCTGGTGAGCGTCGGCGACTCGGTGGCGTCCCTGAACGCCACCTACGCCCAGGGCATGACGTCCGCCGCCTTCCACGCCTCCTGCCTGTCCGAGTACCTGGGCGGGCCGGTCGACCTCGCCGCGCCTGCCACCGGGTTCTTCGCCCTGCAGGAAGTGGCGGTCGACGCCGTGTGGGCCGTGTCGGCCGGCTCGGACGCCGCCCTGCGTGACGCGATCGAGGGGGCCGAGGTGCCCGAGGAGGTGCAGAAGCAGCGCTGGGGCATGATGCAGCTCGCGCAGGCCTCGCTGACGGACGCCACCATCGCGGAGGCGGCCGGCGCCGTCTTCTACGGCCTGGCCCACCCGATGTCCCTGGGCGACCCCGCTCTCCTGGAGCGGGCGCTCGCCGTGAACGGTCAGGGGCCCGCCGGCTCCTGAGCACGGCTGCGGCACGGCCGCGGCGCAGGGTCGCCGCGGCGCCGCCCGTCACAGGGCATACCCGGGGAAGGAAACGCCTCCCGACGTTGTTGGACAGGTCTGTGCAGCGAGATTGAACAGACCTGTCTACTCGATCGAGGGGACGGCGGTATGTCCGAGCAATGCACCGCGCAGGACCGCGACACCGTCCGGGCCCTTCGGGCCGGTGGCCGTCCCGGCGGCCCGGGGGCGGCCCCCGCCGTACCGGCGCCGAGGAGCTCCCGCAAGGGGGTGCTGCCGCCGCGGGCGGCGTTCTACCTGCTCGCCTCGATCGTGGTGTCGTTCCTCGCGGGCTCCAGCGCCCCCACCCCGCTGTACGCCGTGTACCAGGCGGAGTGGGGGTTCGGCCCCGTGACGACGACCCTGGTGTTCGGGGTGTACGCGATCGCCGTCCTGGTCTCGCTGCTCACCCTGGGCCGGTTGTCCGACCACCTCGGACGCCGGCCCGTCCTGCTGGCGGCCCTCACCGCGCAGGCGGCGGCGATGGTCGTGTTCGCCACCGCCCACGGCGTGCCGGAACTCATGGTCGGCCGGGTCGTCCAGGGACTCTCGACAGGGGCCGCGCTGGGCGCGATCGGTGCCGGGATGATGGACATCGACCGCCGCCGCGGGACCGTCGCCAACTCCCTCGCCCCGGGTCTCGGCACCGCCACCGGCTCGCTGGTGTCGGCCTTCCTCGTCCAGTACCTGCCCGCGCCGACGCACCTGGTGTACCTGGCCCTCCTCGTCGTGATGGCCGTGCAGGCAATCGGCGTCGTCCTGATGCGCGAGACCCTCACGCCCGGTCCGGGCGCCCTGGCCACGCTGGTCCCGGACGTCAGGCTCCCCAGGACGGTGCGGCGCGCGGTCCTCAACGCCGCCCCGGTCCTCTTCGCGGTCTGGGCCCTCACGGGCTTCTACGCCTCCCTGGGCCCGTCGCTCGTACGGACCCTCACCCACTCCACGTCGGCCGTGTACGGCGGGCTGGCCCTGTTCGTCCTGGCCGGAGTGGCCGCCGCCGCGACCCTCGTACTGCGTGCGGCACCCGCGCGCGGCGTCATGTTCACCGGCATCGGCGCCCTCGTCGCAGGTGTCGCCCTGACCCTGGTCTCCGTGCAGAACGGCTCGTCCGCCCTGTTCTTCGCGGGCTCCGCCCTCGCCGGGATCGGCTTCGGCGGCGGCTTCCAGGGCGGCATCCGCACGGTCATGCCGCTGACCGCCGCCCACGAGCGTTCCGGGGTGCTGTCGCTGCTGTACGTCGTGTCCTACCTGGGCATGGGCGTCCCGTCGGTGATCGCGGGCTACCTCGTCGTCCACGCCGGGGGCCTGCTGGCCACCGCCCGGGAGTACGGCGCGGCCGTCATCGTCCTGGCCCTGCTGGCCCTGACCGGACTGCTCACCGAACGGCGCGGCAGCCGGCCACGAACCGGCATTGCCTAAGGTGATGCCGGGGAACGGAGGAGTACCGGTGACCGGTGAGGAGGAGGTCGCGATGGCTGCCGACAGCGCAAGCGGACGGCGAGCGCACATCCGGGCCAGGCCCTCGGCGCGCGAGCGCCTGCTGACCGCCGCCGACGAACTGTTCTACGCGGAGGGCGTGCGGACGGTCGGCATCGACCGCGTCATCGAGCGGGCCGGAGTGGCCAAGGCCTCCCTCTACAACACCTTCGGCAGCAAGGACGAACTCGTCCACGCTTACTTGCAGTCGCGGCACGCCGCCACCACCGCGCGCATCCTCGCCTTCCTCGAACGCTGCGAGACCCCGCGCGACCGGCTCCTCGGTGTCTTCGACGCGCAGTCGGAGTCGTTCAGGGGCCCGGGCCACCGCGGCTGCGCCTTCATCGCGGCGAGTGCCGAGGCCGAGGTCGGCAGCGGCACGGAACGGGCCTCCCGCGACTACCGGGCATGGGTGCGCGCCCTGTTCACCGACCTCGCCCGCCAGGCCGGCGTCCCGGATCCGGAGACCCTGGCGCGCCGTCTGCACCTCCTCTACGACGGATGCGCCGTCTCGGCGCGCATGGACGCCGACCCCGAAGCGGCGGACGTGGCGAGGGCGGCCGCCGAGATCCTCCTGGACGCCGCGCTGTCCCCGGCGCCCGGCCACGGCGGCACCGGCCGCGGATGAGCCGGTGTCCGCCCCGCGGGCGGAGGTAGCGGAGGTAAATGCCGCGCCGCGGCCCCGCGCCGTGGTGGAGGGTGGCCGCATGGAGTTCTTCTGCTACCACCGCGACCGGGCCGACTCTCTGACGTTGCGTCAGGAGCTGCTCGAAGCGCACTGGTTCTACATGGACGGCTTCGAGCGCGAGATGATCGCCCGCGGCCCGACCCTCACCGCCGAGGACGGGGAGCCCACCGGCAGCGTGCACATCGTCGACCTGCCGGACCCGGCGGCGGCCCGCGCCTTCGCCTTCGACGAGCCCGGTCACCAGGCCGGCGTCTACCGGGACGTGCTGCTGAGGCGGTGGCGCAACCTCCTGGGGCGCACCATGTGGGACTTCCCCGGCGGCCGCACCGGCGGCAGCCGCTACCTGGTGCTCGGTCTCGGTGAGGGGCGCGGCGCCGACCTCGTCGTGCCGGACGGTCGGGACGAACTCATCGCGTACGGACCCCTGTTGTCCGACGACGGCAGCACATGGCTGGGCACCGCCGCGCTCGTCCGGGCTGCGGATCCGGACACCGCGCGTGCCGTCCTGACGGCCGGCGCGTACGCCGGGATCGAGGTCCACCCCTGGCAGTTCGGCGGCCGGTCGTGATCAGGCCGGTCGTGATCAGGCCGTGGGTGATCAGGCCGTTCGCGATCCGGGCCCGGGATACCGGGGCGCGTCGCCCGGTCCGGCCCGGGCCCACCGGCTGAGATCCCCGTGTTTCCCTCAGGACCCGTTCCCGAGCGCTCCGGCCAGCCGCTCGGCGTGGGCGGTGGCCTCGCCGGCCCGGCGACGGGCGTCACGGGCGGCCCTGCCGGCGTCGCGGTGCCGGTTACGTGCGTGGTCCTGGTCGTCGCGTGCCGCGCGGAGGGCCCGCTCCGCGTCCTCGACCTGCCCGAGCAGTTCGTCGAGGCGGTGCTGCGCCTCGGCGCGGCGGCGCTCGGCGGCGTCGAGGTCCGCCCGGGCGGCCGCGGCGTCGGCCTCCCGGTGCCGGGCCTCCCGTTCGGCCTGGCGGGCCTGCCGTCCGGCCTGTGCGGCCTCTTCGCGCCGGTGCCGGCGCTCCGCCGCGCGGCGGGCGTGCTCCTCGTCGTCGGCGGCTTTCCCGGCCTTCTTCGCCTGCCTCTTCGCCGGCTCCTTGCCCGGCGGGCGGCGGGCCGGCTCGCCCACGGGGGCGGTAGCGGCGCTGCCCGCGATGTCGAAGGTCGCCGACAGCGGCTTGGTGAGGCTGCCTCCGGCGAACGCCTCGCCGGCGCCGGGGTCGGCGAGCGCGGCGTGCAGGGTCTCCTCGACCTCCTGCACGGCCTGGGCGGTGAGGGGGTGCCCGGCATCGGCGGCGAGCCGTCCGGCCTGCTGGGACAGCGCGCGTACGAGTTCCCTCTGCCGGCGGTTGAGCAGGCGCAGTTGTTCCCCGTCGAGACTCCGGTGGGCCCGGCGCAGGGCTTCGCCGAGCGCGAGGAGGGCGGCGGTCTCCTCGTGGTGTTCACGGGCCAGCAGGTTGGCGGCCCAGGCCGAGGCGGTGGGTCTGCGCAGGGCGGCGATCCGGTCGGCGAGGGGCCGGTCGCCGGCCTTCCTGGCGGCCTGCGCGTGGGTGTCGCGGGCGGCGGTGAAACGGGCGGGGGGCAGCCGGTACAACTCGTCGGCGACCGCGTCGAGGCCGGCGGGAGCGTCCTTGCGTGCCACGGTGCACCACCTGCCCGGCCGTCGGCCCGTACGAACGGCCCCGCCGGGCGCCGGGGCCGGGGCGCCGGAGCGGGCCGGGAACTGCTGCCGCCCATCGAACAGGCGCCCCGGCCGCCCCGCAGCCCCACCGCACCCGATCGGGTCGGGACCGCGCCTACCGGCCGCCGAGCACGTCCCGGAGGCGCGCGGTGAACTCGGCGGGATGCGTGGTCAGGCCGACGTGACCGCCCGGGAAGAGGCGCAGCCCGGTGCCGAGGCGCTCGGCCAGGGAGGCGACGGCGCGGTGCGGGAGTTCGCCGCGCGAGTCCTCGCCCGCGGCCAGGACGATCCGGTCCGACAGCGCCTTGAGGCGGTCGGTGTCGGGGACGTACGCCATGAAGGCCGGGACGACGCGTCCGACGAAGAGGGGCAGGTTGACCGCGGTCCGCTGGACCCGCGCCGCCGCGCGCGGGGGGAGTTCGATCGCGGGCGCCGGGCCGCTGCCGTCGTCGTCCTTCCTCATGCCCGCGGCGAACGCCGCCATCGCCGGCATCAGGCCCTGCTCGCGGTAGGTGTCGCGGACGCGGGCGACGAGCGCCCGGTGTTCGTCGGCGTCCGGGAGGAGTTCCACGACCGGCGGTTCGTGCGCCACGAGGCCTGCGACGCGTTCGGGGTGGGCGGCGAGCAGGTGGAGCGCGGTGATCGCGCCGGAGCTGGCGCCGAAGACGCGGGCGGGCTCGCGGGGCGAGAGCAGGTCGAGGAGGCGGAGCGCGTCGTCGGCGTGCTCGGCCACGTGCTGCTCGGCGTCCGGGTCGTCGAGGGTGCTGCGGGACATGCCGCGGGGGTCGTAGGTGGCGACGGTGTGCTCGGCGGCCAGGTCGTCGGCGACGTCCTCGAAGGTCGCGGCACCGCCGGTGCCTCCCGGGACCAGGAGCAGGAGGGGGCCCCGGCCGCGTACCTCGTAGTGCAGGGTGGCGCCGTCCACCCGCAGGGTGCCGGTGGTGGGGTCGGTCGTCGTCATGGGGCTGCTTCTCCGTCTCGGTCCCGGGGCCAGTGCTCCAGGAGGGTGTGCAGGGCGTCGAGCGCGCGGAGCCAGGAGTGTTCCGGCGAGCGCCGGTGGGCGAAGCCGCCCGCGGCTTCCAGGGCGACGAAGCCGTGGAAGGTGCTGCGCAGGAGCCGTACGGCGTCGGTGAGGTCGGGTTCGGCGAGTCCGTAGGCGTGGAGCATGCCGTAGGTCAGCTCGACGGCGCGTCGTGGTCCGGGGGCCGCGGCGGCCAGTTCGGGGTCGATCCGCAGGGGGGTCTGCGTCGCGGTGTAGCGGCCGGGGTGCCGGTGGGCGTACGTGCGCCAGGCGTTCGCGTACGCGACGAGCGCCTCCTTGCCGGCGCGGCCCGCGGTGGCCTCGGCGATGAGGATGGTCTTCTCGTCGGCGGCCAGGAGCGCGATGCGGCCCCGCAGGTCCTCGAGGTTGCGGACGTGGGTGTAGAGGCTGGCGTCCTTGACGCCGAGCCGCCGGGCGACCTGGGACATGGTCACGTGGTCGAGGCCGACCTCGTCCGCCAGTTCGGCGCCCGCGACCGTCACCCGTTCCGCCGTCAGTCCGGCTCGTGCCATGCGCCCTCCTGTTTCCTAGGAGGCTTCACTCTAACCTAGGGGCCCTAGGTTCTGTGAACGAATATGTGGTGCGGGGGAGGGGGTGCGGCAACGGCGGCCTCTCAGGGCCTCGTTGTGGGCCAGGACCCCTGGCGCGGGTCGGGGGCCGCCCGTTGCCGCCGGCTGCCCGGCGGGCGCTCCGCGCGGGGAATGCGACGCCCCGTCACCCACTTGGCTACTGAATGTGCACACCTGATTACCCAGGGCGATTCTTGCTGTGGGCTCGCCGCTGTCCCTGACGGTTCCCTCTCCTGGTGACGGCTTCGGCCGCGCGCCCGCGAGCCCCTTCCTGGAGGTGACGTGTTGTCCCGAATAGCCGTTTCTGAGGCGTCCGAACGGCGGCGCCGAGGTCTTCTGCGGATGTGGACGATGGCCGCCGGCGTGGCCCTTGCGTCCAGTGCTGTGACAGGTGCCGCCCATGCGGAAGGTGCCGACGCCGGTCAGGCGGGCGCCGTGAAGCCCGATGCCCGGAGCGGTCTCGCCGACCCGTGCTTCCTCTTCCCCTACTTCCCCGGGTACTGCCCGAGCCGCCCCGGCTACGGACACAACGGTCACCACGGCTGGCCCGGTTATCCCGGCTATCCCGGCCGCCCCGGTCCTCCCGGGCCCCCCGGGCCGCAGGGTCCCGCCGGTCCTGCAGGCCCTGCCGGTGGTACGGGTCCGCAGGGTCCTCCCGGGCCGCAGGGTCCGCAGGGTGACCCCGGTGGTACGGGTCCGCAGGGTCCTCCCGGGCCGCAGGGTCCGCAGGGTGACCCCGGTGGTACGGGCCCGCAGGGTGACCCCGGACCGCAGGGACCGCAGGGTGACCCCGGACCGCAGGGTCCGCCCGGGGCCGGCGCCGCACCCCACGACCTGGTGGACTTCACCGCCAACGGGACGTTCACCCCGCCCGCCGACGTCACCAAGGTCTTCGTCCAGGTGTGGGGCGCCGGGGGCGGCGGCGGTGGAATCGGCGTCCCCCTCGTCCTCGGCGGAGGCGGGGGTGCCGGCGGCTTCGCCTGGTGCGCCGTTCCGGTGACGCCCGGCACGCCGTACACCGTGACGATCGGCCAAGGAGGTCCCGGTTCCTCGACGATCGCCACGGACGGCGTCGGCGGTACGACCACCACGCTGTCCGGCCCCGGCGGGCCCCTCGCGACCGCCACCGGTGGCACCGGCGGACACGCCGGCTCGCTCACGGCCACTCCCAGTCCCGGTGGAACGGGTACCTGTTCGGCGAGCGGCACGACCCGTCCGGGCGCGGCGGGCCAGCCTCCCGTGAGCAGCGGCGTGGTGGGCCAGGGTGGCCGGCCCGCGGTGAACGGCATCGTCGAACCCAGTCCGGCAGGTGCGGGCACGGGTGGCAACGGTGCCCTGGTCGCCCTGCAGCCGGCCCTCGACGGCGGCGACGGATACGCCGTCATCTGGTGGTAGGCGCGTAGCAGGAGGAGGACGGCGGGAACGCCGACGAACACCCGTAACGGGCACGCGGCAGGCCCGGCGCACCCCCAGGGGCGCGCCGGGCCTGTTCCGGTGCCGCCCGCACCTGGGCGAGCCGCGCTCCGCTGCGGGGCGCGGTTCAGCCCTCGGTCAGGCCGATCAGCTCCCGGCGCAGGGCGTCGAGTTCCGCCGCGGGGGAGTCCCGCACCATGCGGAGGATCTCCCTGGCCTCCTCGCCCACCGGGATCCGGGGCCGGGGGCGGCGCCGTGTCGATCAGCTCCGTCAGCTCCGCCAGCGCCTGCTCGATGGTCTTCCCACCGGCTTCCATGCTCCTCAGGCACGAGCACGTCCAGACCCGCGGTGCCCACGGCTGAGGTGCCCCGGCTCGCCCAACGCGCCACCGCCGCCCCGTCCGTGATGTCGCAGAGGGTCGGCGTGATCCTGCCGGCCGAGGCCCGTCCCGGCGCCCGTGATGGCCACCGGGCGTTGTGCGACTCTTGATTCGTCTGCCATGTCCCGTTTCCTAGGGAGATGTTCGATCGTCAGGCGGTCACAGCGACGCGGCGGCGCGCGCCCCCTCCGCGATTCCGGCGACCGGGACGGCCCGGTGCCCGGACCCGGTACGATCGAGCCCAGGGTGTGCTTGATTCGTCAAGCAGATGCGGAGGGGTGCGGCCGGAACCCCTCGTCCGCCGTGGGCGGGGTGGCGTCTCATCATGCGAGCAGAGCGCCGACCGGAATAGGTGACCGGTCGATTATGGCGTATGGTCCTTGCGTCAACTTCGCGCCCGCCCTACCGAGCCAGGGGAAGCATCAGGTTCCGGGCTGTGAGGCCGAGTTGGGAGCACCTTCGGCACGCGCTTGCCCGGCGCGATGTGCCGTGGGCGCCGACCGCCGTTCCGGGGGCAGCCGATTCCGCCGGATGGGAGTGAGGGCCCTGGGCAGCCGCCCGGCCCGATACGAACAGGATGTAAGGCATTGAGCACCGCATCGCCGATGGACGTGGCGCGTGACTTCTGCGCCGCCTTCGGCCCCACCTACGAGGATGCCGTCGCCGCCTGCGAGCGGTTCGTCCACCCCGACGTCAGCTGGCGGTCGGTCACCTCCAACGACCACCCGGTGGACAGCCTGGACGCGCTGCTGGACGACCTGCGCCGCGCCCGGGACGTCCTCGGCGCCGAGGGCTTCGGCATCGACGTCCACCGCGTCCGTGCCGACGGGGACGTCGTCCTGATGCACAGGACCGACAACATCCTCGACGCTCAGGGCCAGGTGCTGGAGGCGCTCGACCTGATGGCGATGCTCCGCGTCGAGGACGGCAGGATCGTGTGGTCCAGGGAGTACTTCCACGACCCCCTGAGGTTCACCGAGGCCTGGGGCGGCTGACGCGGCCGGCCGCCGCGGGGGACGCGTGCCCCCGCGCGCCTCGCCCGGGGTGGTGCCGTGGACGCCGGGGGCCGCCCGGCACCGGCGTCCGCCTCCGGCCCGCACGCGTCGCCGTCAGCCCCCGAGGCCCGGGGCGTGTCACGGTTGCCCCCTGCGGTCGGTCTCCCCTCGGGAGATGCCCGCGGCCGTTCGCCGTACGGAACACGCCGTGCGCGGCGGCCGCAAGAGGAACGAGTGGACCGAGGTCACCACCATGGCGAACGAGAGCGTCCTGCACCCGAGCCTGATCGTCCCGGTCGGGCACGTCGAGCCGGTGCCGCGCAGGGTCCGGGGGCTGGTCGGGGGACGTGTCGTCTTCGACACCCGCCGTGCCCTGTACGTCTGGGAGTGGCGGGCCTACCCGCAGTTCAGCATCCCGGTCGGGGACCTGGTCGACGGCGTGCTCGTCGACGAGCACCACAGCGAGCACCACGGCGCGGGCTCCGCGCGGCGGCACGCCCTGCGGATCGGACCGGAGGTCCGCGAGGGCGCGGCGTGGGTGTGGGAGGAGGACGCCCCGGAAGCCCTCCACCGCACCGTGCGCTTCGAATGGGACGCGGTGGACTTCTGGTTCGAGGAGGACGAGCCGGTCTTCGTGCACCCCAGGAGCCCCTACTCGCGGGTGGACGCGCTGCGTTCGTCGAGCGGCGTCCGGGTCGAGGTGGACGGGGTCGTGCTGGCGGAGGCGCCCAACTGCGTGAAGCTGTTCGAGACCGGCCTCCCGACCCGCTACTACATCGAGCGCATGTACGTCGACTGGGCGCGGCTGCGGCGCTCGGACACCGTGACGCGCTGCCCGTACAAGGGGACGACGAGCGGCTACTGGTCGTTCGACGGCGACACGGGCTCGCACGAGGACATCGCCTGGGGGTACGACTTCCCGACCATCCACGCCAACCGCATCGCGGGCCTGGTCGCGTTCTACAACGAGCACGTCGACCTCTACGTCGACGGGTTCCTGCTCCCGAAGCCCACGGACACCGCGCTGGGCACGGCCAAGTAGCGGCCGGGTCGGGGCCGGGGCGTCGCCGGGACGACCGGGGCCCCGGCCTCAGCGTCCCGCGAGCCAGGCCGCGAGCCGCTCCCTGAGCTCGCGGTCGACGTACGGACCGCGCGCCTTCGACGCCAGGCGCCGCCGGACGCTCGCCGAGCGAACCGCGGGTCCTGCCGCCCGGTGGGGGCGGCAGGGCCGGGCCGTCAGCCGTCGATGGCGCCTACAGGGCCTTGAAGGAAGACGTGACGTCGTTGAATTCGCCGGGATTGGCGAAAATCGAACCGTCGCCGTGGAAGACGACGAGGGCCTTCTTTTTCATGTCCGCGATCCGGCCGCCCGGCGCCACATTGATGTAGCGCCCCTGGTAGCCCGTGTTCTCGTACAGCCGAATCGTGTGACCCGTGTTGTTGATGACCGACGAGATGCTGTCGTTGACGACGTCGTTGTTCTCGGGGTAATGCGCGTAGCGCAGGTCGCTGTTCGAGACGCCGTTGCCGACGATGTAGCCGGCGCCGGCCCCGTACGGGAAATTCGTCTGGCTGTACAGGCAGAGGTATCCCGCCCGGCAGTTGTCGGCCGCGGCCGCGGGGGACGCGGAGAGGGTCGCGCCGGTCGCAGCCACGGCGAGCGCGGCGGTGAACATACCCATGATGTTCTTCACGGTGTCATTCCTCGGATTGCTCGAACAGGCTCCCGGCGGGTTCCGGAAGCACTTGTTTAACAATAAACATTCTCGACAGGAAGTCAAATTGGCGCTCATATTCAATTCGCCGTCGCGCATATCCTGAATAGGCCTTCCGGTGAATGCATTTCGCTCCCGTGATGGGTGCGGCCGGATCTCGAAAGGGTCAATCGGTGTGACGTCCGGCCGGGTCGCGGTCCGTCCTCCCGGCTCGGTGGGCGGAACGTCGCGAGGGGCGGGGTGGCGGTGGTGGTGCGTGAGGCGTCCGCTGACGTATGCATCGCGTGTATACGTGATGTGTATAGTGCTCGCATGTCCTCGCCCCACACAGCGCCCGGGGCCCTGGGGACCTGCCCACGGCCCGGCACCCGAGCCTGATGCGGGCCCTGACCCACCGCATGCCGTACGGCGTCCTCGCCGGCCGATTCCTCTGCGGACACGCCCTGTTCCCGTGCGAGGCCGGTCTGTGCCGGCTCGCGCTCGGGAACCTCCTCAAGGAGGTACGCGGATGACCGCCGCGGATTCCCTGCTCGCCGCCGTCGCCCTGCGCAAGTCGTACGGCGCCACAACCGCGCTGGACGGCGCGGGGTTCGCCATACGTTCCGGCGAGATCGTCGCGCTCATGGGCCCCTCCGGGTCCGGCAAGTCGACCCTTCTGCACTGCCTCGCCGGCATCGTCACTCCGGACTCGGGAACCATCACCTACGCCGGACGCGAGTTGTCCGCGATGAGCGACGCCGCGCGAAGCGCCCTGCGCCGCGGCGACTTCGGCTTCGTCTTCCAGTTCGGGCAGCTCGTGCCCGAACTGACCTGCGTCGAGAACGTCGCCCTGCCCCTGCGCCTCAACGGGGTCAGGCGCAAGGACGCCGAGGACACCGCGCGCTCGTGGATGGAACGCCTCGAGGTCGCCGACCTCGGCCACAAGCGGCCTGGGGAGGTGTCCGGAGGCCAGGGGCAACGGGTTGCCGTCGCCCGGTCGCTCGTCACCGGGCCGAAGGTGCTCTTCGCCGACGAACCCACCGGGGCCCTCGACTCCGTCAACGGCGAACGCGTCATGGAACTCCTCACCGACGCCGCCCGCTCCACCCGCGCCGCCGTCGTCCTGGTCACCCACGACGCACGCGTCGCCGCCTACGCCGACCGTGAGGTCGTCGTACGCGACGGCCGGTCCCGCACCGCGGAGCGTGCCGCATGAGCCGTGGCACCACCTGGACGCAGGACCTCCTGACGGGCGCGAGGTTCTCCGTCACCGGCGGCCGGGAGGGGTGGATGCGCACCCTGCTGACCTCCGTGGGCGTCGGCCTCGGCGTCGCCCTGCTGCTGTTCGCCACCGCCGTCCCGAACGCCCTCGACGCCCGCGAGCACCGGGGGGACGCGCGCAGCACCTACGTCACGGCCGAGAAGGCCGGCGACGACACCCTGCTCATCGGGGAGGCCGAGAGCGTCTTCCGGGACAAGGGCGTCTGGGGCAGGCTGGTGCGCCCCCAAGGCGCCCACGCCCCGCTGCCGCCCGGAGTGAGCCACCTCCCCGGCCCCGGCGAGATGGTGCTCTCCCCTGCGCTGGCCGCGCTGCTCGACTCCGCCGACGGCGAGCTTCTGGCACCCCGGCTTCCCTACGAACGGGTCGGCACCGTCGGGGACGAGGGCCTGCTCGGCCCGCGTGACCTCGTCTACTACGCGGGTGACGACACCATGAAGCCGGGCGACGACTTCGTCCAGCAGATCAAGGGCTTCGGCAACGCCCCGCAGGAACAGCCCTGGGACCCCGTACTCCTGCTGTTGACGATGATCATCCTCGTCGTGCTGCTGGTGCCGGTGGCCGTCTTCATCGCCGCCGCGGTCCGCTTCGGCGGTGAACGCCGCGACCGGCGGCTGGCCGCACTGCGCCTGGTGGGCGCCGACGCGGCGACGACCCGCAGGATCGCGGCCGGTGAGGCGCTCGGCGGCACCGTGCTCGGGCTCGCCGTCGGGCTCGCCCTCTTCTTCGCCGGACGCCGGTTCGCCGATCGCGTCGGCGTGTTCGACACCGGGCTGTTCCCGTCGGACGTCCACCTGAGCCCGTCCCTGGGACTGCTGGTCGTCCTGGCCGTGCCGGCCGCCTCGGTCGCGGTGACCCTCCTCGCCATGCGCGGCGTGGTCATCGAACCGCTCGGTGTGGTCCGCACCGCCGGACCTCCGCAGCGTCGGCTGTGGTGGCGAGTCCTGCCCTCACTGGCCGGTCTCGCCCTCCTCACCCCCCTGATGGGCCACTCCGAGGACGAGCCCTTCAACCAGCAGCAGGTCATCGGGGGTGTCGTACTGCTCCTGATCGGCGTCACCGCCCTGCTGCCCTGGCTGGTCGAATCCACCGTGAGCCGGCTCGGCGGCGGCTCCGTCGCCTGGCAGCTCGCCGTCCGGCGGCTCCAGCTCACCAGCGGCATCGCGGTCCGCCCGGTCAACGGCATCGCCGTCGCGGTGGCGGGGGCGATCGCCCTGCAGTCCCTGTTCACCGGCGTACAGGGCGACTACCGCAGGTCCACGGGCGCCGACCTCGACCGCGCCCAGATACTGGTGCTGGTCCCCTCCCAGGTGGAGGCCTCCCGGATTCCCGGGATCACCGAGAGGATCGCCGCCGCGGACGGGGTACGGCGTGCCCTCACCCTCGCCTCGACGGAGCTCGGCGACAAGGCCCACCAACCGGGTACGACCGCCTCGCTCACCGTCGCGGACTGCGCTTCCCTGCAGGAGGTCGCCCGGCTCCGCACCTGTGAGGACGGCGACGTGTTCCTGATCAGACCACGGAAGGGGATGGACTACGCCGGTCCCACGGGCAAGCCGGGACAGCGGTTCTTCGTCGCCCCGTCCTACGACGAGGCCGACAGGACCGACCCCGTCCGCTGGACCGTGCCGGCGGACGCGGCCCTCGTGGATCCCCGCCCGGATCCCAGCGGCTCCCCGAGAGGCGGCGTCCTCGCCACCCCCTCCGCGCTCCCGCACCTGGCGGCGGGCGCCCTGCGCTACCAGACCTTCGTCACCGTGGACCCGGCCGATCCCGACGCCTTCGAGCACGTCCGCAACGCCGCCGCCCAGGCGCACGCGCTGCTCGTGCCGATGACCCTGGTGGCCGTCCACGTGGACGACCGCTTCGCCGCCGTGAAGAAGGGCCTGCTGGTCGGCTCCGGCGCGGTCCTGCTGCTCATCGGCGCCAGCCTCTTCGTCTCCCAGCTGGAACAACTCAGGGAACGCAGGAAGCTCCTGGCGGCCCTGGTCGCCTTCGGCGCGCGTCGCCGCACCCTGAGCGTGTCGATCCTGTGGCAGACCGCGGTCCCGGTCGTCCTCGGCCTCGCTCTGGCCTGCGGCACGGGCCTGGCGCTGGGCGCGGTCCTGTTGCGGATGGTGAGGCGCCCGGTGGACGTCGACTGGGCGGCGGTGGGTGCGATGACCGGCATCGGTGCGACCGTCGTGCTCCTGGTGACCGTGGCGAGTCTGCCGCCGCTGTGGCGGATGATGCGGCCGGACGGCCTGCGTACGGAGTGACCCCACCGGGCGCGCCCCAGGCGCCACCTGCCCCGCCGGCGATTCCCGCGGGCGGGGCAGACGCCTGCCCGGCGTTCCGAGGACGGGCACGCGGCCGCCGTGCCGCCAGTGGGTCCGTACGCTCCGCGGTGCCCCGCAGGCGTTCGGCGGCCGGCGGCAGCCGGCGCTTGACTTGGAGCGCTCCAAGTTCTCGATACTCGATGCATGAACGAAGCACGGGCGGTCCGGGGCGAGCGCACCGCGGAGCAGGCGGCGGAGGCGGTCCTGAGCGTCCAGGAGGTCTCCCGGATCACCGGGCTGAGCGGCTGGACGCTGCGGTACTACGAGAAGATCGGGCTGATCGATCCCGTCGCGCGTGACGCCTCCAGCGGCCACCGCGCCTACACCCGCGGCGACCTGACGCGCATCGAGTCGCTGGCCCACCTCCGGGCCGCGGGTCTGGGGATCGAGGAGATGCGCGCGCTGATGGCGGCGCGCGGACACTCCTCCGAGACGGTCGCCATGAAGATCGAGATGCTGGCCGGGCACGGCGAGGCGCTGGAGGCGGAGATGCGGCGCCTCGCGGCCCGCAAGCGCTACATCGACAACCGGGTCGCCTATTGGCGCGCCGTGCAGGCCGGCGACGACGCCGCGGCCGGTCGCCTGGAGTCCGAGGGTGAACTCCTCGGTCACCGCTTGAGCTGACGGCAGGGCCGCCCCTCACGCGGGTACGGCCACCCGGAACCGCCGGCGGACGGACGGCGCGAAGACGCGGACCGTCCGACTTGCTCTCCCCACCTCCCTCTTCGCTTCCGCGCGCCCCCGCCGGAAGCCCTACCGTGAGGAATCTGTCATGCGCACGGCAAGAATGCCCGGGGCTGTCGGTCCCTGGCCGGTGTTCGCCCTGGTGGCGACGGCGCAGTTCATGGTGGTGCTCGACACCGCGATCATCAACGTCGCGCTGCCCGTGATCAAACGCGAACTGGACTTCGGCGACAGCACCATCCAGTGGGTGGTCACCGCCTACGTCCTCGCGTTCGGCGGCTTCCTGCTGCTGGGCGGCCGGATCGCCGACCTGCTCGGCCGCCGCCGCACCCTGATCGCCGGCATGGCGGCCTTCACCCTGGTCTCGTTCCTGATCGGGGTGAACTCCTCGGTGCCGCTGCTCATCGTGCTGCGCGGCCTGCAGGGCCTGGCCGCCGCCGTCATGTCCCCGGCGGCCCTGTCCACCGTCCTGGTGCTCTTCCCGGACGGGCACCGGCGCGCCCGCGCCCTGGGCTACTGGTCCATGGTCGCCACCGGTGGGGCCGCGGTCGGACTGCTCCTGGGCGGCGTGCTGACCCAGTACGCCGGATGGCGCTGGAACTTCTTCATCAACGTCCCCGTCGGCCTGACCGTCCTCGCGCTCGTGCCCCGTCTCGTCCCCGAGCACCGGCCCGAACGCGCCGGGCGGCGCGGCCTGCCGGACGCGCCCGGCGCGGTGCTGGCCACCGCCGGCCTGATGGCGGGGGTCCTCGCCTTCAGCCAGGCGCCCGCATGGGGCTGGACCGACGGGCGCACCCTGACCGGGTTCGCCGCCTGCGCGATCCTGCTCGCCGCCTTCGCCGTCAACGAGGGGCGCGCCGGGGAGCCGCTGGTGGACCTCGGGATATTCAAGATCCGCAACGTCTCGGGCGCGAACGGCATGATGGCCGCGGTCTTCGCCGGCAACCTCGGCATGTTCTTCCTGCTCACCCTCTACCTCCAGGACGTCGAGCACTACAGCGCGGTCCGCACCGGGCTCGCCTTCCTGCCCTTCCCCGTCGTCCTGGGCCTGACCTCCACCAGGATGGCCGGCCTGGTCCGCCGCTTCGGCTTCCGGCCGTTCCTGATCCTCGGCCCGGCCCTGGTCGCCACCGGGATGCTGTGGGTCAGCCGGCTTCCCGTGCACGGCGGCTACCTCGTGCACGTGCTGCCGGGGCTGCTGGTCATGCCGCTCGGCTACGGCATGAGCTTCGCCCCGATGTACGCCGCCGCCACCGCCGGGGTCCCGGCGCGCTGGGCGGGCGTCACCTCGGGTCTGATCACCACCTCCCAGCAGGCGGGGGGTGCGCTCGGGCTGGCCGTCATCTCCGGCGCCGCTGCGACCGTGACCTCCTCGCTCAGCCACGAGGCCCTGCCCCAGGCCCTGACCTCCGGCTACAACGCGGCCATGACCGTGGCGGCCGCCGTGACCGCCGTCGCCGTCCTGCTCGCCGTCCTGGTCATCCGTGCCCCGCGCAGGCCGGACGCGCCTCCCGCCGTCAGGCACGGCTTGCCCCGGGAGGCGGCCGTGCGTGAGTGACGGCCCGTCCAACCGGCGCCCAGGCAGGACCGTGGAGGCCCGGGCGGGAGGCCCGTCGGCCCCCCGCCCGTCGGCCGGTGGTCAGCGCCAGCCGAGTTCCGGCGCCACATGCGTGAGGATGCTCTCCAGCACATGCGTGTTGTAGTCCACCCCGAGCTGGTTCGGGATCGTCAGCAGGAGGGTGTCCGCGGCCTGGATCGCCTCGTCGTCCCGCAGCAGCCTCACCAGTTCCTCCGGCTCCGCGGCGTAGGAGCGCCCGAAGACGGCCCGGGTCGTGTCGTCGATCATGCCGATCTGGTCCCGGGAGTTGCGGTCGCGGCCGAAGTAGGCCCGGTCGAGGTCGTCGGTCAGGGCGAAGATGCTGCGGCTGACCGACACCCGGGGTTCCCGGGCGTGGCCCGCCTTCCTGTAGGCCTCGCGGTACGCCTCGATCTGCTTGCGCTGCTGGACGTGGAGCGGCTCGCCCGTCTCGTCGTCCTTGAGCGTCGAACTCTGCAGGTTCATCCCCAGCTCGGCGGCCCAGATGGCGGTCGCGTTCGACGCGGAGCCCCACCAGATCCGGTCGCGCAGCCCCTCGGAGTGCGGTTCGACCCGCAGGAGCCCCGGCGGGTTGGGGAACATGGGCCGCGGGTTCGGCTCGGCGAATCCCTCGCCTCCGAGGACCGTGAGGAACGCCTCGGTGTGCCGGCGGGCCATGTCGGCGGCCGACTCGCCGGGAGCGGGTTCGTAGCCGAACAGGCGCCAGCCGTCGATCACTTGCTCCGGTGAACCGCGGCTGACGCCCAGTTGCAGCCGTCCGCCCGATATGAGGTCGGCGGCACCCGCGTCCTCGGCCATGTACAGCGGGTTCTCGTAGCGCATGTCGATCACGCCGGTGCCGATCTCGATCTTCGAGGTCCGCGCGCCTATCGCCGCGAGCAGCGGGAACGGGCTGGCCGCCTGCCGGGCGAAGTGGTGCACCCGGAAGTACGCGCCGTCCACGCCGATCTCCTCGGCGGCGACCGCGAGGTCGATCGACTGCCGCAGGACGTCCGCGGCCGACCTGGCCCGGGAATGCTCGCTGTCCGACCAGTGGCCGAAGGAGAGGAATCCGATCTTCTTCACCCACTCCCCAGCGCCCGGGGCCCGCGATTGATTCCGTCCGCAGGCGGCGAACCCACGATCGCCCCGCGCCGGCCGCCGCGGCCGGTTGACCTCGCCTCGCGTGACGCTCTACCGTCCCGCCCGGTCAGCATCGAGCACATCCGTCCGGGAGGGGCCACGTGCCCAGAGCAACGGCGATCGTCAACGCGAGGGTCTTCGACGGCACCCGGCTGCGGGACTGGACGTCGGTCCGGTTCGCCGACGGCGTCCTCACGGACTGCGCCACCGCTCCCACCGCACAGGACGGCGACGAGGTGGTCGACGCCGAGGGCGGCACCCTCCTGCCGGGGCTGATCGACGCGCACATCCACCTGGTGCCCGGCGCTCTGGCGCAGGGGCTCACCTTCGGTGTGACCACCGCACTGGACATGTTCAGCCAGGCCGAGGTGATGGCGGCGGCCAAGCGGCGGGCCGCCGCCCGGCCGGACGTGGCCGACGTGCGTTCCGCGGGCGTCGGTGCCACCGCGCCGGGCGGCCATCCCTCGATGATGTACGACCCGTTCCCGACCGTGACCGGCCCGGGGCAGGCCGAGCGGTTCGTCGCGGACCGGGTCGCCGAGGGCTCGGACCACCTGAAGGTCTTCGCCCCCCCGGGTGCGGCGGGCCCGTGGGCGACGCCGTCCTTGGACCTGGACACGATCACCGCGCTGACCGCAGCGGCACATCGCCGGGGACTCGTGGTCGTCGCGCACGCCCATTCGGTGGCCGGGGTGCGGGACGTCGTGTCGGCGGGCGTCGACGTCATCGCCCATGTGCCCGTGGACGGGGAACTGGACGCTGCCCTGGCCGGGCGGATCGCCGAGGCCGGGATCGCGGTCGGCCCGACGCTGGCGACCCTCGAGAACGTCCTCGGCGAACCGGGCGGGGCCGCCGTCGCCGCGGACCCGCGACTGGCCGCGAAACTCGGTGACGCGCAGCTGCGGCGGCTGACCTCCGGCCCATCGGGGCGGCGCGGACGGCGGTCGCCGCCCTACGGCCGGGCGGAGGAGAACGTCGGCCGGCTGGCCGGCGCGGGCGTGACGATCCTGGCCGGCACCGACGCCCCGAACCCGGGAACCGTGTTCGGGGCGAGCCTGCACAGGGAGCTGGAACTGCTCACGCGCTGCGGCCTCACGCCCGCCCAGGCGCTGGACGCCGCGACCGCCGCTCCGGCGCGGGTGTTCGCCCTCGCCGACCGCGGGCTCGTCGCGCCCGGCCGGCGCGCGGACCTCCTCCTCGTGTCCGGCGACCCGTTGACCGACGTCACCGGGACCCGGGCCGTCGAACGGATCTGGCGGGCAGGCGTCCCGTGCGACCGTCGGGTGTTCGTCCCCGACGCGGCGGAGGCGGAGGAACTCGACGCCTTCGACGCCCGGGTCGCCCGGGTCGTGGGCGCCGTCCGTGAACGCCGCTACGGCTCCGGCCCGGACAGGGCCGGCTGACACCCGCGGCCCTCGGTCCTCACGGCCCTGGCCGCGTTAGGCCTGCGGCGCCCGCCGCCCCGCTCCCGTCCTCACGGGCGTCGTGTTCGAGCCAGGGCACGATGTGGTCGAGGTAACCGTCCACGTTCGAGAGGGTTCTCCCGGGCAGGACAGCGATCAGGTGCCCGATGCCGAAGGTCCGGTCCCAGACGCGTGCGCGCCGGTAGGTCTCGTGGTCGACGGCTTCGCGGACGGTGTCCCAGCCGTGCCAGGCCATGCAGGCGGCGTCGACGGCCGGGTCGAAGGGCAGCGCGAGGTCCCAGTCCAGGACGCCGGTCAGCTTGCCGTCCGGTCCCCAGAGGACGTTGGAACCGCCGAGGTCGCCGTGGACGAGCGCGTCAGGGACGGGACCCAGGGCGAGCGCGGCGTCCAGGCGGCGCCGGCCCTCGTCGCGCAAGCGTGCCGGCAGCCGGGGGAGGACGTCGTCGGCCAGGACGTGGGCCCAGCCGCGTGCGGGGGGCTGTTCCGGGAAGCCAGCCAGGGCCTGCCGGAGCGCCGGAGTGAGGGGTGTCTCCCGCAGGGCGCGCAGGAGTTCGCCGATCTGTTCCGGGTCCCCTTCGCCTTCGGGCAGTGCGGCGCCGTCGAGCCAGGACACGGCGACCGCGGTACGGCCGTCGAAGTCGCTGACCGGCGTGAGCGGTTCGGGTACGGCGAACGGCAGTCCGGCCGCCGCGACCGCGCGCAGCAGTTCCGTCCGGCGTGGCAGGGCCTCCGCCGCCGACGGGCGCCTGGCGATCCGCACAGCCGCGACCCCGGGGAGGAGCACGACGTGATGGATGTTGCCGTCGGCGGCCAACAGCGCCCGGTCCAGCGGGGCGCCGGGCAGCAGCGCGTCGGCGATCTCCAGCAGGTCCGCCGGCACTTCGTGGCTCATGCCCCGGTCCTCCGGGCGTCCGAGGGCGCGGTCGCGGGGGAGGGGGAGGTGGTTCTTGGCACGGGCGCAACCCTAGGGCAGAGCCGGCACGGCGTGCATGTCCCCGGTGTCCGGGTTCGCGAAGAGCTCGGACCCGGTGGCCGCGCGCGGCCGTCGGGTGATCGTCGACGTGCGGGTCCGTCAACGCGCGGTCGTGCGGGGGGAGTCAGGGCGTGGCCGTGGCCGCCTCGTCGAAGCGGGAACGGTGGGCGCGGATCTCGTCGTGGTGGGTGCCGGCCCAGTCGATCAGCACGGTGACGGCGTCGAGCAGGGTGGTGCCGAGGTCGGTCAGCGCGTACTCCACCCGCGGCGGCACCTCGGGGTAGGCGGTGCGGGTGACGAGGCCGTCGCGCTGCAACTGGCGCAGGGTGTGCGTGAGCATGCGCTGGGAGATGCCCGGGACGGAGCGCTGCAGGTCGGTGTAGCGCATGGGCCCGTGCTCCAGTGTGCCGATCACCAGCACGGTCCACTTGTCGCCGGCCCGGTCCACGATGTGCCGGATGCCCTCGCCCTTCTCCATGGGCCAGCGGGCGCAGGGACCCGCCAGTACGGCATGCCGCTCGTCCGTCGTGCCGTCGTCCATGACGCCCATGTCCTTCCGGTTGCGCACACGCCTGTGCCTTTTGTGACGCCGTTCATGCTGACTCATCATGTGGTTGCGCACCAAACGTAAGAAGCCGGGTCACAGGCGTGCGCACGCCCGGAGACCCGCCCGCCGTGCATCGTCCGGCGGCGCTCGACGTGTCACCACACCCCCTCAGGCAGGAGAACACCATGCTCATGCGTGCCGCGACCGTCACCCGCTTCGGCGGCCCCGACGCGGTGGAGATCACCGAACACCCGGTGCCCGTCCCGGGGCCGGGCCAGGTCCGGATCAAGGTCGGGGCGGCGGCGCTCAATCCCGTGGACGCGGCCATGCGGTCGGGCGTCTTCGGCGGCCGGGAGCGCATCGGCCTCGGCTTCGACGTCGCCGGAACCGTGGACGCCGTCGGGCCCGGGACGTCCTGGTCGGCCGGCGACCGTGTCATCGCCCTGGCCACGGGGCATCACAAGCCGCTCGGCACCCACGCCGACTACGTCGTCCTGGACGCCGGCACCCTCGCACCGGCCCCCGCGACCCTCGACGACGTCCACGCCGCGACCCTTCCCCTGAACGCGACGACCGCCGCCCAGGCGCTGCACCTGCTCTCCCTGGTGCCGGGCGGGAGTCTGCTGGTCACCGGGGCGGCAGGCGGCGTCGGCGCCCACACGGTGGAACTCGCCCACCGGCAGGGGCTGGAGGTCACCGGACTCGACTCCGCCGTGCACGAGGAGTTCCTCCTCTCCCGCGGCGCCGACCACTTCCTGGCCCGGGGACAAGCCGCCCGGGCAGCCGGTTTCGACGGCGTGCTCGACGCCGCCCGGCTGGGACCGGACGCGCTCGCCGCCGTTCGCGACGGAGGCGCCTACGCCGGTCTGTGGCCCGGCCAGGAACCCCGGCCCGAGCGCGGCATACGCGTCGACGCCATGGGCGTGCGGGCCGACGGTGCCCTGCTCGCCGAGCTGTCCCGGCTCGCCGACGAGGGGGTGCTGCGGACCCGTGTGGCACGGACCTACCCCCTGCACGCGGCGGTGGAGGCCCACGCACGGCTGGTCGAGGGCAACCTGCCGGGCCGGATCGTGCTCGTTCCCTGAGGCCGGGCCGGCCATCCGGCCATCCGGCCATCCGGCCACCCGGGCGCCCGGGTCCGGGAAGGGCCCGGGAGGGGTCCGTCCCTGCCCGGGCTACGGCCGGGGGCCGGGCCCGGGCGGAAGGCGGGCGGCGACGAGGGCGACGGCCTCCTCGGGGGTGCCGGTGTGGCCGATCACCGTGGAACTGCGGGGCTGACGGACGCGGAACCGGCCGTCGCGCAACGGTTCCACGGACGGCACCCGCACGTCGTACGGGTGCGTGGTGGAACTGCTGAGGCACAGGACGAAGTGGCTCGTGAAGGGGAAGAGCCGCCGCAGTCCCGGTTCCGCGTACGCGGCGTGCAGGAGGGGGACGATGCCCGGGTAGGGACGTCCCGGCCTGAGCGACTCGTGACGTTCGCGCATCCACCGCCGGCTCAGGATCAGCCCCTGCCACCTCGCTTCCAGCAGGTCGTCCGGACCCCGCTCCCGCGCCGCGGCGAGGTCGGGGAGGACCGGCCTGCGCGGAAGAGGCCCGTGCCCTGCGGGGGTGGCTTCGTACGAGTTCACCGCCACAGTGTGCGGCCGGGGCAGGCCGGGCGGAAGCCCTGCGACTGCGGGCCTGCCGGTGGGCCGGGAGTCCTTCGTGCCGTGGAGCACCCGCCCGCCGGCACGGTCCGCGTCGCCCGGACCACCTCTCCGTGCTTGCGCGCCGAAGCCGTCGCCCGTCCGTCCCGCACCTTGCCTCATCTATCGAAACTCGATAGATTTCCATCGGAAGTCGATGGAAGGATGGGTTGTGGGAAAGCTGACAGTGGGGGCGCTGCGCGCCGTGCTCGTGGTGGTGCTCGCCGGCACCGTGTTCATACAGGTGGGGATGGTGTTCGCGCTGGCCACCGATCCGGAGGACGGGACGCTCCCGCTGACCCCGCTGCGCCTGGTCACGATCCTGGGCATGGTGTCCGTCCAGGTCGCCGGGGTCTGTGTATGGCGGCTGGTGACGATGGTGCGCCGCGGAACCGTCTTCTCCCACGCGGCCTTCCGGTACGTGGACGTCGTGATCGGCTCGATCGTGGCGGCGGCCCTCGTCTGGTTCACCGTCACGGCCATCAACGCGCCGGGTCAGCGGGAGGACCCGGGCGTCACCGTCATCATGGGCGGGATCGGCGTGGCCATCCTCGGGGTCGCGCTGCTCGTGCTCGTCCTGCGGATGCTGCTCGCGCAGGCCGTCGCGCGCGACGTCGAAGCGAAGCAGATGCAGGCCGAGCTGGACGAGGTGATCTGATGCCGATCTCCGTCGACATCGACGTGATGCTGGCCAGGCGGAAGATGTCCGTCGGCGAACTCGCGGACCGCGTCGGGATCACGCCCGCCAACCTGGCGGTGCTCAAGAACGGCCGCGCCAAGGCGGTGCGCTTCGCGACGCTGGCCGCGCTCTGCGAGGTCCTGGAGTGCCAGCCCGGCGACCTGCTGCGCTGGGAGACCGAGGACCCAGCCGGCGAATGAGACGCCCCGGAGCGGGCCCGGGAACGCGCCCCCGTCCTTCCCGCGCGGAAGGACGGGGGCGCGTTCCCGTACGGGCACCCTGGTCGTGGACGGGGGAGAGGCAACCGCGCCGCCGCCCGTCGGGTCAGGACGCGCCGCCCTGCCGCAGCTCCTCGACCACCCGCGCCTTGGCGTCCGGGCAGTAGACGTCCACCCCCAGTACCAGCAACTCCTTCGCGTCCTCGTCCTTCGTGCCCCACTGCGGTCCGAAGGGGTACAGGACCCTCGGGTTGAGGATGTCGGCGACGCTGCGGCCCGCGGCCAGCGCGTCGCACCACTTCCGCGGGAAGGGGGCCAGCTCGTCGTCAGGGGGCCCCTTCTCCGCCCAGCTCTCGAAGTGCGCCGCATGCGCGGCGTCGAGGAACCTCTCCCTCTTCTCGGCGCCCGGGCTCTTCGGCTCGTCGGTGCAGCCGGCGGCGCCTCCCGTGAACAGGACGGCGGTCACGCAGATGGCGATGGTACGGCGCATGGCGTCCCCCTGGCCGACTTCTGGTGTCAGGGGGCCAATCATGCGCCGTGTCGGGGGAGCCGGGCAGGGTCGCGACCGGACGAAGAAGCGTCGTCCCGCCCGCGGACCGGCCCGGGACGGTCAGGAAGCCGTCACTTGAGGATTTCGAGGAGCCGGTCCGCCAGGACCGCGGAGGAGTGGGGGTTCTGGCCGGTCACGAGGTTGCGGTCCTCCACCATGTAGGGCTCCCAGATCGGGCCGCGGCTGTAGTCGACGCCGATCTCCTCCTTGAGGGCCGTCTCCAGCAGCCACGTCGCGCGGGGGGCCAGTCCGACGGCTTCCTCCTCCTCGTTCGTGAAGCCGGTGCACCGGTAGCCCTTGAAGGGCGACTCGCCGTGGATGCGGGTGGCCAGCAGCGAGGCGGGGGCGTGGCACACGATGAAGAGCGGCTTGCCCGAGGCGAGTTGTGCCGTGAGCAGGCGGCCGACGTCGGCGTCGTACGCGAGGTCCGACATCGGGCCGTGGCCGCCGGGCAGGTAGACGGCGTCGTAGTCCTCGAGACGGACGTTCGCCAGCGCCAGCGGCCGCCGCATCGCCTCCGCGGAACGGATGATCGCCTCGAGTTCCAGGGCGCCCTCCTCGCCGCCCGCCATGGAGGGGCGCAGGCTCATCATGTCGACGTTCGGGACGACGCCGCCCGGTGTCGCCACGACCACCTCGTGGCCGGCTTCCGTGACCTTCTTGTAGGGCACCGCGAACTCCTCGGCCCAGTACCCCGTCGCGTACCTGGTGCCGTCCTTGAGCACCCAGTACGTCGCACCGCTGACGATGAAGAGCACCTTCGCCATCGGGCCCACCTCCCGGTCTCTTCGACGCGCTTTACAACCAAAGCGTAGATACGTGGCGGAACGGTCGCACATGGGAGTCGTCGGCGGGGGGGGGGGGGGCGGGGGGGGGCCCCCGGCGCGCGGGGGGGGGGGGGGGGGGGGCGCCCGCCCCGCGCCCCCCGCGGGCGCGGGCGCGTC
>NZ_JBEXYN010000029.1:0-112238 GCF_040630935.1 Streptomyces sp. NPDC005722
GCCCCCACCCACCCCCCCCCCCCCCCCCCGGCCAACAAAACTATGGCGCGGGTCGTGGTGTCCGGCCGGCCGGACACCGCCCGGCGCGCGGCCTCGGATTCAACGGCGTCCGTTAGGGTGCCCCGGTGGCGGGGGCGCCAGGAGCGGTACGAGGTGGGGAGCGGTTGTGCGGGATCACCCGGAGGGGAACGAGGGCGGGGCGCGGCTGGAGGCGGAGGGCGAAGTGGCCACCGCACGCATCGCGCTGGCCGGGGGCGACCTGGAGCACGCGGCCCGGCACCTGGAGGACGCGCTGGCCCGCGACCCGGGACTGCCCGAGATCCACGAGGCGCTGGCCGAGTTCGCCGCGCGCGTCGGTGGCGCGGAGGCGGCTCTGACGTACTTCGCCCCCGAGGAGCGGGCGTTCATCGGCACCGTGGCGGCACGCGGACACCTCTGCGCGGTCGCGGGCCACTGGGACGAGGCCGTCGGCCTGCTCGCCCAGTGCGCCGGCCACGAACCGCAGCGGCCCTGGCTCGACGTGGCGTGGCTGCGCCGTCCCGACATCGCGGAGCTCGTCACGCCGGACACCGTGGCCCGCGCGGCGGCCCGCGTCGCGCCCCAACTGCCCGACCCGGTCGACGAGGAGCGGCGCGGCCCCCTGCTGCCCCTGCTCGACCTGGTCCGCGCGAGCGCCGCCCACCACCCCGACCACACGATGCTGCTGTGGTGCGGCTCCACCCTCGCCCGCCGCATGGGCGGCACGGAGGAGGCCGTGGGCTGGGCGCGCCGATCGTACGAGCTCGAACCCTCCCACCCCGCCGCCGTGATGCTCGGCTACGCGCTGCGCAGCGCCGGCCGTGCCGAGGAGGCGCTGGAGGTGTGGCAGGCCGAAGTGGCCCGTGACCCCTCCGACCTCGACCTGTTCGTCGACATCGCCGAGCTGCTGGACTCACTCGGCCGTCCCGCCGAAGGCGTGGTGTGGGCCGAGCGGGCCGTGTCGGCCGACCCCGCGCACCCCAAGGCGGCCGCGGCTGTGCACGCGCTGCGGTACGCGGTGGAGCCCGGCCTGCGGCACCTGGTCGCGCTCGCCGACCACCTGCGGGCCGAACCCGGGCACGGCTACGCCGCGGACCTGCTCACCCGGCTGAGCCAGGGCACGCCGTGGCTCAACTGGATACCCGGCGGCAGCGAGGCGGTCGTCAGCCTGCTGCACCAGGCGCTCGGGCAGTCCGTGCCCGGCGACGCTGGGCTGACGCTCACCGTCTCGGCGCTGGAGCCGCCGAGCGCGCTGCTCGCGCTGCGCTCCGCCTACCCGAACGCGGTGACGGAGATCCAGTCCGTGCCCGAGCCGGACCTGCGGATCGCGCCGCACCCCGTCGAGGTCTCGCTGTGGGCCTACGAGGGAACCACCGCGAGGCCCGCCGTCCGCCCGCCGTCCCCGGAGGCGGCCGAGGCGGTGCGCCGTGTGGCGTGGCACGGCTGGCCCCACCTGGTCGCCGCATACGACGACGCGGTGGCGCTCTCTGGGCTCGACCCCGAGGACCTGCTCGGTGTGCTGGTGCACCCGCCGGCCCCGCGCGAGGACGAGCTGGGCCGGGCGCTCGCCGCCCAGGCTCCCGACCTGTGGATCCGGTGCGTGCAGGTCTGGGCGTGCCTGGGCCTGGCGCACCACCGCACGGACGAGCCCTGGGCCGTCTCCCGGCGCCGCGCGCTCCTCGTCGACGTGCTGAACAACGCCGAGGACTGGGTGTGCGAGGCGGCCGGGCTCGCGATCGTCGCGACCGCTTGGACCGACCCCGCCGTACGCAAGGACGCCGCCGAGCTGATCGGGCGCCGTCTGCTGGACGCCCTGGAGGCGCGGCAGAGCCGGGTCGTCACCCTGACCTGGTCGCTGTGCCACCTGGCCCTCGCCACCCCGGAGCTGATCCCGCAGGTGGCGGCGCTCGCCACGGACGTGCTCCGCATGATCGACACCGAGGACGACGGGGAGGCCGCGCACGCCGGGGCCGACGCCCCGGAGTAGCGACGGGAGCGGATCGCCGCGCGCCTCGCGAGCTGCCGCAGACGGCGCTACAGGCCGCCGGAGACGCGCAGCACCGCGCCCGTGGTGTACGACGCGTCCGGCGACATCAGCCACGCCACCGCGCCGGCGACCTCGTCCGGCTCGCCGGGCCGCCGCATGGGCACGCGGTCCGGGTTGCGCCAGGGCCGCTCGGGGTCGCCCATCGCGGCGTGGATGTCGGTCACGATCATGCCGGGCTGCACGGAGTTGACGCGTACGCCGTCCGGCGCCAGTTCCTTGGCGAGGCCCACGGTCAGCGCGTCGACCGCGGCCTTGCTCGCGGCGTAGTGCACGTACTCCCCGGGACCGCCGAGCGTCGCGGCGCCGGAGGAGATGTTGACGATCGCGCCGCCCCGCCCGCCGTGCCGGGTGGACATCCCCAGTGCCGCTCGCCGGGCGCACATGAGGGCGCCCATCACGTTGACGTCGACCACCCGGCGCATCACCTCGACCGGGGTCTCGGTGAACCGGCCCAGCGGCCCGGTGACGCCCGCGTTGTTGACCAGGCCCGTGACCGTGCCGAGCTGCTCGCCCACGGTGTCGAAGAGCGCGTCCACCTGCCCGGCGTCGCTGGTGTCGACGCGCACCACCACGCAGCGGCCGCCGGTGTCGCGCACCTTGCGGGCGGTGTCCTCGGCGGCGTCGGCGTCCTTCTCGTAGCCGATGCCGACGGCGTGACCCTCGCGGGCCAGCCTCAGGGCCACCGCCGCGCCGATGCCGCGGCCGCCTCCGGTGACCACCGTGACCGGACCCATGGCAGCTCTCCCTCGCTCGACGTGATCACGAACGCTACCAGCGTGCGAACGCGCCATGACGGGCGCGAACACCTCGTGAACAGCTCGCGGCCGGGCCCGGCGCACGTCGTCAGGCCCCTGAGCATTGGTCTTGACCAAGCCGGAGGGCAGCTCTATCGTCGCCTAGTAGTGCAAGAACCTTTAATAAAGAGCCGTTCGGAAACAAGGCTGAACAAACCCCGGACGGCGTCAGGCCGATTGCGGAGGACAGGGTGGGGACCACGCAGCTCGAGAACGTGCCGGAGCCCAAGTACTGGCACCTCAAGACCGTGCTCATCGACGCGCTCGACTCCGAGTTCGAGGTCGGCGAGATCCTCCCCAACGAGCGTGACCTCGCCGCCCGTTTCGGCGTCGCCCGGGCCACGCTGCGCCAGGCGCTGGAGCAGTTGGAGCTGGAGGGCCGACTGCAGCGCCGCCGCGGTGTCGGCACCACGGTGGCCCCGCCCCGCGTGGGTGTCTCCGTCGGCCCGTCGAGCGGCAGCTGGCCCGGTGCCACGGGTGACGCCTGGCGCACCGTGGGCTGCGTCGAGGCCGCCGCGCCGGCCGCCGTCGCGGAGGCGCTCGGCACCGGCACCGACGAGGCGGTGCACACCGTCCGCCGGGTCCGGTCGATGGGCGGGCAGTCCGTCGCCACCGAACTGCTCTACGTCCCGCGGACCTCCGTCCCCGGCCTCGCCCGCGACCTGACGCCGGCCGGCCACGCCCCCGCCGTCCTGCGGGAGTTGCACGCCCTCGACCTCGACGGCGACGACCGGGCGGTGGAGCTGGGTTCGGCCCGCGCCGAGGACGCCAAGCAGCTCGACCGGCTGCCCGGCGCCCCCGTGCTGGTCGTCACCACCCGCTACTTCAGCGGCGGACGCGTCGTGGCGGTGGCCGTCGCCACCTACCGTGCCGACACCTGCCGGCTGACCTTCGGCGACAGCGGCGCGATGGAGATCACCCACCACGGCCAGGAGCGGCACGCCGCCGCTTCTTGACGGGGTGCGGCGGTGCGGCCGCGCGTCCTTACCGGACGCCGGCCGTCGGCCGCCGCGGACCGTCCGGTCAGTAGAAGCGGCCCGTGTTGGCGTCCTCGGCGCCCTTTGCGCCGGACGGCACGGGCAGCGGGTGCCCGGAGCAGCTGACGTCGCGGTCGCCGACGGCGCCGGACACCAGGTAGCGGTCGACGCGTGCGGTCACGCACTCGTTCCAGAAGCTGATCAGCCCGTGCGAACCACGTCCCGCCTCGGTGATCATCCGTGAGCCCGGCAGCCTCCGGTGCAGTTCGACCGCGCCCTCGTACGGCGTCGCCGCGTCCCGCTCCGACTGGACGATCAGCACCGGCGGCAGGCCCGACCCGGGGCGCGCCCCTACGTCCACCGCCCGCCCGCCGTCGACGGGCCAGGAAGCGCACGGCAGGTTCAGCCAGGCGTTCGCCCAGGTCTCGAAGGGACGCTGGCGCGCCACCCGTGAGTTGTCGCGGTCCCACACGCTCCAGTCGCGCGGCCAGGCCGCGTCCGAGCACTCCACGGCCAGGTAGACGGCGTCGCCGTTCTCCTGGTCCTTCGCGTCCCCGGGGTCGGGGGCGGCCGCGGCGACCAGCGGGTCGTCGTCGCCGCGCAGGTAGCGCGAGAGGAGGTGGGCGAAGGTGACCCAGCGCTGGTCGTAGTAGGCGGCCTGCACCGCCGCCGAGTGCAGTTCCCCGGCCCCCACCTTCCCGGCCGGGCGCCGGCCGAGCATCCGCATCGCCCGGTCGAAGCTCGCCTGCACGCGCCCGGGCGTCCCGCCCAGTCCGTACACGGCGTCGTGCCCGGCCGCCCAGGCGCGCCAGTCCGCCCAGCGGCGCTCGAAGGCGACGTCCTGCGCGAGGTTGGCGCCGTACCAGATGCCGCGCGGGTCGGGGTTGACGACGCTGTCCACGACCATGCGGCGTACGTGTGCGGGGAAGAGGGTGGCGTACACCGCGCCCAGGTACGTCCCGTAGGAGACGCCGTAGTAGTTCAGGCGGGGTTCGCCCAGGGCGGCGCGGATGACGTCGAGGTCGCGTGCCAGGTCCGCGGTGCGCATGTTCCGCAGCAGCGGGCCGCCGCGCGCACCGCAGTCCGCGGCCTTGCGCCGGGCCTGCGCGCGCTTGTCGGCCTTGACCGCCTCCGTGGCCAGGCGCGGGTCGGCGCTGGGGGCGTGCTGGTGACCCGCCGGGTCGTGGCAGGACAGGGGCGCGGAGTGGCCCACCCCGCGCGGGTCGAAGCCCACCAGGTCGTACGTCCTGGCCGCGGTCTCCCAGACCTTGCGGGTGACGGTCCCGGCGCCCGGCAGGCCCACCCCGGGGAACCACAGCCCCGACGCCCCGGGGCCGCCCGGGTTGAACACCAGGGCTCCCTGCCGGACGGAGGCGGGGCCCGCCGCCCGCAGCCGGCTCACGAGCAGGCCGATCCTCGCGCCGCCCGGCTCCGCGTAGTCCACCGGCACCCGGACGGTGCCGCACTGCACGGGTGCCTTCAGCCCGCTGTCGGCCGGGCAGGCCCCGAAGGTGATGCCGGTGGCCCCGGCCGCCCGGGCCGCCACAGCGGCCCCCGCCATCCGCACCTGCTCGGCGGCCACGGGCTCCGGGAAGTGCGCGGCGGCCGGGGCCGTCGCCGCGCCGGCCGTCAGGACCACGGACCCTGCCAGGACCACTGCTCGCCGCACGCGGACGCCCTTTCGCCGGCCGCGCCCGCCCGCGCGGCACGCTCGCCGATGCGACGGATCGTCGGCTGGTCGGACAACCCGGCAAAGCAGGCAGGCCGGTGGACCGCGGAATTTCGCCCGGATTGCCCTGACCGGCGGCCCGCCGTCCGCCCGGCCCCGCGCCGAAGTCGGCCCGGCCGCCGTGCCGCGGCCCCCGGCGGCGTCGTCCGGGACGCCGCCCGCGAGCACGGCCCGCCGGAGGTCGCCGGGCCTCGGCGGGCGCGTCCCCCGGTTCGGCCGCCCTGCCGCTCAGCGCCCGAGCAGCGAGGTCCTGGCCACCGCGAACAACTGCTCCTCGACGTGGTCGAGCGCGAGCCGCAGCGCCCCCGTCGCGACCGCCTCGTGCCCCAGCGCCGACAGCGCGACCTCCGGCGGCCGCAGGCAGTAACGCGCCAACTCGGTGCGCAGCGGCTCCAGTACGCCGTCCAGCCCGGCCGCCCAGCCGCCGATCACCACCAGCTCCGGGTCTATCGCCAGCACCAGCGCCGCCACGTCGTGCACCAGGCGCTGCAGGAAGCGGTCGAAGGCCTCCCGCGCCTGGACGTCCCCCGACCGCGCGAGCGCGAACACGTCGGCCACCGCGGACTCGTCCAGCGGGTGCAGCGGCGTCCCGGTCGTGGACAGCAGCCGCTCGGGCCTCGCCTCGCGGCCCAGCAGGTGCAGCGCCCCGATCTCGCCGGCCGCCCCGCCGAAGCCGCGGTGCAGCCGGCCGCCGATCAGCGACCCGGCACCGGGGCTCAGCCCGGCCAGCACGAACACCACGTCGTCGGTGCCGACGGCCGCGCCCTTCCAGTGCTCGGCGACGGCGGCGGCGTTCGCGTCGTTCTCCACCAGGACGGGGCAGCGGAAGGACCGGCGCAGCCGTTCCCCCAGCGGCAGTCCCGTCCAGCCGGGCAGCGCCGTGCTCAGCCGCACCGCGCCGTCGGTCTCCACGATCCCCGGGCTCCCGACGCCGACCGCCCACAGCGTGCTGCGGGCCACACCGGCCTTGCGCAGCAGTTCGGCGACGGTGCCGCGGACCCGCTCCAGGCGCTCCTCGGCGGGCAGCGTGTCCGCGACGTCGTGCGCCAGCGACCCCAGGACACGGCCGCTGAGGTCCGACAGCAGCGCGCGGATCTGCCGGGCCCCGATCTCCACGCCCAGCAGGTGCCCGGCCTCCGCGTGGAAGCGGAACCTGCGGGCCGGACGGCCCTGCTTGCGCGCGTCACCGGGCTCCTGCGGCGCCTCCACGACCAGGCCCGACTCCGTCAGGCCCTCGATCACGCCCTCGACGGTCGGCCGTGACAGCCCCGTCGACTGCACCAGTTCCGTCAGGCTCACGGCGGGCTCCCCGCGCAGCGCGTGGAGCACCACCGCGGAATTGATCCGCCGGAGCAGGGACGGGTCCCCGCCGGTGATCCGCCCCAACGTACGTCCTCCCTGCTTGCACGCGTGTTGGCCGGATCGTACCCGTCCCGGCGGCCCGCGGCGAGTGGCACCGGCACAGGGTTACTGACTCGATGTCAAGTGTCAGAGGCGCGGGGTTTACTGGATCCATGGACCTGCCCGGCCACGTGGCCACCGTCGACGCGCTGCGCGCCCGCCCCTTCCCGGCGCGGGACGAGCGCCGCGGCGCGGTCGACAGCGGCCCCGGCTACCACATAGCGGACCTCCGCGTCAGCGAGGACTTCTGGGACGTGGACGGGGACCACGCGCGCAGACGGCAGGCCGAGGAGGACCTGGAGGCCGAGTGCCAGGCCCTCGTCGAGGTGTTCACCGAGCGCTGGGGCGTCCCCGAGACGGTCGACCTCACCGCCCACCTCGAACGCCTCGTCGAGGGCGAGCCCGTGCCGGGGCCGCTGCGCACCCTGTGCAACTACGCCCACGAGGCGTGGGCCTGGCGCGTCGACGGCCGCTGGATCGGCGTGTGCGTGGGCCAGTGGGACCCGGAGCTGCCCTTCCAGCTCGTGGCCGCCGTCGGCGACGCCGCGGCCGTACCGTGACGACGCCGTAGGCCCCGACGCGCACGGGTCGCCCGCCACGACGGCGCCCCCGGAGCTTCGTCACCGGCCGCGCGCTGCCGAATCCGGTGCCGCGCCAAGGGGAAAGCCCGTTCGGCGTACGGGTTTCTCAAGCTCCCTCGTTCGGACACCGATGCATCCCCGGGGGGTGGATCCGACGAAGGGACGATTCCTGTGACGTCAGCACCGACGCCACGACCGGCCGGCGGCCTGGACACCGTGTCCGGAGCCGTCGACGACCTGAGGGCCGGACGGCCCGTCATCGTGGTCGACGACGAGGACCGAGAGAACGAGGGCGACCTGGTCATGGCGGCCGAGTTCGCCACCCCCGAGACCCTCGGGTTCTTCGTCCGCTGGACGAGCGGCCTGATCTGCGCGCCCATGGCGCCGGAGATCGCCGACCGCCTGGAACTGCCGCTGATGGTCCCGCACCGCCCCGGCTTCGACACCGCGGCGTACACCGTCTCCGTCGACGCGGTCGGGGCCGGTTCCGGGATCTCCGCCGCGGACCGGGCGCTGACGGCGCGGACGCTCGCCGGCCAGACCACCCGGCCCGACCAACTGCACCGCCCCGGACATGTGTTCCCGCTGCGCGCCCGTGCCGGGGGCGTCTCGGAACGGCGCGGCCACACGGAGGCCACCGTCGACCTGATGCGCCTGGCCGGGCTGCCGCCGGTCGGGGTGATCAGCGAGGTCTGCGAGGACGACGGCTCGGTCGCCCGCTTCGACCGGCTGCGGGCCTTCGCCGACCGGCACGGCCTGTCGCTCATCTCGATCGAGCAACTGGCGAGCGGACCGCGGCCCGCGGATCCCGCGACGGTGTGACCGGATGACCCGAGCGACGATCTTCGACCTGGACGACACCCTGGTCGACAGCGCGGACACCTGGGTCCGCGTCTGCGCCGCCTTCGCCGCCCGCCACGGTCACCGGTGGCGGGCCGAGGACACCGCGGCCCTGCACGGCAACGGTGGCTGGGCGGTGTACGTCGCCGGACTGTGCGACGGCGCCGCCGGGCCCGCCGAGGTGGCCGACGCCTGCGCCGCCGCGGCGACGGGCGAGGTCGCCGCGGGCCGGGTCCCGGCACTGCCCGGAGCCGTGGACCTGGTCATCGAGGCCGGACGCCACGGCCCCGTCGGCCTCGCCACGGCCAGCCCGCGCCGCTTCGTCCTGGCGGTCCTCGAACGACTGGGCCTGACCGGACGGCTGGGCGCCGTCGTGTGCGGGGAGGACGTGGCGCGGGCCAAACCCGCGCCCGACCCCTACCTGCGTGCGGCCGCCGCGATCGGCGTGCCGCCGACCCGCTGCCTGGCCGTCGAGGACTCCCCGAACGGCATCCGCTCGGCGAACGCCGCCGGCATGCGCGTCCTCGCCGTCCCCCGGGGCGGCATGACGCTGCCCCCCGACGTCGCCCACCTCCCCGCTGCCCAGGCCCCCACGACAGCCGCCGCCCTCCCCCTCCTCACCCGGCTCCTCGCCACGCACCCCGACCCCCTCGTACCCGAAAGCACGGCATGACCCCCCGCCCGGACCCCCGGTTCAGGAAGCGGCGGCCCACACGGCGGCGTCCCACGCGCCGGGGCTGCGGTGGTGGTTCCGTGCCCTGTGGCCAGAGGCGAATTTCGGGGTCCTGCGACCGGAGGCCTCGATCAGCACTCAAGGTTCGTGGATGTTCGACGCGTCACCGAGGCTCCCTGGACTCAGGGACAGCGCCATTCCCGATGCTGATTCCCCCATTCACTGAATGGGTTTGGATGGCATTTCCCACGCGGGCGTTGCCGCTCACCTCGTTACGCACCTCCGCCCTCTGCGCCGCGGCCGCGACGCCGCCACCGGCCGTGTCCAGCCAGCAGCGCAGGGCGGCGGCGAACTCCGGGCTCCGTCGGGCTTCTTCCAGCACCGTTCCGACGAGTACGCGGACCTGTTCCGGATCGCGAGGATCCGGGACCGAAGCCGCTTCCTCGGACACCTCCCGTGAGCGGCCTGTGCACCGACGCACGAGGTCGACGAGGGACGTCCACGCTTCGCGGCCCGCCTCGGTCGCGGCTCCAGAAGCTGCTGCGCTGACCATCGTGGCCACTACCTGGGCCGACGTCACGTCGGGCATGGGTTGCCCTCCACTTCTGCGAATCACCACGGTATCGTCACGCTCAAGCCCCGTACAGAAGGTCGTGGGACGTGAGGCCGACATCCATCGTGAGGACGGCACTTGGGTACGGGTCCAGCGGACATGGCCCTGGCAGGACCACGGCGGCAACCTACCCACCACCACGCAACTCCGGTCATCCGGCCGAACCGAGGATCGTGCGCCTGGGTCAGCGTGCTCTGCCGGCGTGCACCGCGTCGCACGACGGTTCGATGCGAGGCGGGCGGAAAGCCTCCGACGCACTGGCCCTCGCCGGAGAACCTCCCTGTGGCTGATTCGCGTGGGTCGGGCGGGCGAGCCGCCCCCGGTACCCGGCGGACGTGGATCTCGAAACACGGTACCCGTGAGCTGTCATCAGCAGTATTCGTCCGGAGTGGTGGAATTCATGCCCCCGTCTTGTTCACCATGGACAGAGCGATGCGATCGCCGCTAGCCTGGATGGACCATTCTGAGATGGATGTGGCCGATGGCAGACCGTAATGATCCACGTCCATCCCAAGGAATGCACAATGAGTTTCCAGGGACGGCCGACAACGTCATACAGGCCCGGCAGATCGTCGGAGACGTGCACATCCACTCAGCGCGACGTGGTCCGGTGGTCGTCCCTCGACAACTACCCTCCAGGCCCACGCACTTCACTGGCAGGGTTGCGGAGTTGGCGCACCTCGACGCGATGTTGGCCCATCACGGCGCCGGACTTCAGTCCACTCTGGTGATTTCGGCATTCGCCGGCGTCGGCAAGACAGCCCTCGCCGTCCACTGGGCCCATTCCGTGCAGGACCGTTTTCCCGACGGCGCCCTGCACCTGAACTTGCAGGGCTACGATACGGGGCCTCCGCTCTCCGCCCACCAGGCCCTTGAGTACTTCCTCGTAAGCCTCGGTGTGCACGCGGCGAGCATCCCGGCCGACCTGGACGGCAGGACCGCCCTGTACCGGCAGGTGACAAGTGGGCGCCGTCTCGTCATCCTGCTGGACAACGTGCGCAGCGCCGCCCAGGTGCGGCCCCTCCTGCCAGGGGCGTCGTCCTCGCTCGTTCTGGTGACCAGCCGCAGCCAACTGGGCGGGTTGTGCGCCCGGGAGGGTGCGCATCGGATCGACCTCAAGACCCTCACGTCCACCGAGTCGGTTGAGCTGTTGCGATCCATCCTGGGCCGGGAGCGGGTGGACGCGGAACCTGACGCGTCGGCCAGGCTGACCACCCGGTGCGTTCAACTTCCCCTGGCCCTTCGCATCGCTGCCGAAAGGGTGGCCTTTCACCCGGGCCTGTCCTTGGAGCATCTCGCCACCGAACTCGAGTCCGGCACTCGTCGACTGGACACTTTGGCCACGTACGACGAGGACGAGTCGACCGCGGTCAGGGTGGTCTTCTCGTGGTCCTACCGTGACCTGACGCCGGAGGCAGCACGGACGTTCCGCATGCTGTCCCACATCCCGGGTCCGGACTTCGGTGTCCTGGCGGTCGCTGCCGTCACCGGCTGCTCGTCGGGTGAGGCCGTTCGTGACATCAACCGACTGGTCGGATCCCACTTGATCGAAGCGGTCGGTCCGGATCGCTACCGCTTCCACGACCTGCTCAGGGACTACGCCTGCGAATGCGCTGCGGACGACGACGAGCCGACCCGTGCGGCAGCCGCGAAGCGTCTCCTGACGTGGTACCTGCTGTCCGCGCAGGAGGCGGCGACACAACTTGCCCCCGGACTTGCCCCCAGGTCGGGATCCCCAGCGGGTGGATCCTCCGCACGGGACGACTCCGATGGCCTACCGGTGCAGAGGTTCTCCACTCGGGCCGCGGCGACGACGTGGTGCGAGTCGGAGATCCTCGGTCTCGTCGCCGCTTGCCGACTGGCGGTCGAGGCAGGTGAGTACGTCGTCGCCTGGCAACTACCCCTGGCTCTCAGATGGTTCTTCCAACTGCAGCGTCCGACCACCGACTGGATCGAGGTATCCGAGATCGCCGTGGGAGCGGCCGGACGCCTCCAGGACCGGCACGCGGAGATGAACACGCTGCGCACGCTCGGTGCCGCGTTCGCCTATTGCGGGCGGTACGAGGAGAGCCTGCGGAGCAACACGGAGGCACTTGTGGCCTGCCGCGAGCTCGGCGAGGACGAGGGGTGGTGCCTCAACAGCATCGGAGCTACGTTGGCGCTACTCGAGCGGTCGCAGGAGGCTGCCGACATCCTTGCCGAAGCCCTCGCTGTTGGTGAGCGGACGGGCGACGACATCTTGGCCGCCCACTCACTGGAGAACCTCGGACCCGTCTACAGCGCATTGGGGCGCCACGACGAAGCGGTCGCGTCGCTGACCCGAGCTCTGGCGATCTTTCGAGAACTGCGGTACCCCTTCGGGGAAGCTCTGGTACTCGACAAATTGGCCGATACCCATCTGAACCTAGGGCATTTCGACGAGGCCGCCGAATTTGGATCGCGGGCGCTGGCGTTGCACGTGTCAGTGGGCAACCGCCTGCATGAGGCGGCCACGTTGCGCATCCTCGCGCGCGTCCATCAGAGCCGCGGCCGGACGGCCGAGGCCAGGGAGCGGCTGCGTCGGGCTCTGGAGATCCTGGAGGACCTTGGCCACCCGGATGCGATCGGGACGCGCGAGGAACTGGCCACCCTCTGACCACTGCCGACGGGCGCACCCGCGGCGTCGGGTCGGCGCAGGACAACTGCAGACGCCGACCACCGGACGCTAAACCTGTCCTCGCGCGTCGCGGAGGCGGCTGAATTCCTCCGTCATGGCCTGGGTCGACCAGCCCGCGTTCAGGCCGCTGGGGTTGGGCAGGACCCAGATCCGGGTGCCGCCGATCGTGCGTTCCTGGGGGCCGATCCGGGCGCGGGGTTCGGCGAAGGCGACACGGTAGGCGGTGACGCCGACCACGGCGAGCCAGCGCGGCTCGTACCGCAGCACCCGCTCCGACAGCAGCCGCCCGCCCTCCAGCAGTTCGTCGCGGGTGAGTTCGTCGGCACGGGCCGAGGCGCGCGCGACGACGTTGGTGATCCCCAGCCCGGACGCGAGGAGTTCGTCCTGCTCCGAGGGGTCGAGCCGGCGCGGGGTGAAGCCGGAGGCGTGCAGCACCGGCCAGAAGCGGTTGCCGGGGCGGGCGAAGTGGTGACCGGTGGCCGCCGACATCAGCCCCGGGTTGATGCCGCAGAAGAGCACCCGCAGGCCGTCCGCGATCACGTCGGGGATGACGCGGTCGCGGGCGGCCTCCAGCTCGTCCTGGGAGGGGCGGGTCCGCCGGACCGTGGTCAGAGGATGGCCCCGGGGGTGTACGCGGCCGCCCGCGGGTAGCGGTCGGCGACCTCACCGACCCGGCGCACGACCTCGGCGACCTGGTTCGCGGCCGCGCCGGTGAAGGAGAGCCGGTCGGCCATGAGGGCGTCCAGCCCGGCGCGGTCGAGCGGGATGCGCTCGTCCTCCGCGAGCCGGTCCAGCAGCTCGTTGCGCTCGGCGCCCTTCTCGCGCATCGCGAGCGCCGAGGCGACCGCGTGCTCCTTGATGACCTCGTGCGCCAGCTCGCGGCCGACGCCGGCCCGCACCGCACCCATGAGCACCTTCGTCGTGGCGAGGAACGGCAGGTAGCGGTCGAGCTCGCGGGCGATGACGGCCGGGAAGGCGCCGAACTCGTCGAGCACCGTCAGGAAGGTCTCCAGCAGGCCGTCGAAGGCGAAGAACGCGTCCGGCAGCGCCACCCGGCGCACCACGGAGCAGGAGACGTCCCCCTCGTTCCACTGGTCGCCGGCCAGCTCGCCGACCATCGACGCGTAGCCGCGCAGGATGACCGCCAGGCCGTTGACGCGCTCGCACGAGCGGGTGTTCATCTTGTGCGGCATGGCCGAGGAACCGACCTGGCCGGGCTTGAAGCCCTCGGTGACCAGCTCGTGCCCGGCCATCAGGCGGATCGTCTTGGCCAGCGACGACGGCGCAGCGGCCAGCTGCACCAGCGCGGTGACGGCGTCGTAGTCCAGCGAGCGCGGGTAGACCTGGCCGACGGAGGTGAAGACCTCCGAGAAGCCGAGGTGCCCCGCGATCCGGTGCTCCAGCTCCGCCAGCTTGCCGGCGTCGCCGCCGAGCAGGTCGAGCATGTCCTGCGCGGTGCCCACCGGGCCCTTGATGCCGCGCAGCGGGTAGCGACCGAGCAGGTCTTCGACCCGGGCGAAGGCGACCAGCAGCTCGTCGGCCGTGGTCGCGAAGCGCTTGCCGAGGGTGGTGGTCTGGGCGGCCACGTTGTGCGAACGCCCGGCCATGACCAGCTCCGCGTACTCGGCGGCGAGCCGGCCGAGCCGGGACAGGACGGCGACGGTGCGGTCGCGCACGTGCTCCAGGGAGAGCCGGATCTGCAGCTGCTCGACGTTCTCGGTGAGGTCGCGCGAGGTCATGCCCTTGTGCACGTGCTCGTGCCCCGCGAGGGCGTTGAACTCCTCGATGCGCGCCTTGACGTCGTGCCGGGTGACCTTCTCCCGCTCGGCGATGGAGGCCAGGTCGACCTCCTCCAGCACCCGCTCGTAGTCCGCGAGGGCCTGGTCCGGCACCTCGATCCCGAGGTCCTTCTGGGCCCGCAGCACGGCCAGCCACAGGCGGCGCTCCAGCACCACCTTCTGCTCGGGGGACCACAGCGTGGCGAGCTCCGCGGAGGCGTAGCGGCCGGCCAGGACGTTGGGGATGCGGGGCTTGGAAGTCACGTAGCGATAGTTTACCCGCCGTCCATGGTGGTCGCCGCCGTCCACTACGCCCGAGAATGCCCAGGTCAAAGGGCTCTGGGTGGGGTGTGAGGTGCTGCCGGCGGGTGGTGCGCCGGTTCCTCGGCTGTCCCGCCGTCTCGCGCCCTGCGGGCGCACTGCGCCGGCTGCGGGTGGGAGGGTGGGGGCCTGCCTTGTGTGCGGTGTGCGGGTGGGTGGGCGGCGCGGGTTCAGGCGCCGGAGCGGGGTGCCTCTCCCTCGGCGGAGATCTCGTTGCCGTCCGCGGGTGCAGATGGCCGGTGACCACGCCCACGGTCCGTGGGTGGCGCGCCCGCCGTAACCGGCGTCTGCGGGTGCTTCCCCGATCCGACATCGGGCTCTGTTCCGACGGCTATACCGCTGAAAGCGGGCCCGATCTCCCGCCGACCGCCCCCGGCAGCACCCCGAAGCACCCGCAGACGCGGGTTACGGCGGACGCGCCCACCACCGGCAGTAGGCGTGGCAACCGGCCATCTATACCCGCGGACGGCAACGAGACCGGCACCAGCGGAGAGGCGCCCCGCTCCGGCGCCTGAACGCCCGCCACTCACCCACCCGCACATCGCCGACAAGACCCGGACCGCCACCCTCCCCGCCGCAGCCCGCTGCTTTGCGCCCGCAGGGCGCGAGACGGCGGGACAGTGGCGCGGCCGCGAGAGCAGAACGCGACCCATCCTGAAGAGTCACGATCCGTCCCTAATTGGTCACGGCGACGTCACAGCAGGTGCGTAACGCGATGCTCATGGTGATGGCCCTGCCACGGTGTCCCCACCACCAACACACTCAGGGGGACGCCATGTCGACGCCTCAGTACCCGCCGCCACCCGGACCGCCGGCCGGACCGCCGCAGCCGCCCGCCGGATGGCAGGGACCGGGATGGGCTGGGCCACCGCAGCCGCCGAAGAAGTCCAGCGCGGGGAAGATCGCGGGGTTCGGATGCCTCGGCGCAGTCGGCCTCATCGTCGTCGTCGGCGCGTTCGGCGCCCTCGCCGGGGGCGGCGACGACACCACGGGCAAGGTCACCGCGAGCAGTCCGGCCGCGAAGGACGACGGGAAGGACGACGGGAAGGGCGGCACGAAGGACGACGCCAAGGGCGCCACGAAGGCCGACGCGGACCAGCCGTCCAAGAAGGCCGCGAAGCCGGAGGTCGTGTTCACGGTGTGGGGCACCGCGCCGTCCGGGGCCCTCGGCCCGCTCGACATCACCTACGGTTCCGACAGCGACAGCCGCGAAGGGCACTGGAAGAACGGCCGGTTCACAACGAGCCTCCCCCTCGACGGCGACGCCCTGTACTACACGGTGACCGCCCAACTGCAGGGTTCCGGAGACATCAACTGCTCGGTCACCATCGACGGCCACACCGAGAAGGCCCACGCGGCCGGCGGCTACAACATCTGCCACGCGCAGGCCAACCGCGGCCTGTTCGGCGGATGGGGCTGACCTGCCCGCGAGCAGGACCGGAGTGCCCCCGTCCCCACGTCAGGTGGGCGGGGGCACCGGGACGTGCGCTCAGAGCTCGTACGGCACGAGTTCCGCGCGCTTGGGCGGCAGGCCGTCGCCGGAGGAGCGCCCGGAGAGGCGGCGGCCGATCCACGGGACGAGGTGCTGGCGGGTGAAGCGCAGGTCTGCGGCGCGGCGGGCGGGCCAGGACAGCGGGACGGAGTCGGGCAGGGCCGCGGTCCAGTCGAACTGAGGGGTGTGGCCGAGGGTCTGCCAGACCGCCTCGGTGACCCGGCGGTGCCCCTCGCCGTCCAGGTGCAGCCGGTCCTCAGCCCACAGGCGCGGATCGCCCAGCACATCGGCGCCGTAGAGGTCCACCACGAGCGCGCCGTGCCGGGCGGCCAGGTCGTCGACGAAGCCGAAGAGCTGCTCCATGCGCGGCAGGAAGCGCACCGCCACCGGGCCCCGGCGGGCCGGGCTGCGCATCAGCACCAGCTGCCGGCAGGTCGGCGCCAGCCGTTCCACGGCCTCCTCCAGCAGCGCGCACACCCTCGCCACGTCGCACTTGGGCCGCAGTACGTCGTTGAGGCCGCCCACCAGGGTGACCAGGTCGGGCTCCATGGAGGCCGCGGTCTCCACCTGCTCGTCCACGATCTGCTGGATGAGCTTCCCGCGCACCGCCAGGTTGGCGTACCGGAAGCCCGGCGCGTGGGTGGCGAGCCGCCCGGCGAGGAGGTCGGCCCAGCCCCGGTAGGAGCCGTCGGGGAGCGCGTCGGACATGCCTTCGGTGAAGGAGTCGCCGAGCGCGACGAAGCTGGTGTGGGTGGCGTTCATCTGCATGGCGGGCGAGATCCTACCGGCCCCGCGGAGCGCTGTTTCAGGCGGCCGGTGCGCGGCCCACGAGCTCCTTCAGCACGTCCTCCATGGTGACCAGACCGAGGCCGCGGCCCTGGTCGTCGACGACCGCCGCGAGGTGCGCGCCGCTGGCCCGCATCGCCGCCAGGACGTCGTCCAGCGGGGTGGCCGCGCCGACCCGGGTGATCCGGCGCAGCGCGCCGCGCGGGAAGGGCTGGTCGTGGCGGCTGGGTCCGAGCGCGAGGGCGTCCTTCACATGGAGGTAGCCGAGGATGCGGCAGGCGTCGTCGGTGACGGGGAAGCGTGAGAAGCCGGACCGTGCGGCCAGGCGCTCCAGGCCCGCCGGGGTGGTGCCGAAGCGCGCCGACACCACGTGCTCCCACGGGACGACGACCGCGCGGACCGGGCGCCGGCCCAGCTCCAGCGCGTCTTGCAGGCGGATGGCGGCACGCTCGTCCAGCAACCCGGCCTGGCCCGCGTCGGTGACCATCCGGGCCAGCTCGTCGTCCGAGAAGACCGCCGCGACCTCGTCCTTCGGTTCGACCCGCAGTAGCTTCAGCAGACCGTTCGCGAAGGCGTTCACCGTGAAGATCACCGGGCGCAGCGCACGCGCCAGGGTCACCAGCGGGGGACCCAGGACCAGCGCCGTCCGCTCCGGCGCGGCGAGCGCGATGTTCTTCGGGACCATCTCGCCGAACAGCATGTGCGCGTACGTCGCCAGGGTCAGCGCGATCGCGAACGACAGCGCGTGGATCGCGCCCTGCGGTACGTGCAGCAGGTGGAAGAGCGGCGCGAGCAGGTGCTCGATGGCCGGTTCCGCCACGATGCCCAGCACCAGGGTGCACAGCGTGATGCCCAGCTGGGCGGCGGCCATCAGCGGCGACAGGTGCTGTAGCCCCCACAGGACGTGGCGCGCGCCGCGCTCCCCGGCCTCCGCGCGGGGCTCGATCTGGCTGCGCCGGACGGAGATCATCGCGAACTCGGCGCCGACGAAGAAGGCGTTCACGACCAGGGTCAGGAAGCCGACGAACAACTGCAGGAAGATCATCGCGCGTCCGCCGTCCCGTCGTCCGAGCCGTGCGCCGGCGCGAGCCCGTTCTGCGTGCGGGGGGCCGGGGAGATCAGCCGTACGTGTGCCGCGCGGTGGTGGGAGTCGTCGGTGACCTCGACCATCCAGCCGTTGACCTCGACGGTGTCGCCGGTGGCCGGGATCCGCCCGAGCCGTTCGGCGACCAGGCCGGCCAGCGTCTCGTAGGGGCCGTCCGTGACCCGCAGGCCGATGGGCGCGAGCTGGTCGGTCCGCACCGCCCCGTCGGCGTCGTAGACGCGGCGGCCGGTGCGGTCCTGGTGGCTGAAGGCCAGGTCGGGGGTCTCCAGCGGGTCGTGCTCGTCACGCACCTCGCCGACGACCTCCTCCACGATGTCCTCCAGCGTGACGACGCCCGCGGTGCCGCCGTACTCGTCGATGACCACGGCCATGCTCATCGAGCCGGACAGCCGGTCCAGCAGGCGGTCCACGGTGAGCGACTCCGGGACCGGCACCGGCTCCCGCAGCAGCGGCGTGATCGGGTGGCCCTCCCGGCGTTCGTACGGCACGGCCAGGACGTCCTTGATGTGGACGATGCCGATGACGTTGTCCAGGCCGCCCCGGTGGACGGGGAAGCGGGACAGCCCCGTGGCGCGGGTGATGTCGGCGACGTCCCGGCAGGTGGCGCCCTCCTCCAGGGCGACGACCTGGACGCGGGGGGTCATCACGTTCTCGGCGGTCAGCCGGGGCAGGCTCAGCGTCCGCACGAACAGCTCGGCGGTGTCGGCCTCCAGCGCGCCCGCCCGGGCGGAGTGCCGGGCCAGGGCCACCAGCTCCTCGGGGCTGCGCGCCGAGGCGAGTTCCTCGGTGGGTTCCATGCCCAGCCGGTGCAGCACCCGGTTGGCGGTGTTGTTCAGATGACGGATCAACGGCCCGAAGGCGGTGGTGAAGACGGTCTGCGGCGGGGCGACGGCCTTGGCGACCGGCAGCGGACGCGAGATCGCCCAGTTCTTGGGGACGAGTTCCCCCACCACCATCAGCACCACGGTCGAGATGCCGGTGCCCAGCACCAGGCCCAGCGACGCCGCCCCGCCGGCCGACATCCCCAGCGCGCGCAGCGGCCCCGCCAGCAGTTCGGCGATCGAGGCCTGCGCCAGCATGCCGATGACCAGTCCGGTGACGGTGATGCCGAGCTGCGCGCCGGACAGCTGGACCGTCAGGCTGCGCACTGCCCGCAGCGCCGCGGAGGCACCGCGCTCACCCGCCTTCTCGGCCCGTTCCAGGTCGGCGCGCTCGACCGTGGTCAGCGAGAACTCGGCGGCGACGAAGACGGCGCAGGCCAGGGTGAGCAGCAGGGCGACGGCCAGGAGCAGCACTTCGGTCATCGGGACACCTCGGTCCCATGATCGGTCAGGCGCCGGTGGACCGCGCGCCGTCGTCGCGTGCCCGAGCTCGGGCGCGCGTGCGAACGTGGCCGTGGGCGACGGGACCGGAGGCGTGACGGACTCGCAGGGTCGTCCATAAGCCCATCGTAGGAAGCCCGCGCACAACGGACAGCCGGGAGCGCCGCCGGTCCCGGCCGGGAGGCGGGGAGCCCCGCGAGGCGCCCTCCCGGGGCGTGGGCTACCGGGTGCTCCGGAACGGTTTGGTCCAGCGGCGCCAGTCGTGCTGGGGCGCATAGCCCGCCGCGTGCCACGCGTGGTGGGCGCGCTCGTTGCGCTCCAGCACCATGGCGTCGCCGCGGCGCCCGCCCAGCGCGGTGAAGCGCTCCTCCGCCGCCGCCAGAAGGGCCCGCGCGACGCCCTGCCGCCGCCGTCCGGGGTGCACCGCCAGCCGGTACAGATGGCAGCGCCAGCCGTCGAAGCCCGCGATGACCGTGCCGACCAGCACGCCGCCGGCCTCGGCGAGCAGCAGGGCCCCGGGGTCGCGTGCGATCAGCCGCGCCACGCCGTCGGGGTCGTCGCTGATGCTGGTGCCCTCGGCGGCCGTGCCCCAGAAGTCCAGCACCCGTTCGGCGTCGGCCGGTACCGCGCTGCGTATCCCCAGATCGTCCATGCGGGTCAGCCAACCAGCCCGGCGGGCCGCGGGGCCAGCGGATCAGTGTCCTCCGGGTCCTTCCGCCGGTTCCCCGCGGCGCAGCTCCGCGATCACCGGGGCGAAGGCCTCCATGGCGCCTTCCAGCACGGTGACGTAGCCGAAGCCGAAGCGCTCCCGGCCCCGCCGCAGCTGCTCCGCGATCTCCGCGACCGTGCCGACCAGGAGCGTGGGCAGGTCGAGCAGTTCCTCCTCGTCCAGGTGCGGCGCGTGCGGGGCGAGCTCCCGGGTCGCCGCCCGGCGGTCCCCGGTGACGACGACCCGCTGGACGAGGACGTTGAACTCCGGGTCGGTGCCGTACGCCGCGGCGTACCCGCGCGCGGCCGCGACCCGCTCCTCCAGGGTCGCGGCGGGCAGCAGCCGCATCGACCCGTCGTCCGCTCCCGGGTCGGCCTCCGCGCCGGTGAAGGCGACGACGGCGGCGTGCCGTGCCGCCAGCCGCAGCATGCGCGGGCCGTTGCCGCCCAGGAGCAGCGGCGGCAGCGGCACGCCGGTCCCGCTGCCCGCGCCGGCGGAGCCGGCCCCGTCCGGTCCCGGGAGCAGCCCGGCCAGCGTCCCGAGGGTGCGTTCCAGGTGGTCGACCCGGTCGCGGGCGGTGCCGTAGAGCAGGCCCGCCCGTTCGAACTCCTCGCGGACGTAGCCCGCGCCGAGCCCCAGTTCCAGGCGGCCGCCGGTGAGCCGGACGGTGGTGGCGACCTCGCGGGCCAGCAGCACCGGGTTCCAGAACGCCGCGTTGAGCACGAAGGTCCCCAGCCGCGGGCGCGGCGTGGCGTGCGCCGCCGCGACCAGTGACGGGAAGGGCGCGGGCCACCCCAGGTGGTCCGGCACCTGGAGCACGTCGTAGCCGAGTGCCTCCGCCCGGCGGCACTTGCGCGCCCACGCGTCGCCCTGCGCGGGCTCGAGCAGATTCACACCGAACCGGAACCGTCGTGCCATGACCGCTCCCTCGTCGCGACCCGCCCGCCGGTCATCGGCCTTCCCCGTCCGCGGGCGGCTCACTCGTGGGCGATCGCGGCCAGGACGTTCATCCGCGAGGCGCGCAGGGCCGGCAGCAGCGCCGCGACCAGGCCCACCACCACGGAACCGGCCATGACCGCCCCAACCGTCGTCCACGGGACGGCGAACGCCCGCATGCCCTCCAGCGCCAGCACCTCGTGCGTCACCACGCCCCAGACCATCCCCAGGGCGAGCCCCAGCACGGCGCCGAAGAGCGCGATCACCACGGACTCCAGCCGGATCATCCGGCGCAGTTGCAGCCGCGACAGGCCGATCGCCCGCAGCAGCCCGATCTCGCGGGTGCGCTCGATCACCGACAGGGCGAGGGTGTTGACGACACCCAGCACGGCGATGATGATCGCCAGCCCGAGCAGGGCGTACACCAGGTTCAGCAGCACGGAGATCTGGGTGCGCACCAGTTCCTTGTAGTCGGCCTGGTCGCGGACCTCCACCTGCGGATAGCGGTCGAGGGCCCGCTCCAGGTTCGCCCGCAGCGTCGGCTTGTCGGTGCCGGGTGCGGCGTTCACGTACAGCGCGGCGTCCTGGCCGCGGGGCAGGAACCGCTCGGCGGTGGCCAGGCCCATGGTGAGGGTCGCGTCGTCGCCCAGCAGGGTGCTCTGGCTGGTGGTCAGCGCGCGCAGCGTGAACGTCGCCGAACTGCCGTCGACGAAGCGCACGGGGATCCGGCTGCCCACCCGCAGACCGTGGTGGGCGGCGTACGTCGCGGACAGCGACAGGCTGTCGCGGGCCAGGGCGCCCGCCGTGTCGCCCGCGGCGTAGTCGAGGTTGAGGGCCCGGTCCGCCCCCAGGCCGATGGCCGTCCCCGTCAGCTCCACCGCGCGCCGGTCGGGCAGCGTCATCAGGACGGAGACGTACCGCACCGGCACCACCTCCCCGGCGCCGCGCACCGCGCGCACCCGGTCGGTGATCTCCGGGGCGAACGGCGCGAAGTGGGTGCCCTGCACGACGTAGTCCGCGCCCAGGGCGCGGTCGATCTCCTGGTCGAAGGAGCCCGCCATCGACGTGCCCGCGACGGACAGGCCGGTGACCAGGGCCAGCCCGATCATCAGCGCGCCGGCCGTGGCCCCCGTACGGCGCGGGTTGCGCAGGGCGTTGCGCTGGCTCATCCGCCCCACCGGCCCGAACACCCGGGGGAACGCCCCGCCCAGCACCCGGATCACCGGACGCACCAGCAACGGGCCCACGACCACCGCCGCGACCAGCGACAGCCCGATGCCGACCCCCAGGAACGTCGCGGCGTCCCCGGTGCTCCCGGCCGCCGCGGCCCCGCTCAGCGCCCCCGCCGCGACCAGCGTCGCGACGGCGCCGCCCACCGCCCGCCACCGCAGGCCGCGTTCGGTCCCGCCGGCCTCGGCGTCGGACAGCGCGGCCATGGGGGAGACCCGCGACGCCCGTCGCGCCGGGAGGTAGGCCGCGACCAGCGTCACCAGCAGGCCCACGGTGAACGCCGCCACCGGAACGCGCCAGCGGACGACCATCTCGGCGGCGTCGATGTTCATCCCGAAGAGTCCGAGCAGCCCGATCAGCCCCGCGGCCGTGCCGATCCCGCACACCAGACCCAGGGCGGAGCCCACCACCCCCAGCAGCACGGCCTCGACGAGCACCGACCGCCGCACCTGCCCGCGGTCCGCGCCGAGCGCGCGCAGCAGACCGAGCTCACGGGTGCGCTGGGCGATCAGCATCGAGTAGGTGTTGACGATGAGGAAGACCCCGACCAGCACCGCGACCCCGGCGAAGCCCAGCATCACGTACTTGATCACGTCCAGGAAGCCCGCCAGGCTCTCCACCGCCGACTTCGCCTGCTCGGCCTGGGTCGTGTACGTGTAGCCGGGACCGAGCGCGGCGGCGATCCGCCGCTTCAGGGCGTCGTCGGAGACCCCGGGAGCGGCGTCGGCCTGCACCGACGTCGCGACACCGGTCCTGCCCAGCAGCCGGGACTGCGCGGTGGGGGTGTCGACGAACAGCAGGGCGGCGCCCGGATTGGTCGTGGTGAAGGTGGCGATCCCGGAGAGCCGGACCCAGAAGGCGCCCGGCTGCGCCAGCACCCGCAGCCGGTCGCCGATCCTCAGGTCGCGTTTGGCGGCGGTGTCGGCGTCGATCAGTGCCTCTCCGGCGCCGTGCGGCGCGTGACCGCTGGTCAGCCGGACGGAGCTGCGCGGACTGCCCGACCAGTCGGTGGCCACCGTGAGGGCTCCGGTGGTGGGCTCCACCGGTTGGTCCCGCGCGTCGACGACGGTGGTGTTGTGCACGGTGACGTCGATGCGGGCGTCGGCGACACCGGGGACCGCCCGCACCCTCTCCAGCAGCGAAGCCGGGAGGGTGCGCACCTCACCGGAGGCGAACCGCCGGTCCTCGCTGAAGGCCTCGGGGGGACCGACCGTCACGTCGGCGGACGTCGACGCGAACAGCCGGTCGAAGGTGCGGTTGACGGTGTCGGAGAAGATCATGCTGCCGGTGACGAACGCCACCGACAGCAGGACGGCGAGCGCGCTGAGCAGCAGCCGGCCGCGGTGGGCCAGGAAGCTGCGCAGCGTCGCCCGGAGCATCGCCGGTGCCTAGCCCTGCTTCCGCAGCGCGTCGAACCGCTTGAGCCGTTCCAGGACGCCGTCCGCGGTCGGCTCGTGCATCTCGTCGACGATCCGTCCGTCGGCCAGGTAGAGCACCAGGTCCGACCAGGCCGCGGCGGTGGGGTCGTGGGTGACCATCACCACGGTCTGGCCGAGCGCGTCCACGGCCTCCCGCAGGAAGCCCAGCACCTCGGCGCCCGCCTGCGAGTCGAGGTTGCCGGTCGGCTCGTCGGCGAAGATCAGCTGCGGCCGGGAGGCGAGGGCGCGGGCGCACGCCACGCGCTGCTGCTGCCCGCCGGACAACTGCGCCGGACGGTGCCCCAGCCGGTCGCGCAGGCCCAGGGTGTCGATCACCCGGTCCACCCACTCCCGGTCGGGCCGGCGGCCGGCGATGTCCATCGGCAGCGTGATGTTCTCGGCGGCCGTGAGCGTCGGCAGCAGGTTGAACGCCTGGAAGACGAATCCGACCTGGTCACGGCGGAGCCGGGTGAGTTCGCGTTCCGCCAGACGGGTGATCTCGGTCCCGCCGATCCAGACCCGCCCCGAGGTGACCGAGTCCAGCCCCGCCAGGCAGTGCATGAGCGTGGACTTCCCCGACCCGGAGGGGCCCATCACGGCCGTGAAGCGGCCGCGGGCGATCTCCACGTCCACCGCGTCCAGGGCGACCACCCGGGTCTCGCCCGTTCCGTACGACTTCGTCAGTGCCGTCGCCCGTGCGGCGGCCCCCGCTCCCGCCTCGATGCCCTCTGATTCAGCTGCGGTCCATGTCGACACGCTTGCCCCCCAACGTGAGGAAGTGCGCACTTGTCCGTATGCGACCCGAGCGTAGGTCGTCGGATGCGGCGCCGCATCGTCCCCGAGGGTGAGCGCATCCCGCAGCCCGAGCGCCCCGCTCATGGCGTGCCGCTGCTCCCGGCGGTCGCGGACGTGACGCGGAGAACCGTGTCGAGGTAGTCGGCGATGGCGTCCCTGTTGCGGGTCAGGAACTCGATGCGTTCGGACAGTCCGGCCTGTTCACGTCGCAGGGTGGCGACCATTTCCGGTGTCACGTAGGGGGTGTAGATGGTCTGCGGCTTGTCCAGGCAGGGCAGGATCTCCTTGATGATGCGTGTCGGCAGTCCGGCTTCGAGCAGCCCCTCGATCTGCCGCACGCTGTCCACATGCACCTCGCCGTACTCGCGGTAACCGTTGACGGCGCGACTGGGTGTGATCAGCCCTTGCTCCTCGTAGTAGCGCAGTAGCCGACGGGAGACGCCGGTCCGCTCCGCGAGCTCTCCGATTCTCATGTGCCTCAGCCTCCGACTTGACCCTCACACTAATGTGAATGTTTGAGACTTGCACGGGATGGGCCGAGAACAGACGAAATCCGCACTCTGTCGTCAATCGGGAGAAGTGTCCGATGTTCGGCTCGGTCCTGCGCCCTGCCACGACCATCACGACGACATCGAGGGCTCGACATGAAACTCGGACTTCGTCTTCCCCAGCGGCTGGAAGTCGACCTGCGACACGACGTGGTCGAAGCAGCCAGAACGGCCGAAGCGGCCGGTTACGCCAGTGTGTGGGCGTGGGAACGGCTGCTCTTCCCGGAGACGCCCGTCGAACCCTACGCATACGCCTCCCCGAACGCGCCGTGGCCGGAGATCGCGCGGCAGGTCGCCGAGCCACTGGCGGTCCTCACGGCGGCGGCGGTGGTGACCGAACGGGTACGCCTCGGGACCGCCGTCCTGATCGCCCCCCTCCATGCCCCCGTCCAACTGGCGAAGGCGCTGGCCACCATCGACCAGATCAGCGGCGGCCGCATGATCGCGGGTATGGGCGCCGGCTGGTCCACCGACGAACTCCGGGCCACCGGTGCCACCCGGGCGGACCGGGGCAGATTCCTCGATGAGACGCTGGACGTCTTCGACGCCGTGTGGGGCCCGGACCCCGTGACCTTCCGGAGTCCCCGCGTCATCATCGACAACGCCTCGGTCCTGCCCAAGCCCGCGTCGAAGATCCCCGTGATGCTGGGTGGCGGTGTCGGCAACGTGGGCGGCGGCACGAGTTCCAAGGCCGTGGAGCGCATCGCCCGGCGCGCGGACGGCTGGCTGCCGTTCTTCACCGCGACCGGGCCCGCCGGAGCCGCGGAACTGCGCGCGAGTTGGGACCGCATCCGGGAAATCGCGTCCGGGTACGGCCGGGACACGAGCCGGATGGAGTTGGTGGCGGTGGGCAACGTGACCTTCACCGACCGTCCGGCAGGAGCTGACCGGAAGGCGTTCGTCGGCACCCTCGACCAGATCGTGGACGACATCCATACGGTCGAGGAGGCGGGTGCGGACGAGCTCATCGTGGATCTGAACCTGCAGGACTGGTTCACCAGCACCCCGCAGATGCTCGAGACGGCGGTGGAGATCCGCGAGCGGATCGCGGCTGCCTGACCCAGGGTGCCGTCGATCGGCACGGTGGAAACGCTGAAAGGCGCTCAGGTCTTGTCCTGGCATCGGCATCCGTGCGACCTCGGAGTTCGTCCCGCCGAAACCGGCCGGCCGTCCCCGTACGTCTGTAGGTGCACCCGCGCCGGGCACGCTGACCGGGACGGGGGCGAGGACACGTTTCGAGGGGGGACCGAACTGATGGTGTACGCACGCAGCCGGACCGGGGCCGGCGACCACCGGCGCACGCGGGCCTGGGCGGCGGTGCCCGTGGCGGCGCTGCTGGTCCTGGCGCTCCAGGGGTGCCAGGGGGACGCGGCGGACGACGGCGCCGACGGGGCCGGTGGCAAGCCGTCCGCGACCGCGCCGAGCGCCCCGGCCGCCGAGGGGTCGTCCGCGGCCTCCCCGCAGCCGCCCTCCGCCTCGCCGACGGGCGCGTCGGCCGGCGACCCGTGCGCCCTGGTGACGCAGGACGAGGCCGACGGGATCGTGGGCATCGCCCTCCAGCCCGGCCGGGACCTGGAGGGGACCTGCACCTACGTCGCGCCGGCGTCCGGCCCGACGGGCCAGGTCGAGGTCTTCGCGGGGGAGGCGGGGAAGAACTACTACGACGCCGAGCGCGGGATCGGCCACGAGCTGAAGCCGCTCGACGGCATCGGTGACGAGGCCTGGCTGGAGGACGGATCGGTCTTCCTGCGGGTGTCCGGGCAGTGGGTCGCGATCCGGGTGGTCCGCAACGAGGACCCGTCCCGGCTGGACAAGCCGCTCGAGGACCTGGCGCGCACGGTGGCCGGCCGCCTCTGAGCCCGCGCCCCCGGCACGCCGCCGCCACGGCGCGCGCCCCGCGTGCGCCTGGCGCGCCCCGTCCGCTCCGGAGCCCGGCCCGGCTCCGGGGCGCACGGGCCCGCCGGCGGATGCGCCCCCGGGGGCCGCTTGTCACTGCTAGTGCCTCGGCGCTAGCTTGACGGTATGGCCAAGACGCAGTTGAACGTGCGGGTGGACGAGGCCACCGCCGCGGCCGCCCGGGAGCGGGCCGCGCAGCGGGGTGTCAGCGTCAACCGGTACATCGAGGAACTCGTCCGCAAGGACGCGGGGGAGCGGGGCCGCAGCTTCGTCGAGGCCGCCGCCGACTTCATGGAGCGCTACGAGTCCGTCTTCGCCGAGGAGTTCGGCCCGGAGCGCGAAGGCCGCCGTTGACCCTGCGGATCGACCTCGCCTGGCTGCTCATGGTCGCCGAGCACAACACCCCCGGCGACCCCCAGGTGACCGACTGGGGCGCCCTGGTGGCCGCCGTCAGCCGCCACGAGGCCGAGATATTCGGCGTCCCCGTCTACACCGACCCCCACGAGCGGGCCGCCTGCCTGCTGCAACTGCTCGTCCACGTGCCGGCCCTGGAGCGGTCCAACGCGCTCTTCGCCTCCGCGGTCGCCTACGCCTACCTGGTCGCCGGCGGCCTGAAGGTCGCCACCACGCCCGAGCGGGTCCGCGACCTGGCCCGGCTGGTCAAGGGCGGCACCGCCGGGCTGCAGGAGATCGCCGGGGAACTCCGCTCCTGGTGCGTCTGAGCGGCTACCGCCACTGGCGTCCCACCGGGACCTCGTCCAGGTGCGGTGCCGACAGGTGCAGCACCTCGTAGCGGTCCGGGTCGGTGACGGAGGCGGGCGGCGTCCGCTCCCAGAGCGTGAAGAGGACGGTCTCCCAGTGGCGGGGGTCCACGGCCAGCACGGCCGTGTGGACTCCGGCCGTGGCCGCGCGTTCCTCCCACGTCTCCAGGGCCCGGGCGACCGGCTCACGCGGGTCGGCACCGGCGGGGATGCGCTGCCGGAGGCGGCTCGCCGCACGGGGCGCGGCCCCGGAGGCGGACCCTGGACGGTGGGCGACCCCCGTCCAGTGACTGACGTCCGGGCGCCCGAAGTCCTCGACGATCCCGCTGAAGCCGCCCCCGCCCCACAGGAAGCGGTTCATGCCGCCGGTGTCGTCCCAGAGGTAGAAGGGCGCGTACTCGTTCACGGGGGAGCCCTCCACCCCGCGCTCACGGATCAGGTACGCCTTGAAGCCCAGGCCCTCGTAGGCGTCGGTGAGCCGGCCGCGACCGGCGACGCGGTCGCGGATGACCTTCATGTCGTAGTCGGCGGGCAGCGTGATCCCGTACTGCATCGCGTACATGTGTCCCCCCAGGGTGTGGTGCCGGGTGTGGGCGCGGCGCTCAGGCGTGCTGCGCCAGCAGGGTCAGCGCGCCGCTGACGGCCTGGTCGAAGGGGGCGGCCGTGCCGGCCGCCCGGGCGAGGACGTAGCCGCCCTGGAGGACGGCCACGAGCGCCGCCGCGATGTCGCCCGTGTCGAGGCCCGGGGCGATCTCGCCGCGCGCCTGGCCCTCGGCGAGCACGTCCGCCAGCCGCCCGCGCAGCCACTCGAAGGTCTCGTCGAGCGGCGCCCGCAACTGCGGGCTCGCGACGACCTCCGGGTCCTGGGTGAGCCGGCCGATCGGGCAGCCCCGCAGCACGTCGCGTTCGCGGCCCAGGTAGCGCGAGACCCGCTCGACCGCCGTGCCCGGGTGGGCGAGTTCGCGCTCGGCGGTCTCCCGCATCTGCTCGGCGGTCCGGCGCACGGCGGCGAGCGCCAGCTCCGGCTTGCCGGAGAAGTGGTGGTACATGCTGCCCTGGCCGACCCCCGAGCGCTGCTGGATGGCCTTCGGGCTGGTGCCGACGTAGCCGCGTTCCCAGAGCAGTTCGCGGGTGCTCTCGATCAGGCGCTCCGACGTCGTCTCCATGGCAGCAGTGTACATACCAGTAGGTACAGAGACGCCGGCGGCTCAGCCGGGGCGGCGCGCGGTGGCCAGGACGTGCGGTGCGCTCGGCAGGGGCAGGGTGAGGCCCTTCGCCCCCTCCGGGACGCGGAAGCGGCGCACCTCCAGCACCTCGAACCCGGCCGCCTCGACCGCGGCGAGCGTGTCCCGTCCGGTCCGGCAGCCGCCGAACAGCAGCGGCCACAGCGTGCGGTCCGCGGCCCACTGCAGCGCGGCGTGCCCGCGGCCCTCGGCCCGGCAGTGCTCCAGCAGCCGCAGTTCCCCGCCCGGGCGCAGCACCCGGTGGAGCTCGGCGAGGGCGCGCTTCTGGTCGCGTACGGAGCACAGCACCAGCGAGGCGACCGCCGCGTCGAAGGCGTCGCTCTTGACCGGCAGCGCCTCGGCGACCCCCGGCACGACGTCCACCGGCACCTCCGCACGCCGCGCCGCGTCGGCGGCCAGCCGGCGCAGATGCCGTTCCGGCTCGATCGCCACGACCTCGGCGACGCCGCGCGGATAGTGACGGAAGTTCAGCCCCGAGCCCGCGCCGATCTCGACGACCCGGCCGGTGAGCCCCGCGAGGACGGTCTCCCGGTACGCGCCGAAGCCGGCGCGGGCGTCCATGACCGGGCCGCAGCGGGCGTAGAAGCGGGCGAACAGCGGGTGGTGGACGGATTCACGCGGCACGCCGGGATGGCTCCTCATCGCCGGACCTCCTTCGCCTCGGGTCCCCTTCCCTCCGATTCTGCCGCCCCGCAGCCCGTCCCAAGCCTTCCCGTACCGGGGTGAATTCGGACGTGTCGCCCGCCGTCCGCCTCCGGTGCGTCCCACGCGGGGTGGACCGACCCTGCGGACGACCGGGCGCGGGCGCCCCCGCCGCCGGTCACCTCGGGGAGCCCGGTGAGTCCGCGACGTGCCGCCCCCGGCGAGGTCCGCCCGCCCGCGGGACCCGGACAGCGTTGCGCCGGGGGAGCGAGGGGGCGGCCGGAGGCGAACGTCAGGCCGGGTGGGCGGGGCGCCCGGTAGCGGGGCGCCGGTGACCGCTACGAGGTTGCGAGGGGCCGGCGTTGCCGCCCGCTCCGATGCCGTGGGGCTTTCGCCGCGGGGTCGCCGTCCTCCGCCCCGGACGCCGATGCATTGTGGGAGGCAGATGGAGGCCGGAAGTGAAGGTCAGGCCAGGGGCTGAGGTGGAGGTGGCGGGCCGAGGGTGGGCGCCGTCCGGGCGGCGCCGGCGCGCCCGTGCCGTGTGGCTTTCGCCGCGGGGTCGCCCGCGCCCCGCCCCGGACGCCGCTGCAGTGAGGGGGCCCGGGGCGGGGGGAGGACGGAGGGTCAGGCCAGGACCGGGGGTGCCCAGTGGGTGGTGAAGGCGGTGGCGTCCCACATGCCGCCGATGCGGGGGGAGAGCCAGCCGGGCGCCGCCTGGCGGAAGGTGGCGGGGTCGAGGGCGGCCGCGCCCGCGGGCAGCGCGCCCAGGAGCGGGGCGCCGGTCACCTCGGGGAGGTCGGCGAGGTTGCAGCGGGTGGCCAGGTCGGCGTCCTCCGGCCAGCTGCCGATGACGAAGCCCACGCACTTCAGTTCGCGCGCCTTCAGCGCCTCCGCCGTCAGCGCGGCGCCGTTGAGGGTGCCGAGTCCCGCCGGGGCGACCACGAGCACCGGGGCCGCCAGCATCCGGGCCGCGTCCGCCAGCGTCGACCCCGCGTCGTCGAGACGGACGAGCAGTCCGCCCGCGCCCTCGACGAGGACGATGTCGTGCACCGCCGCCAGCTTCGCCGCGGCCTCCGCTACGTCGGCCGGGCCCACCGGGGCGATCCCGGAGCGCCGGGCGGCCGTGGCGGGCGCCAGCGGCTCGGGGTAGCGGGCCAGTTCGACGCTGGTGACCTCGGGACCGGCGAGCCGGGTGACCTCGGCGGCGTCGCCCGGCTCGCCGGGGCCCACCCCGGTCTGCGCGGGCTTGAGGTAGGCGACGCTGTACCCGGCGGAGAGCGTGGCCGCCGCGAGGGCCGCCGTGGTCACCGTCTTGCCGATCTCCGTGCCCGTACCGGTCACGAACAACACCGTCATGCCGCCTCCGCCGCCGCGCGCACCGCCGCGCAGATGCGCGCGACGTCCTCGTCCCCCGTGACGTACGGGGGCATCGTGTAGATCAAGTCCCGGAACGGCCGCAACCATACCCCGCTGCGGACGGCGGCCCGCGTCGCGGCGGCGACGTCGACCTGGTGGTCGAGCTGGACGACGCCGATCGCGCCCAGCACCCGTACGTCGCGCACCCCCGGGAGGTCCGCGGCCGGCGCGAGGCCCTCGCGGAGCCCGGCCTCGATCCGCTTGACCTCCTGCGCCCAGTCCTGGCCGAGCAGCAGGTCGAGGGAGGCGCAGGCGACGGCGGCGGCCAGCGGGTTGCCCATGAAGGTCGGCCCGTGGGCGAGCACCGGCACCTCGCCCCGGGAGATCCCGTCGGCGACCCGCGAGGTGCACAAGGTGGCGGCCATCGTGAGGTAGCCGCCGGTCAGGGCCTTGCCGACGCACATCACGTCCGGGGCGACCCCGGCGTGTCCGGCGGCGAACAGCGTCCCCGTGCGCCCGAAGCCGGTGGCGATCTCGTCGAACACCAGCAGCACGTCGTGCTCGTCGCACGCCTCGCGCAGCACCCGGAGGTAGGCGGGGGAGTGGAAGGTCATGCCGCCCGCGCCCTGCACGACGGGCTCCACGACGACGGCGGCGAGCTCGTGCGCGTGCCGGGCGACCGTCTCCCGCAGGTGGTCGGCGTACGCCTCCTCGTACGCGGCCGGCGGCGCGTCCGCGAAGACCTGCCGCGGCAGGACGCCGGACCACAGGCCGTGCATGCCGCCCTCGGGGTCGCAGACGGACATCGGCTGCCAGGTGTCGCCGTGGTAGCCGCCGCGCCAGGTCATCAGCCGCTGCTTCTCCGGCCGTCCGAGCGAACGCCAGTACTGCAGGCACATCTTGACCGCGACCTCCACCGACACCGAGCCGGAGTCGGCGAGGAAGACGTGGCGCAGCGGCTCGGGGGTGATCTCGACCAGGCGGGCGGCGAGCCGCACGGCCGGTTCGTGGGTGAGGCCGCCGAACATCACGTGGCTCATCCGGTCGAGCTGGCCGCGGGCCGCCTCGTTGAGCACCGGGTGGTTGTAGCCGTGGATGGCCGACCACCAGGACGACATGCCGTCCACGAGGTCGGTCACGCCCTCGACGGGCTCGGCGAGCCGCAGCCGGACCCCGGCCGCGGACTCGACGACGAGCGGTTCCTGACGGCCCGGCATGGGCCCGTACGGATGCCAGACGTGCTCCCGGTCAAGTGCCAGCAGCTCGCCGGGGGTGAGCGGCTCAGGCATTGGGGGGCAGGTCCGTCCCGGTGCCGCGGCGGCGCACGGCCACCAGGTCGGTGCGGACGGCACCGGCGGCCGCCGGCTGCGCGGCGTCGCGGTGGACGTCACCGGGGACGTCGCCCTGGGCGTGGCCGCCGCAGGGACCGCAGCCACCCTCGCCCTCGCCGTGCGAGCCGCAGCCCGCGGAGGCCTGTCCGCCGCAGCTTCCGGCCGCGGCCGCCGCCACGTCCGCCCGGTGCGCGGGCAGGGTCACCTCGCCGGCGCCCTCCACCTCGAAGCCGGCGTCCGCGATCATGTCGAGGTCGGCCTGGCCGGCCTGGCCCTCACTGGTGAGGTAGTCGCCCAGGAAGATGGAGTTCGCCAGGTGCAGCGCGAGCGGCTGCATGGTCCGCAGGTGCACCTCGCGGCCGCCCGCGATGCGCACCTCCACATCGGGACAGACGAACCGCACCATCGAAAGAATTCGCAGGCAACGCTGCGGGGTGAGGTTCCACTCCTTCGCCAGCGGGGTGCCCTCGAAGGGGATGAGGAAGTTCACCGGGACGGAGTCGGGGTCCAGCTCGCGGAGCGAGAACACCACGTCGACCAGGTCCTCGTCGCTCTCGCCCATGCCCGCGATCAGCCCGGAGCAGGCCGACAGACCCGCCGCCTGGGCCTGTTGCACCGTTTCGACCCGGTCCGCGTAGGTGTGGGTGGTGGTGATGTCCCCGTACGTGGCCTCGGAGGTGTTGAGGTTGTGGTTGTACGCGTCGGCGCCCGCGCCGCGCAGCCGTTCGGCCTGCCCGTCGGAGAGGAGGCCCAGGCAGGCGCACACCTCGACGGCCTCGTTCTGCTCCTTGATGGCCTCGATGGTCCGGGAGACCCGGTCCACGTCACGGTCGGTCGGGCCGCGTCCGCTCGCCACCAGGCAGACCCGCTTGGCGCCGCCGGCGACCCCCGCCGCCGCGGCGGCCGCCGCCTCGTCGGGCTTCAGCCAGGTGTACTTGAGGATCCCGGCCTCCGAGCCGAGCCGCTGCGAGCAGTACGAACAGTCCTCGGGGCACAGCCCCGACTTCAGGTTGACCAGGTAGTTCAGCTTGACCCGGCGGCCGAACCACGCGCGGCGCACCTTCCCGGCCGCGGCCACCACGTCGAGGAGTTCGTCGTCGGAGGTCGCCAGCACGGCGAGCGCCTCCTCGCGGGTGGGCAGCTCGCGGCGCAGGCCCTTCTCCACCAAAGCATTCAGCAGATCCATGCCGCGATCCTGACGTACCGCGCGGGCCCGGGCCAATGGGGCACCCCACAAGACAGCTCGCTCAGGGTGTGTGCATCACCACACCGTGCGAGCCGGTCCGGCACACTACGGTGGCGCCGAACCCTCCGCCGACCCCAGGGGACGACCATGACCCGCGACCCGTTCGACTGGATCGACGCGCACGCCGAACGGCGCCGCGCCGCCGGACTGGTGCGCACCCTGCGGCCCCGCCCCGCGCGCTCGCCCCTGCTCGACCTCGCCTCCAACGACTACCTGGGGCTCGCCCACCACCCCGAGGTGACGCGGGCGGGCGCCGACGCCTGCCTGCGCTGGGGCGCCGGTTCGACGGGTTCGCGGCTGGTCACCGGCAGCACCGAGCTGCACGCCGAACTGGAGGCCGAACTCGCCGCCTTCTGCGGTTTCGAGGCCGCGCTGGTCCTCGCCTCCGGCTACGCCGCCAACCTCGCCGCCGTCACCGCGCTCACCACCGAGCCGGGCACCCTGATCGTCTCCGACAGCGGCAACCACGCCTCGCTGATCGACGGCTGCCGGCTGTCCCGGGCCACCACCGAGGTCGTGCCGCACGCCGATCCCGACGCCCTCCGCAAGGCGCTCGTCGGCCACGAGGGGCCCGCCGTGGCCGTCACCGACTCGGTCTTCTCGGTGGACGGCGACGCCGCCCCGCTCGGCGCGCTGGCCGCCGCCTGCCGTGAGCACGGGGCCGCGCTGCTGGTCGACGACGCCCACGGGCTCGGGGTGCTCGGCCCCGGGGGCCGGGGGGCGGCCGCGGAGGTGGGTCTGGCGGGTGCGCCCGGACTGGTCTGCACCGCCACGCTCTCCAAGTCCCTGGGCAGTCAGGGCGGCGTGGTGCTCGGCCCGGCCCGGGTCATCGAGCACCTGGTCAACGCCGCGCGGACGTTCATCTTCGACACCGGCCTCGCCCCGGCGGCCACGGGCGCGGCGCTGGGCGCGCTGCGCCTGCTGAGGCGGGAGCCGGAGCGTGCCGTACGGGCCCGGGCGGTCGCCCGCGAGCTGTACGAGCGGCTGGTGGAGGCGGGGCTGGACGCCACCGAGCCGGACGCGTGCGTCGTGTCGGTGCGGGCGCCGTCGCCCGAGGCGGCGGTCGAGTGGGCCGCGGCGTGCCGCGGGGCGGGCCTCGCGGTGGGCTGCTTCCGGCCACCGTCCGTGCCCGACGGGATCTCGCGGCTGCGGCTGACCGCGCGGGCGGACCTGACGGACCGGGAGATCGGCGACGCCGTGGGGACGATCGTCCGTACGGCGCCGCCGCGCCCCTGAGCTCAGGGGTGTTCGGTCAGGTTCCCCGCCGCCACGGCGGCGAGGAACTCCGCCCAGGTCGCCGGGGGGAAGAGCAGGGCGGGGCCGCGCACATCCTTGGAGTCGCGTACGGCGAGCTGTCCCGAGAGCGGCCCGTCCCCGATGAGGGCCGTCTCGACGCAGTTGTTCGCCGCCGTGCTGTAGCTGCTGCGTCGCCAGTTCATGCCGAAGAGGGACGCACTTGAGGTGACGTACTGAGGCAGAGCGTCGGACATGGGGGGTGTGCCTCCTTACGCGCCTTTGCCGATGCCGGAGATGAAGGACAGCGACTGCTCACTCGACAGGGCATGGGAGCGCAACCGATTGAAGGCAGCACCGTACGCCCTGACGTCCTCGTGCTGATCCAGATAGAGACTACTCGTCAAATGGTCGAGAACAACCACGTCCAGATCAGCAATGCGCGGAAATGAGAAGATTACGAAAGGCCCTGTGACGCCTATATGCCCACCGGCGGAGAAAGGCAGCACCTGCAGATGCACATGAGGCAGTGAACCCAGCTCCACAAGATGGCTCAATTGCGCCGCCATCACTCCGGGACCCCCGACCCTGCGACGCAGCACCGCCTCGTCCAGCACCGCCCACAGTTCCAGCGGGGGGTCCGCGCGCAGCACCGCCTGGCGCGCCATCCGCACCTGCACCAGGGTCGCGATCTGCCGCGGCCCGAGCTGCGGGAGGACGGAGCGGGTCAGTTCGCGGGCGTAGTCCGGGGTCTGCAGCAGCCCCGGCACCACCGTCGTCTCCAGCGTCCGCGCCCGGCAGGCGTCGGTCTCCAGCGAGATGAAGTCCCGGTAGGCGGAGGGGAGTTCCTCGCGGAACTCGTGCCACCAGCCGCGCCGGTCGCCCTCGCCGGCCAGGGCGGCGAGCATCTCCCGCAGCCGCTGGTCGCGCACCCCGTACACGTCCAGCAGCGCCGTGACGTCCTCGGGGCGCACTCCGCTGCGGCCGGTCTCGATCCGGCTCACCTTGGACTGGTGCCATCCCAGGCGCTGGGCGGCCTCACCGCTCGTGAGCCCCGCCGTGTCGCGCAGACGGCGCAATTCCGAGCCGATCTTTCGGCGGCGTACCGCCGGCACCTGCTGCATGGTGTGTGCACCTCCCGGTTCCCGGCACCCTCGCCGGTCCCCGAGCGAAGTCTGCCGCGCAAATACGTTCTCTCGTAGCAGAGTTCACCGCTTTGGGCGACAGATATATGCATATAGCTGTGGTGACACCCGATTAAGGGGACGATGAGTGACACTCTGGCGCGTGAGTGCCGTACGGGGACGTGCCGCGCGGAAGGCGGGGCACGGCGCGTTCGGCTGCCGCGCGCGCGGCCACGGGCGCGGCAGGCGCCGGCGTCCTGGTCACGGCGGGAAAGGGACAGCGTCGCCATGGCAGACCACCAGGAAGCATCCGTCACCCTGCCGAGCGACCCTGCCTCGGTCCGCGCGGTACGTCGCTACGTGAGCGACCTGCTGGTGGAGTGGGGCATGCCCGAGGACTCGGACCCGGCCGACTCCGTCCGGCTCATCGTGTCCGAACTCGCGACCAACGCGGTGCTGCACACCCTCGGTCAGTCGCCGACCTTCACCCTGGACGTCCAGCTGGACCGGGACGAGCAACTGCGCATCGGCGTCACCGACAGTCACCCCCGATGGCCCCAGCGGCTGCCCGCCGCCGTGCAGCAGGACAACGGGCGCGGCATGGTGATCATCCGTCACCTCACGGCGGAGGCCGGTGGCACCCTCCTCGTCACCCCCACCGCCGAGGGCGGCAAGACGGTGTGGATCAGCCTGCCCTGGGCCACCGCCGCCGTCGAGTGACCCCCGCGGGGCCATCAGTCCTCCCGGGTGACCAGCAGCGCCTCGGCGCCCATCGGTACGAAGCCCGCCGCCGTGAACGCCCGCACGCTCGCCGCGTTGCCCGGGGCGATCTGCGCCCACACCGTCGCGCCCGCGGGGACGAGATGACGGGCCGCCAGCGCCAGCCGGCGGCCGAGGCCCGCACCGCGTGCCCCGGGGTCGACCTCCACGGCCGCCTCCCACCGGCCCGCGACGCCGCAGCCCGTCAGGACCGTTCCCCCGGGCACCGTCCAGGCCCGTACCCCGTCACGGTGCCGCAGGGCCCGGGCGATCCGTGGACGGCCCCGGTCGGCAGTCTCCCGCAGGGGCAGGTCCAGGGCGGCCGGCGGCGGTCCCGGCAGGGCCGGCGCGGCGGTCAGCAGGTCGATGTTGTCGACCGTGCGGTCCAGCAGCCCGCACAGCGCGGTGAGGAAGGGCGGGTTGAGCGGCGCCGACAGGTCGCCGGGCGGCAGCAGTGCGCGGACCACCTCCGGATCGGCGTCGGCGAAGACCACGCTGTGGGCGGTGAAGGCGATCACGCCCGCGTCGCGGGGCGACGGCTGCGGCACCACCGTCACCGAGCCGTCGGCGGGCGGGAAGACGCCCCCGGCGGCGTCGGCGAGGATCCGTATCAGGGACACGCAGGCACGCTACCGGCACGTGTGCGGGGCCGGCCGGGCGCGGTGCCGGTCGTGCGCGGCGCCGGTCGCGTCGCCCGGGAGCCCCGGCTCCCGGGCGACGCGACCGGGGTCACTTCACCCGGCCGTACCAGACGCTGCGGCTCCAGATCTTCTCCAGCCGCACCCGCCCGCCGGGCCTGGGAGAGTGCCAGATCTTCCCGTGCCCGGCGTACATCCCCACGTGGTACACGTTGCTCCCGTAGTGGAAGAAGACCAGGTCACCGCGGGTCCGCCCGGACTTCCGGATGTGCCGGACGCTGTTGTACTGCGCCCCCGCGGTGCGGGGCAGCTTCTTGCCCGCCTTCTTGAACGAGTAGAAGGTGAGCCCGGAGCAGTCGAACCTGCCGGGACCGGCCGCGCCGTACTGGTAGAGGGCGCCCTTCTTGGACGCCGCGATCTTCAGCGCCTTGGCGGAGACGGTCGCCGCCTCGGCCTGCTGGGCGAGTTCGGGCAGTACCGCGGGACCGGCCACGGCGGCCGCCGTGAGGGCGGAGACCGCCCCCAGCCGGCACAGGACCCCGGACATGGCTGTCGGCGCACTCATGCGCAACCCTTCGTCGTCCGCCTGCGAAGGATGACCTGTCGGGTTCGGGCAGGCGAAGATGCCCGGCCGCGGCTGCGGCTTCACCCCAAGGGTCCGGCGACCGGCGCCGGACCCGTCTTGCTCGGGTCCTCCGCTCCTGCCGATGCGTCGTCGTCGACCTGGCATCCGCGCGGCGGCAGGATTCGGCGTCCGCGCGGACCGCCCCGCCGGGATGACGGGGGCTTGTCGTCGAAGGGATGATCACCCACCGAAGCGGTCGATTCCCAGCGCAACCGGTCGAATGTGAGTCTGTTCACGACTCACCTATTCGGGTGGACTCCAGGATGCAAGCCATGAACTGACGACTCGAAAGCAGTCGAACACCTGGGATGGAGCGTCAGATTCCGGTTGTGTGCGGCCACATCGCGCAACTCGGGGTCATCCGGCCGTCCACGGCAGATACAACGATCGGGCGAGTCCATTCGGTTCGAGTTCGCGCCGCCCGAACGGACCAGTGTGTCGTGACGCTCCGTCAGCGAGGTCGCGGTGACGGCAAGGTGACCTGTCCCGCGCGCCGTTCACCGTCGAGCACCCGCAGCGCCCTTTCCAGGGTCGCCGTGTGCACCTCGTTCTCCCCGCGCGCATGCATCAGCGTCAGCGCGTCACGCAGCTCCGCCGCCCGTCCCACCAGGGCCTGCGCGGCGCGCAGCGCCCCGTAGGTGTCCCGGGAACGGGACGGGTTGATCCGGCCCAGCAGGTCCACGACGCCAAGGTAGGCGTCGACGAGCTCGCCCTCGGCCCGGGTCAGGGCCGGGAGCGGGGGCAGTTCGGGCACCACGGCCGGTCACCGCACGGCGCGCGGGGCGCGGCCGGCGCCGTCCTTGCGGCTCAGCGTCAGCCGGTCCACCAGGCCGTAGGCGAGGGCCGACGGAGCGTCAAAGATGGTGTCCCGTTCGATGTCGGCCCGGATGCGCTCGGAGTCCTGGCCGGTGTGGCGTACCAGCAGCTCTTCCAACTGATCACGGCGCCGGAGCAGTTCCCTGGCCTGGATCTCCAGGTCGGCCGTGGTGCCCTGGATCACCTCCGCGAACGAGGGCTGGTGGATCAGCACCCGCGAGCCGGGGGTCGCCAGCCGCTTGCCGGGCGCTCCGGCGGCGAGCAGGACGGCCGCCGCCGAGGCCGCCTGGCCGACGCACACCGTCGACACGTCGCAGCTGACGAACTGCATGGTGTCGTAGATCGCGGTCATCGCGGTGAAGGACCCGCCGGGGGAATTGATGTAGAGCGAGATGTCCTGCTCCGGTGCGGCGGACTCCAGGTGGATCAGCTGCGCCATCACGTCGTTCGCCGAGGTGTCGTCGATGGGCGTCCCGAGCAGGACGATCCGCTCCTGGAGCAGCTTGGAGTACGGGTCCATGGAACGCACGCCCTCGCTGGTGCGCTCGGTGAACTCGGGCAGGACGTAGCGGGCGGTCGGTCGAAGCATCGCTGCACCTCCGTGGGCACCTGGGCAGGGGTGCCCGTCGCTGTAAAAAATGTACAGGACGTACATCTCGTTATGATGGGGAGCATGGCCCACGAAGTACCGGTGACACAAGCGCGTGCGGAGCTGGCGGAACTGATCAACCGCGTCGTCTACGGCGGTGAGCGGGTGGTCGTGACCCGTCACGGCAAGCCGCTGGTCGCCCTGGTTTCCGCCGCTGACCTGCAACGACTCCAGGAACTGGACGCCGCCCCCGAGGAGGCGGTGGTCAGTACGGTCTCCTCGGTGCGGGGAGCGGTGTCCGCCACGGGCGAACGGCGGCGCTTCGGTATCGCAGCCGAGCACCGCGGCACGACGAACGCCGGCCACGACGGCACCTGAGCGTCCCCTCGCCCCGTCGAAGCGGGCGCCGTCGCGGGCGCGGAACCCCCGGCGCCGGTCCTGCCGAGGCACCGAGGCCACCGGGGGTGCCGAACCCGTGTCGTACGCAGGGGAGCTGGGACGCCGTGGCATCCTGCCGGAGGACGCCGCCCCGGCGAGGGCGTCCGCGCCCTGACCGGCACCGTCCGTCCGGAGGGCGGCGGTTAACGCGGACGAAACGCCGCCGGACTAACCTGCGCCCTCCGGACAACGGCAGAGCGGATCCGCGGGCCGGGGACGCCCGGCGGGCCCGTTCACCCGGGACGACTGCGAGGTGTGGCCATGCGACTGACCCCCCACGAACAGGAACGCCTGCTCGTCCACGTCGCCGCCGACGTGGCGGAGAGACGGCGGGCCAGGGGGCTGAGGCTGAACCACCCCGAGGCCGTCGCGCTGATCACCTCGCACCTCCTCGAGGGCGCCCGGGACGGCCGGACCGTCGCCGAGCTGATGGCCTCCGGACGCAAGGTGCTCACCCGGGGCGACGTCATGGAGGGCGTGCCGGAGATGATCCACGACGTCCAGGTGGAGGCCACCTTCCCGGACGGCACCAAGCTCGTCACCGTCCACGAGCCGATCGTCTAGGGGCCGCCGCGTGATCCCCGGGGAGATCCTGCACGCCGCCGAACCCGTCGTGCTCAACGCAGGTAAGCCGGTCACCCGGCTGACCGTGCTGAACTCCGCCGACCGGCCGGTCCAGGTCGGCTCCCACTACCACTTCGCCGAGGCCAACCCCGGCCTCGTCTTCGACCGCGCCGCCGCCCACGGCAAGCGCCTGGCCGTCGCCGCCGGGACCGCCGTGCGCTTCGAGCCCGGCATCCCCGTCGAGGTCGAGCTCGTGCCGCTCGGCGGCGCGCGGATCGTGATGGGGCTGCGCGGGGAGACCGGAGGTGCCCTCGATGACTGAGCTCTCGCGGGCGGTCTACGCCGACCTGTTCGGGCCGACGACCGGGGACCGGCTACGGCTCGCCGACACCGACCTGCTGGTCGAGGTCGAGAGGGACCTGTCGGGAGGCGCCGACGGCTCGGGCGACGAGGTCGTCTTCGGCGGCGGCAAGGTGATCCGCGAGTCGATGGGGCAGGCCCGCGCCACCCGCGCCGAGGGCACCCCCGACACGGTGATCACCGGCGCCGTCGTCCTGGACCACTGGGGCGTGGTCAAGGCGGACATCGGCATCCGCGACGGGCGGATCACGGCGCTGGGCAAGGCCGGCAACCCCGACACCATGGACGGCGTCCACCCGGACCTGGTCATCGGACCCGAGACGGAGGTCATCGCCGGCAACGGCAGGATCGTCACCGCCGGGGCGGTCGACGCGCACGTCCACTTCATCTCCCCGACGATCGTGGACGAAGCCCTGGCCTCCGGCGTCACCACGCTCGTCGGCGGCGGCACCGGTCCCGCCGAGGGCACCAAGGCCACCACCATCACGCCGGGGTCCTGGCACCTGGCCCGGATGTTCGCCGCGCTGGAGCAGTACCCCGTCAACATCGGCCTGCTCGGCAAGGGCAACACGGTCTCCCACGAGGCGATGCTCTCCCAGCTGCGCGGCGGGGCCGTCGGCTTCAAGATCCACGAGGACTGGGGCGCCACCCCGGCCGCCATCGACGCCTGCCTGACGGTGTGCGAGGCGACCGGCGCCCAGCTCGCCGTCCACACCGACACCCTCAACGAGGCCGGCTTCGTCGAGGACACCCTCGCCGCCATCGCCGGACGGGGCATCCACGCGTACCACACCGAGGGCGCGGGCGGCGGGCACGCGCCGGACATCATGACCGTCGTCGGGCACCCCAACGTCCTGCCGTCCTCGACCAACCCGACCCGGCCGCACACCGTCAACACCGTCGAGGAGCACCTCGACATGCTGATGGTCTGCCACCACCTCAACCCCGCCGTGCCCGAGGACCTCGCCTTCGCCGAGTCACGGATCAGGCCCGGGACGATCGCGGCCGAGGACGTGCTGCACGACCTGGGCGCCATCTCGATCATCTCCTCGGACTCCCAGGCCATGGGCCGGATCGGCGAGGTCGTGCTGCGCACCTGGCAGACCGCGCACGTCATGAAACGGCGGCGCGGGGCCCTGCCCGGGGACGGGCGGGCCGACAACCTGCGCGCACGTCGATATGTCGCCAAGTACACCATCAACCCCGCCGTCGCCCAGGGCCTCGACGGCGAGATCGGCTCCGTCGAGAGCGGCAAGCTCGCCGACCTGGTGCTGTGGGAGCCGGCGTTCTTCGGTGTCAAACCGCAACTCGTCCTCAAGGGCGGCCAGATCGCCTACGCGCAGATGGGCGACGCCAACGCCTCCATCCCCACCCCCCAGCCGGTCATGCCGCGGCCGATGTTCGGGGCGACCGGCCGGGCCCCCGCCGCCAACTCCTTCACCTTCGTCACGCAGACCGCCCTCGACGACGGCCTCCCCGAACGCCTCGGCCTCGGGAAGCAGTTCCTCCCGATCCGCGACACCCGGCGCGTCACCAAGGCGGACATGCGCGAGAACGACGCCATGCCGCGGGTCGAGGTCGATCCCGACACCTTCACCGTCCGCATCGACGGAGACGTCGTCGAACCCGCACCGGCCGTGGAACTGCCCATGGCCCAGCGGTACTTCCTCTTCTGAGCGGAGCACGGGGACGATGAACCGCGCCGCCCTGCTGCTGCTCGCCGACGGCCGCTTCCCCGCCGGGGGCCACGCCCACTCCGGAGGGGCCGAGGCGGCCGTCGAGGCGGGCCGGATCACCGGGCCCGGCACGCTGGAGGAGTTCTGCCGGGGCAGGCTGCACACCACGGGCCTGGTGGCCGCGGCGCTCGCCGCCGCGGCCGCGGCGGGCGCCGACCCGCTCGCCCTGGACGAGGCCGCCGATGCCCGCACCCCCTCGCCCGCGCTGCGGCGGAGCGCCCGCCGCCTCGGCCGCCAGATGATGCGCGCCGCCCGCGCCGCCTGGCCGTCACCTGGACTCGACGCGCTCGCCGCCGCCCGGCCGCGGGGCGCCCACCAGCCCGTCGTCCTCGGCGTGACGGCCGGGGCCGCGGGCCTCGCCCCGCCGGACGCCGCCCACGCGGCGGCGTACGAGGCCGTGACCGGCCCGGCCACCGCCGCCCTACGCCTGCTGAGCCTCGACCCGTTCGCGGTGACCGCCGTCCTCGCCCGGCTCGCCCCGGACCTGGACGAGGTCGCCGCCCGGGCCGCCGACGCCGCGCACCGCTGCCTCACCGAGGGCACCGACGCCCTGCCGTCCGCCTGCGCGCCCCTGCTCGACGTGTACGCCGAGGCCCACGCCGGGTGGCCCGTCCGCCTCTTCGCCTCCTAGGGGGAGCCCATGCACCTCGACCACGACCACACCGTCCTCCCGCAGCGGCACGCCTGGGCCGGCCCGACCGCCCGCCCCGACGGCAGCCGCCGCGCCCTGCGCATCGGCCTGGGCGGCCCGGTCGGCTCGGGCAAGACCGCCACCGTCGCCGCGCTGTGCCGCGCGCTGCGCGACGAACTGTCCATCGCCGTCGTCACCAACGACATCTACACCCGCGAGGACGCCGACTTCCTCCTGCGCGAGGCCGTCCTGCCGCCCGAGCGGATCGCCGCCGTGGAGACCGGCGCGTGCCCGCACACCGCGATCCGCGACGACATCTCCGCCAACCTCGAGGCCGTGGAGGAACTGGAGGACACCGTCGGGCCGCTGGACCTCGTCCTGGTGGAGTCCGGCGGCGACAACCTCACCGCCACCTTCTCGAAGGGCCTGGTCGACGCCCAGGTCTTCGTCATCGACGTCGCCGGCGGCGACGACATCCCGCGCAAGGGCGGTCCCGGGGTCACCACGGCCGACCTGCTGGTGGTCAACAAGGCCGACCTCGCCCCCTACGTCGGCTCCGACCTCGGCCGCATGGCGCGCGACGCACAGCGGCAGCGCGGGGACCTGCCGGTGGTCTTCACCTCCCTGGTCGCCGAGGACGGCGTCGCCCCCGTCGCCGCGTGGGTCCGTACGCGGCTCGCGGCATGGGCCGCGGTCCCCGCGTGAGCGGCGTCCACGCCACCGCGCGGATCACCGCCGTCCCGGACGGCCGCGGCGGCACCGCGCTGCCCGAACTCACCGGCGAGGGGCCGCTCGCGCTCCGCCGTACGCGGTCCGCCGACGGACGGGCGGCCCGGGTGACGGTCGTCGGCGCCATGACCGCACCGCTCGGCGGCGACCGGCTGGCCGTGCACGTCACCGCCGCGCCGGGCGCCGTGCTGCACGTGGACGCGGCGGCGGCCACCGTGGCGCTGCCCGGCCGCGACGGGGAGCAAGCGCGCTACGACGTACGGCTCACCGTCGGGGAGGGCGCCGAACTGCACTGGCTGCCCGAGCCGTTGATCGCCGCGCAGGGCAGCGACCTGCACATGACCACCAGGGCCGAACTCGCCCCGGGCGCGCGCCTGCTGCTGCGCGAGGAGCAGATCCTCGGCCGCGCGGGGGAGCGGCCGGGCCGGCTCACCACCCGCCTCACGGTACGGATCGGCGGCCGTCCGCTGCTGGACCAGGAGCTGTCCTTCGGGCCGGGCGCGGGGGCGTGGGCTGGGCCCGCCGTCCTGCACACCCACCGTGCCGTGGGCCAACTGCTCGTCGTCGACCCGGCGTTCGCCGACAAGCCGGCGCAGGCACGGGTACCGGTACGGGACGCGGAGCGCGGGGAGGCCGTGCTGACGCCGCTGGCCGGTCCCGCCGCGCTGCTGACCGCGCTCGCGCCGGACGGGCTGTGCCTGCGCCGGATGCTGTCGGCTAGCGTGGCCCCGTGACGTCCATAGACACCGAGAACCCCGGCCGCTACGGCCCCAGCGCGACCACCGAGGCACAGCCGGAGCAGGTCGGCCCCGTCCGCACCGAGTACGCGCCCGCCCACGACGGCGACCCCGACCCGGGCGAGATCGTCTGGACCTGGGTCCCCTACGAGGAGAACGACGGCCGCGGCAAGGACCGCCCGGTCCTCGTCGTCGCGCGGGAGCGGACCGACACGCTGCTCGCGGTGCAGCTCTCCAGCAAGGAGCACAACGACGACCGCGAGTGGGTCGCCATCGGCTCCGGCCCGTGGGACAAGTCCGGCCGTGCGTCCTGGGTGAACGTCGACCGGGTGCTGCGCGTCCACCCCGACGGCATGCGCCGCGAGGCCTGCGCGCTCGACCGGGGCCGTTTCAACATCGTCGTGAACCGGCTCAAGGAGCTGTACCGCTGGCGCTGACGCGCCCGCGGACCGGCCCCCGGGGCGGCCACTTGAACCCGAGCAGCCGCCCCGGGGGCCGGAACCGGCGCCGCGTCAGGGCTTCACGTCGGCGACGACCGAGTACTGCGTCGACTCGTGCTCGAGGACCAGCTCCCGCAGCCCGACGCGCCGCGCCTTGAAGTCCTCGCTCGCCAGGTACGCGAGGTACTGGTCCAGCGACCGCCACTCACTGGTCACGATCCAGCTGTCGGGGTCGGCGTGGGACCGGCACAACTGCGAGCTGATGAAGCCGTCGGCGTTGACGATGCCGCGGTGCACGAGGTCGTATGCCGCCGCATACTGATCGCCCGTGCCCTCGTGGAGCCGAATCCGCAGAACGACGCGTGTCTTCGGGGTGCTGTCCATGGGACCTCGATCCTTGGGGGGCGCGAGGACCGTGCGCACGCCGCGGGCCGTGCCGGGCGGAGGCCCGTGGCCGCGCTCGGGACGGTGGCGTGGGGCCCGGAAGGGACCTCGGTCGCACGGGGCGGTACGGGACCGCCTTGGCAGGGCCGTCGAGCCGGGTCCCGGGACGGTCGCCCGGGGGACCGCCTCGTCCATCCCGGGGGATGGGGCGCCTGGTTACCGCCGTCACTCGACTGTGCGGCCCTCACCCGGGCGGGGCAAAAGGCGCTGGGCCGATCGGGTGAGCGGCACCCGGGGCCACGGCACCGGGCCCCGGCCGGCAGGCCGGTCGGTACCGCCGCCGCCCTGCCCGCGCCGTCGTGGTGCGGCCCTTCCGTACGCTGTGCGGCACCGCGGCGACGCCGGCCGCCCCCTCGGCCGCGGAACGAGGCGGCAGCGCCGGGCCGAGCCCGGACCTGACGGGTTCCGGCCACGGTGCGGGCCTCGGGCCCCTCGTGGCGCCCCCCGCCCGTCCCGAAGCCCTCCCCGGCGGGCGCTCCTCGGCCCCGACCACCGTCCTGATGCCGCACCGGGCCGGAGGACGCGGGGCACGACCGAAGCGGTCGGCGGCCCCCGGGCCGCGTCCACCGCCCGCATCGCCGGCCGGGGACCGCTCCGAGTCCGTCCGCTCCCACCGCCGCGGCGGCGGAGGAGTCCGCCGTCGACGGTTTCGGCGCGATGCGGGCGGTGCCCGGCAGCCCGTACGACCGCAGCGAGCCGGAACGGGGCATCCCCTTCCCCGTACGTTCGCGGCGACGGCGCCGCCCGCCATGCGGAGGACGACCCCGCGGCCGAGGACGGCGCTCGCCTGCTCGCTCGCCGGTCACGAGGGCGGCCTCCGTCCCGCCCCGGGCTCCCGCGCCCGGGCACCTGCTCGCCGACCTGGCGGCGTACGGCCTGCCGTTCACCGGTCCACGACCCTGACCGTGAACCCCGCGTCGCCGAACTCCCCGGCCACCGTCACCTGGTGAGCCTCTTCCGGCCGGAGCCGCCGGTGCCCCGAGCAGGCCGCCAACCGCTTCTTCCACCTTATGGGTTGGTAAAGAAACGCTCATGGGATCTTCTCCCGGAGCCCTTCCGGGCGAAAGGATCCCCCTGCAGTTGTGATCGGGCCGCCACGAGCGGCACCAACAGCAGGGGGAGTTCATGGTGAGACGCACCGCCGTGCTCGGGCTGACCGCGGCCCTCATAGCCGGCACCGTCGCCACGGCGGCACCGCAGACCGCGGTCGCCCACAGTGCGCCGGCGACCCACGGACACGACGGACACAGCGGTGACGCCGAGGCCAAGGGCGTACGGATCGCCGCCGCGCACGCGGCCCGGAAGGGCATCGACTGGGCCGACTGCCCCGCGGACTGGGGTATCGCGAGCCCCGTCCAGTGCGGCTGGGTGACCGTACCCGTCGACTACGCCAAGCCGTACGGCAAGACGATCAGGATCGCGGTGGACCGCGTCGGCAACACCGGCACCGCCGGCGAGCGCCAGGGCGCCCTCATCTACAACCCGGGCGGGCCCGGTGGTTCCGGCATGCGCTTCCCGCTCCGCGTGACGACCAAGAACCCGATCTGGGCGGCGACCGCCAAGGCCTACGACTTCGTCGGCTTCGACCCGCGCGGCGTCGGCCACTCCGCCCCCATCTCCTGCGCCGACCCGCAGGAGTTCGTGAAGGCCCCCAAGGCCGACCCGGTCCCGGACAGCGAGGCCGACAAGAGGGCGCAGCGCAAGCTGGCCGCCGAGTACGCGGAAGGCTGCAAGGAGCGCACCGGCGCCGCGATGCTGTCGCAGATGACGACGGCCAACACCGCCCGTGACCTCGACGTCGTCCGCGCCGCCCTCGGCGAGCGGAAGCTCAACTACCTCGGCGTCTCCTACGGCACCTACCTCGGCGCCGTCTACGCCACGCTCTTCCCGACGCACGTGCGCCGCATGGTCGTCGACAGCGTCGTGAACCCGTCCCGCGACCAGATCTGGTACCAGAACAACCTCGACCAGGACGTCGCCTTCGAGGGCCGCTGGAACGACTGGAAGGCCTGGGTCGCGAAGTACGACTCCGTCTACCACATCGGCAACACCCCGGCGAAGGTCCAGGCGCAGTGGGAGAAGCTGCGGGCCACCGCCAAGGCGCACCCCATCGGCGGGGTCGTGGGCCCGGCCGAGCTGCTGGGCCTCTTCCAGAGCGCCCCGTACTACGACTCGTCGTGGGCGGCCGTGGCCGGCATCTGGAGCGCCTACCTCGGCGGCGACACCCAGGCGCTGGTCGACGCCGCGGCCCCCGACCTGTCGGACACCGCGGGCAACGCCGCCTCGGAGAACGGCAACGCGGTCTACACGGCGGTGGAGTGCACCGACGCCAAGTGGCCGCGCGACTGGCGCACCTGGGACCGCGACAACACCCGGCTGCACGCCAAGTACCCGTTCCTGACCTGGTCCAACGCGTGGATGAACCTGCCGTGCGCCACCTGGGGCGTCCCGCAGCGGACCCCGGTGGAGGTGCGGACCGGCCACGGCCTGCCGCGCGTCATGATCGTCCAGAGCACCCGTGACGCGGCGACCCCGTACACGGGCGCCGTGGAGCTGCACAAGCGGCTCAAGGGCTCGCTGATGATCACCGAGAAGGGCGCCGGTTCGCACGGTGTCACCGGCCTGGTCAACCCCTGCGTCAACGACCGCGTCACCGGCTACTTCGTGACGGGCAGGCTCGACCGGTCCGACGTGACGTGCGCCCCGCACGCCGCGCCGGTGCCGCCCACGAGCTGACCCACCCGGTACGAGGCCGGACGGCCCCGCCGCACCCCTGAGGGGCGCGGCGGGGCCGTCCGGCGTTTCGGGGCCCGCGTCCGGGACTAACCGAGCCGCACCCCGGTCGTGCCGGAACCCTCGTTGCCGTCACCGGTGTTGACGGTGCCGCGCGGCTCGAACATCAGGATCCGGGTGCCCTCCTCGGCACGCGGCCGGTGCGGGACGCCGCGGGGCACGGTGAACACCTCGTGCGGGCCCAGCGTCACGGTGCGGTCCGGCAGTTCCAGGTGCAGCCGTCCGGCGAGCACGAGGAAGAACTCGTCGGTGTCCGCGTGCGCGTGCTCGGGGAAGTCGCCCTCGACGTCGGCGACCTTGACGTCGTACTCGTTGACCTCGGCGAGGACGTGCGGCATCCACTTCTGGTCCACGGCGTCCATCACGGTGTCGATGTTGCGCTTGTCGTTCATGTGACTCCTCTACCCGGGGAAGGCGGCGGCGAAGGCGGCCCGGGTGGGCGAGTCCGCGCGCCGGTCCAGTACGGCGAAGACGACGCGGCCGAAGCGGCCGGCGAACCGCCCGCCCGGCCCGAGGTGCTCGCGGAAGGCGGCGGCGACCGCCGCCGGGTCGTTGCGGAACACCCCGCAGCCCCAGGCGCCCAGCACCAGGGAGGGGTAGCCGTGCGCCGCCGCGACCTCGAGCACCCTGCCCGCCCGCGACACCAGCGCGGCGGGTACCCGCTCCACGGCCGCCGGGTCCTGACGGGCGATCACCCCCGCGTTGGGTGCGGCGGAGGTGAGGAAGCCGGCCTCGAACGGCTCGTCAAGCAGGACGCCGTGATCGTCGCGGAAGACCGGGACGCCGGGGGAGTGGATCACCCGGTCGCTGTAGAAGGGGCTGCGGTCGGCGCGGTGCCAGTCGTAGAACTCCCGCACCGTGAGCAGCGTCGTGTACAGCGCCGACGCCCGGCACAGCGCCTCCTCCTGGGCCTGCGCACCGTTGACGTAGCCGCCGCCGGGATTGCGCGCCGAGGCGAAGTTCAGCACGGCGACCGGCGTCCCCGGCGCCTCCCGCACCAGACGGCGTGCCGCCCGCAGGCTGTCCTCGCCGGTCACCGCGAAGGCCGTGGGCCCGCCGCTTGGCGCGCAGGTGCAGGGGCCGGGATCGACGGGGCCGGGGCCGTACATCCGCGTCCCCCGCACGGCCCGTTCGACGGCCTCGCCGATCGCCACTTCGACACCGCGTGCCGTCCGGTAGCGGCCGGTCGCGACGAGGCCTTCCGTCTCCTTGGCGAGGGCCCTCAGCCGCGCGCTCATGTCCGTTCCCTTCCCACGCCCCGAGGCTAATCGGCCTCCCGGGGCCCGGCCAGGGGTTTTCCGGCGGCCAGCCAGCGGTCCTCGGCCTCGTAGTCGAACAGGTCGCCGAAGCGGTCGTAGGTCGACGCAAGGACGGGGAAGGCCTCCCGCCAGTCCCGCCCGCCGAGCCGTTCCACCAGCCAGGCCACGTTCTCCGGCAGCGACTCCGCGTAGCCGGTCACGGCGCGGTAGCCCAGCTCGCGCTCCGCGGCCGACATGTCCAGCACGAAGGGGTGCGCCGTGGTCCACGGGGTGTCGCCGACGTTCTTCGCCGGGGGAGGTCCGTCCACGGCGTACGTCTGCGCCTCGTGGCCCAGCACCGTGTCGATCGCGTCGGCGATCTCCGCCACCGTCGGGGCGTACGGGTCGCCGGCGTTGAGCACCCGGGAGCCGGGACGCCGGGCGGCCAGCCGCACCAGCTCGGCGAGGTTGGCGGCGTGCACCGGGTGGAAACGGCTCCTCCCGCCGTACGCGAGCACCCGGAACGGCCGCCGGTCCACGGCCCGCTTGACGAAGTACAGCTCCCTGGGCCGCAGGCTGTGCGGGCCGTGCACCGCCCCGGCGCGCAGCAGGGTGACCGGCAACCGTCCCTCCGCCGCGAGGAGGTCGCGCTCCAGCGCCACCTTGCGCGCCGAGTAGCCGCCCTCGCCGGGGGCCAGCACCGGCTGCGTCTCCGTGACGGGCACCGGGAAGAGGGGCGCGCCGCCCGGCTCCCCGTCGGTGTCGAGGCTGCGGCCCCGGCCGTCCTCGTACACGGAGCAACTGGACACGACGACCGCCGAGCCGATGCGATCCGCCAGCCCCGTCAGCTGCCGGGCGTGCTCCGGGCCGTAGGCGACGCAGTCCAGCAGCACGTCGCAGCCCTCGCCGAGCGCCGCCGTCAGCGCCGCGGTGTCCTCGCGGTCCAGGGCCACCGGCCGGACCCCTTCGGGCCACTCCACCTCACCGCCGCCCCCGCGGGAGGCGGCCCGCACCTCCCAGCCGTCCTCGGCGAGGGCGCGCACCGCCGCCCGGCCGATCTGTCCCGTCGCCCCGATCACGAACGCAGTTCCCGTCATGACGGCGACGCTAGGCGGGCCGGTGACGGCGGGGCCAGGGGCGTTCGCCCTGCGCGGATCCGCGCAGGGCGCAACCGGCCGGGTGCGGCCGGTGCAGGGTGCGGCCGGTCAGGCGCTGCGGCGCAGCCGGGAGCCGATGCCGGACTGGCCCTGCTGCTCCGCCTTGACCTCGGCGGCGTAGCGGTCGACGTACTCCTGCCCGGAGAGCGAGAGGATGGCGTACATGATCTCGTCCGTGGCCGAGCGCACCACGTAGCGCTCGTTGTCCATCCCCTCGAAGCGGGAGAACTCCAGCGGCTCGCCGAAGCGGATGGTCACCGGCTTGATGCGGGGCAGCCGGCGGCCGGCGGGCTGGATCTCGTACGTGCCGATCATCGCGCAGGGGACCACCGGGACCCCGGCGCGGATGGCCATGGTGGCCACGCCGACCTTGCCCTTGTAGAGACGGCCGTCGTGGGAGCGGGTGCCCTCGGGGTAGATGCCGAGGAGTTCGCCCTTGGCGAGCACCTTCATCCCCTCGCGGATCGCCGACTCGCCGGCCTTGCCGCCGGAGCGGTCGACCGGGATCTGCCCGATGCTGTGGAAGAAGGCCGCGGTCAGCCGTCCCTTGAGGCCGGTGCCGGTGAAGTACTCGGCCTTGGCCAGGAAGGTGATCCGGCGCGGCAGGATCGCGGGCATCAGGAAGTGGTCGGAGAACGACAGGTGGTTGCCCGCGACGATCGCCGCGCCCTCCTCCGGGATGTTCTCCATGCCCTCGATCCTCGGGCGGAACAGCACCCGCAACAGCGGGCCGAGGACCACGTACTTGAGCACGTAGTAGAACACGGACTGACTCCCAACTGGCGCCGATCGGCTCCGGGGCGGCGTTCTGCCAGGTCACAACGCGGTTCGAGGATGGTCAGTCTAGGCGCGGCGGGCGCCGTGCGTCACCGGGCCGGCACGCCCGCCGGCTTCCCCGGCCACGGGGGCCTCGTCACAGCCGGGCACTGCGCCCGGTCCGGCGCCGCCGTGTACGGCCGGGTCGACCGCGCACGGGCACTGCGGCACGGTCGTGGCGAGGAACGCGACCGTCGACGACAGCCGGGGCAGCGCGTACGGTCTGACCACGACGAACGTGTGCGCCGAACCGGGCGACTCCGGCGGCTCGTCCATCAGCGGCGACCAGGCCCAGGGTCTCGCCTCCGGAGGCCGGGGCAACTGCTCCTCCGGAGACGAGACCTGGTTCCCCGGTACGGGCTGCCCCCGCACACCGCCCGAGGCCCCCGGGCCCCCGCGGCCCTCAGTGTCCCGTCGCGTCCTCGCGGGCGCGGCGGGGCAGCAGGAAGGCGGCCGCCAGCGCCGCGACGAACGCCACCGCGGCCATGAGCGCCGTCCACTGGGTCGCGGGCACCGTGCCGCCGTCCGCCGCGTACGAGAAGAACGCCGTGCCGAGCACCGCGACGCCGATCGAACCGCCCAGCTGCTGCACGGCGTTGAGGACGCCGGAGGCCGAGCCGGTCTCGCGCTCCTCGACGTCGGCGAGGGCGATGTCGAAGAACGGCGCCATGACCAGGCCCATCGCGAAGCCGTTCAGCAGCAGGGCCGGCAGCAGCTGCCAGGTCGTCGCGCCCTCGCCCGCCAGGTGCACGGTGAGTGCCAGCGCGGCGACGGCCACCGCCGACAGCGCGAAGCCCGCCTGGATGGTGCGCCGGCCGTACTTCGGGCCGAGGACGGCACCGGACAGCACCGCGCCCACGACCGTGCCGGCGGACCAGGGGATCATCGAGGCCCCCGCGTGCAGGGCGCTGTAGCCGAGCCCGACCTGAAGGTGCAGGGTGAGCACCAGCATCAGCCCGCTGACCGCCGCGAAGAAGACGACGCCGACCAGGAGCGCGGCGGAGAAGCCGCGGTGGCGGAAGAGCCCGGGCTCCACGAGCGGCGAACCGCCCCGCGCCACCAGCCGCCGCTGGTACCGGGCGAAGAGGGCGAGCACCGGGACCGCGCCCGCCATCGACAGGTACGTCCACAGCGGCCAGCCCAGGTCGCGGCCCTGCACCAGCGGGTAGACCAGCATGAGCACCCCGAGGCTGACCAGCGCGGAACCCGGCAGGTCCAGCCGTGCCGCGTGCGCCGAGCGGCCCTCGGGCAGGATGCGCAGGGCGACGGCGAAGGCGACGACGCCGATCGGGACGTTGATCAGGAACACCGAACGCCAGCCGGAGCCGAACAGGTCCGCGTCGGTGAGGAAGCCGCCGAGTACCGGCCCGGCGACCGCGGCGAGCCCCATGACCGGCCCGAACGCGCCGAAGGCCGCCCCCTGCTCCTTCGGCGGGAACATCTGGCGCAGGATGCCGAGGCCCTGCGGCACCATCATCGCGGCGAACAGCCCCTGCGCGGCCCGTCCGCCGATCAGCGTCCCCGCGGAGCCCGCGGCCGCGCACAGCGCGGAGCACACGGTGAACCCGGCGAGCCCGGTGAGGAACATCCGCCGGCGGCCGACGATGTCGCCGAGCCGTGCCCCGGTGATCATCAGCACGGAGAAGGCCAGCGTGTAGGCGGCGGTGATCCACTGGATCTGCGTGGAGCTGCCGCCGAAGTCCGCGCGGATCGAGGGCGAGGCGACGCCGACGATCGTCGCGTCGAGCAGGTCCATGATCTCGACGGCGAGGATGACGGCCAGCCCGAGCCTGCGCAGGGGATGGCCCGTGGCCGGCGGAGCGGGCGGGGAGAGGGACTGGGTGCTCATGGAGGCCTCCACGGGACCGGGGCGTGGCGAACGAACGCCGTTCGTTCCGAACGAACAGTGTTCTAGATAACGAACGGTGTTCGTGTCAAGTACGCTGTCCGTGGTCCGCTCCCGGAGGTACGCAGCACGTGACATCGGTCCCCGTCCCGCCCTGGCGCGCCGAGCGCAGGAAGGCCCCCCGCCGCAGCCTCAGCCGCGAGGCGATCGTCACGGCGGCCCTCCACGTCGTCGGCACCGAGGGCCTGGACGCCCTGAGCATGCGCAGGGTCGCCCAGGAACTGGACACCGGCGCCGCCTCGCTCTACGCGCACGTGGCCAACAAGGAGGAGCTGCTCGAACTGCTCCTGGACCGCATCCAGGCCGACGTGGTCCGCCCCGAGCCCGATCCGGCGCGGTGGCAGGAGCAGATCAAGGAGATGGCCCGCCAGGGCCGCCGCGTCCTCGTCGCCCACCGGGACCTGGCGCGCGCCGCGATCGGCCAGGGCATCCCCTTCGGGCCCAACGCCCTCCTCAACGCCGAGGCGATGCTCGCGATCCTCAAGGCCGGCGGCCTCTCCGACCAGGTCTGCGCCTACGGCGTGGACGCCCTCGCGCTCTTCGTCACCGCCACCGCGGTCGAGGAGAGCCTGCGCAACCAGGGCCCGGGCGGGACGGGCGTCACCCTCGACGAGCAGATCGCCCGCATCCGCGAGTACTTCGGCTCACTGCCCCCCGAGCGCTTCCCGCACATCACGGGCATGGTCGACGCCCTGATGCGCGACGAGGGCGACGAGCGCTTCGAGTTCGGCCTCGACCTCCTCGTCTCCGGTCTCGCACGCCACGCCGCGGCGGGCTGAGGCCGGGCCCCCGGCGGCCGCCACGTCGGGGCAGGTACTCGGGCGGAGCTGAGTACGCGCGCTCTGTTCGGCGCGCGGGCGAGGCGGGACGCTCGGCCCATGCGCCCATCGACAGCGAATCCCGCTTCCCGGTTGTTGCCGTTCCTCCTCCTGGCGGTCGCCGCGTCCGCCGACTGGGCCGCCTGGCTGGGCTGGGACCGGCACCGTGACGTGCGGCCCGACGGCACCGTGACCGGTCCCTACGAGGCCTGGCAGGTCGCAGGACTGGTTCTGACCCTGCTGGTACTCGTGTGCTGGGCCGCGTCCCGCGGCCTCGTCACGGCCGCCGTGCTCGGCACCACGCTCGGGCTGACCGTCGCCGCCTTCGTCGACTGGTCGGACGACTCCAGCGGCCTCTTCGTGGTCGGCGTCGGCATGGTCCTCGCCGGGAGCCTCGTCGTGACGGCCGTCGTCGCCAAGGTGGTCGCCTCCGTGACGGGAGGCGGACGAGGGACGGGGGTGTGAGGGGTGGTGGTGCCCACGGTCCCAGAATTCACCGGAACGACCTTGTAATGAAAACATCCCCGGTCCTAGTCTCCGAACAGGAAGGCGATGGGGAGGGCGAGATGGGGACGACGGGTTCCGCTCCCGCGGACACGCGGATGATGGGGATCGTGCACGGCGCGCTGCGCCGCGACCTGGAGCGCACGCGGACGGTGCTGGCCTCCGCGCCGTATCCGGGACTGCGGCAGGGGAGCGCGCTCGGCCGGCACGTCGTGTGGCTGATGGAGTTCCTGCACGCGCACCACACCGGTGAGGACGACGGCCTGTGGCCGCTGGTGCTCGAACGCGACCCGGCGGCCGGGCCGCTGCTGGAGTCCCTGGACGCCGACCACCGCCGGATCACCCCGGCGGCCGTGACCGTGACGGACGCGGCGCGGCGGTACGCGGAGACGGCCTCGGAGGAGGCGCGCGTCAGACTCCTCGCCGCGCTGGACTCGTTGACGGCCGTCCTCGTTCCGCACCTGGAGCGTGAGGTCGCCGAGGCCATGCCGGTCGTCTCGGCCGCCCTCACCCAGGACGACTGGCACGCCTGGGACCAGCGGTACAACGTCAAGTCCAAGTCGTTCACGCAGCTCGGCATCGAGGGGCACTGGCTGCTCGACGACATCGACCCCGAAGGGCACCGGATCGTGGTCCGCCTGGTGCCGCCCGTCCCGCGCTTCATCCTGCTGTACGGCTTCGCCCGCGCCTACCGGCGCCGGCGCGCGGAATGGTGGCGCCCGCAGGGTGCCGCGGCGAACGGGACGGCGCGTTCATGACGGAGGAGGCACCCCGGGCGCGGCGCACCTACCGCTCGCCGCGACGGGAGCAACAGGCCGGGGAGACACGGGCCGTCGTGCTGGCCGCGGCCGTCCGGCTGTTCGGCGAGCGCGGCTGGGCGGCCACCGGGATGCGCGACGTCGCCCGCGAGGCCGGGGTGTCGGTCGAGACGGTGTACGCGGGCTTCCGGTCCAAGGGCGAACTGCTGATGGCCGCGCTCGACGTCGCCGTCGTCGGCGACGCGCGCCCCGAAACGCTCGCCGAACGCCCGGAGTTCGCCGGGCTCGCGGCCGGGACGCGGCAGGAGCGGATCGCCGCCGCCGCGCGACTGGTCACCGCGATCCACCGGCGCACCGCCGGTGTGCACCTCGCGCTGCGTGAGGCCGCCGCCTCGAACGACGACCTGGCCGAGAAGCTGCGGGACAACCAGCGCCGCCGCCGCATCAGCATCGAGCAGGGCATGACCCTCGTCACGGGGCGCGCGGTGACCCCGCAGGAGCTGGACGGGGTGTGGGCGGTCCTCGGCGTCGAGGTCTACCAGCTGCTGACCGGGCTCTCCGGCTGGACGCCGCAGCAGTACGAACAGTGGGCGGCCGGTGTCATCGACCGGCTGCTCGACACGGACGACGACGGGGCACGGCACCGAGGGGGAGAAGCATGAGGCACGACGAGAGCGGCAACGGTGACGGCGGGAACGACCGGCCGGAGCGGGGCGTCGCCCGGACGTGCCGCAGCGAGGTGGTCGTCGACGCGCCGGCCGAGGCGGTGTGGCGCGTCGTCGCGGACGTCACCCGGAACAGCGAGTGGAGCCACGAGTGCCACCGGGTCGGCCGGCTGCGGGGGGCGACCACGGCGGCGACGGGCGTCCGCTTCCGCGGGTACAACCGGTCGGGGCTGATGCGCTGGAGCCGGGTCTGCGAGGTGGTGGCGTTCGAGGCCCCACGCCTGATCACCTGGCGCACGATCCCCTCACCGCTGTTCCCCGACAGCACCGACTGGACCATCGAACTGGAGCCGGCCGGCGCGGGGACGCGGGTGGTGCAGACCTACCGCATGCGGAGCACGCCCCGCTGGTTCCGGTGGCTCGTGGGCAGGCTGGTCCCGGCCCACCTCGACCGCAGCGGTGACCTCACGGGCGACCTGCGCCGCCTCGGGACGATCGCCGCCCGCGACGCCCACGCCGCCGCGCCCCGCCCCTGAGACGCGGCCGGCCCCGCCCGGCCTGGGCTCGGGTTCTTGCGGGGGCCGGTCGGGGGCGGCGGGGGCCGCACGGTTGCCGAATGGTGAGGTCGTGGGTCGGGCCGGGCTACCGGTCGAGCCCTGTGTGCGAGGGCCGGGGTGTGCCGTCGGCCCCGGGCCGGCTCGCGTTCGCCCGGAGGGGCGGGCGTCGTCTCGCCGGGCGTCGGCCCCGTACGGCCCCGCACGGGCCCGCGGGGCTCGGTCGGTGTCTGCGGGGCGCCGCACGGCTCCCGAGAGGTGAGGTCCCGGGCCCGGGCTACCGGCTGAGCCCTGTGCGCGAAGGCCTGTGACGTGCGGCGGCCCCGGACCGAGCCCCGTGGCGCCGTGGTTCCCGACGAGAGGCCCCGGCTTCGGGTGCCCGTCCGACAGGCGGCGGCACCGGCCCTGCCGTCCTGTCGGCGCGCACAACTGGCGGGTCGCCTCTACGGCGAGCGCGTCCCCCGCACCGACCGTAATGACGCGTACCAGGTGCCCGGGTGACGGGCGCGGCCGCGGGATCGCGGGCAGTCCGACGTCGAGCGTTTCGCCGTCCGCCGGGCCGACCGCACCACGTCGACGACGCCGTCGAGCCGGGCGCGGGCGGCGGCAGCCCCTCCTCGGGCGCCGCGCAGCGCGCCTACCGGGGCGTCCGGATCGCGAACACCCCGATCGTGGCCAGCATGAGGACGACCCAGGCGAACCACACCCAGCCGTTGGGGCCGAGTGCGACCGTGTAGGCGGTCACGGCGACCAGACACGCCACCGTGCACGTGATCATCGCCTTCGCAGGTGTGGGCATGGACGGCTCCTCCCCGGGGCCGCGGGGCGGCGGCCCGGACTCCATGGTCCCGCCGCCGCCCGCCGTGCGCTACCAGTCGCCGTCGGTGACCTGTCCCTCGTCGCCCAATTGCTTCAGCTGACCCGGATGCGGTGCCACCCAAGGCGACTCGTCCTCGCCGAGCCAGTCACCGACCGGCTTCACCTGGGTGAGTGTGCCCGGCGCCGCCAGGTCCTCGGCGTCGGCGTCGTAGTAGTCGAACCAGGGCAGCCCGGCGGCGGTGTACGCGGCGCGGTTCACCGGGGAGGGAGGCGCCGGCTCGCCGGTGATGCGGCGCCATTCCGGCACCGTCGTGAGGTGGACGAATACCCGGCCCGAGGGCTCCGCACGCCAGTCGGAGGGCTTGCGGTCGTCCCGGTAGACCTCCTGCCGCATCCGGCCGCCCGCGCCCAGCCCCATGGAGACGGGGGAGCGCTTGGCGCCTCCGCCCCCTCCGCCCGGACGCGGCGCGCTCCCCGGGGCCGGCGGCGGAGCGGCCGCCGGGGCGGCCATCGGCATGGCGCCCGGCGCACCGCTGTAGCCGCTGAAGGCCGCGCGACGGGTGCTCTCCCGGCGCCGCTGCTCCGCCCGCCACGCCGCGAGTTGCTCCTCGCCGAGTTCGGTCACCTGCAACTGCACCCCGCCCCAGACCTCCTCGCCGCTGACCTGGCCCTCGACGGTCGCGCCCAGGCCCAGCGGCACGGCCACGAACTGCCGGATCGTCCCGGAGCCGGAGTTGATGCCGTCCAGCCACGGCTGCCGCGGCAGTACGACGTAGTTCTGCGTGTCCTGCGACAGCCGGTCGTTCCACGGCCGCCCCGACACCGCGCACACCTTGCCGACGCCCACCTGGAGCGCGGCCGGCGCGGAGGCCGAGAAGCTGAGCCACATGGCCTCGCGCTGGTAGACGGGGAGCATCACGCCGCCCCGCGCGAGCCACTCCTGGGGCGCGGTGCCGGGGTGGTCCGACACCCGGCGCAGCGGGAAGGTGCCGAGCCCGGGTGGGAGCGGGTGCGTCCCCGTCTCCGGCAGCCGCAGCGTGCGCATGAAGCGCACCGTGACGCCGCCCGGCAACTGCAGTGCGTCGCCCGATATCCGTACCTGGTCGCCCATCACGGGCCTCCCTTCGCGGCGGGCGGCCCCGTCAGCCGCGACCCCGTGCCTCCAAGGATGCCAAGTACGCGTTGTAGGCTGCCAGTTCCGCGTCGCCGTCGCGGTCCGCGGCGCGGTCCTTGCGACGGGCCTGGCGCTGGTCGGAGGTGTACCACTGGATCAGCAGCGCCACCAGGACGATCACCGACGGGATCTCGCTGAACGCCCACGCGATGCCGCCGGCCGCGGTCTGGTCGTCCAGCGCGTCGATCCCCAGCGAGGCGGGCGGGTGCTGGAAGGCGCCGATCATCGGCTCGCTCGCCATCATCAGGGCGATGCCGAAGAAGGCGTGGAACGGCATCCCGGCGAACAGCTCCAGGATCCGCATCACATGGCTCGGCCGGCTCGGTCCCGGGTCCACGCCCATGATCGGCCAGAAGAAGACCAGGCCCACGGCGAGGAAGTGGGCCATCATCGCGATGTGTCCGGGCCGGCTGCCCATGAGGGTGTCGAACAGCGGGGTGAAGTAGAGCCCGTACAGGCTGGCGATGAAGAGCGGGATGGTGAACGCCGGATGCGTGATCACCCGCAGGTAGCGGCTGTGCAGCAGCGCCACCAGCAGCTCACGCGGGCCCCTGCGGCCGCGTCCCGCCGTCGGCAGCGCCCGCAGCGTCAGCGTCACCGGGGCGCCCAGCAGCAGGAGGATGGGCGAGACCATGCTGACGACCATGTGCTGCACCATGTGGACGCTGAACATGGCCATGCCGTAGTCGTTCAGCGCGGTGCACATCACCAGGGCGATGGAGAGCACCCCGGCGACGAAGGCGACGACCCGGCCGGCCGGCCAGCGGTCACCGCGCCGCCACAGCCGTACGACCCCCCAGCCGTAGAGCACGAGCGCGAGCACGCAGCCGGCCAGGAAGACCGGATCCCCGCTGAACTCGAGCCCGCGGCCGAGGGTGAACGGCGGGAGCTCCGTCGTCATCCCGTGTCCGCCGTGGTCCATCCGTCACTCTCCTGTCGCGCCTGCCGCACGCACTCCGCCGTCGGCAATGTGCCGGTTGGGGCGGGTGCGCCCGCACCAGACTAGAACCGCCCCCGGCCGTGCTCGCGACCGGGGGCGGTTCCAGGAACGTGATCAGCGCGTCACAGCACGCACTCGGCCTCGACGTAGCGCTCGGCCGGGACGGTCTTGAGGTGCTCGACGGCCTCGGACAGCGGGACCAGCGTGATGTCGGTGCCGCGCAGCGCCGTCATCATGCCGAAGTCGCCGTTGTGCGCGGCCTCGACGGCGTGCCAGCCGAAGCGGGTGGCCAGCACCCGGTCGTAGGCGGTGGGGGTGCCGCCGCGCTGCACGTGGCCGAGGATGACCGGGCGGGCCTCCTTGCCCAGCCGCTCCTCCAGCTCGATCGAGAGCCGGGTGGCGATGCCGGTGAAGCGCTCGTGCCCGTAGACGTCCTTGACGCCGGACTCGAAGTCCATCGTGCCCTCGCGCGGCTTCGCGCCCTCGGAGACCACGACGATCGCGAACTTCTTGCCCGCCGAGAAGCGCTCGCCGACCATCCTGGTCAGCTCGCCGATGTCGAAGGGGCGCTCCGGGACGACGATCGCGTGCGCGCCGGCCGCCATGCCGGAGTGCAGGGCGATCCAGCCGGTGTGCCGCCCCATGACCTCGACGATGAGCACGCGCTGGTGCGACTCGGCGGTGGTCTTCAGGCGGTCCAGTGCCTCGGTGGCCACCGTGACGGCGGTGTCGAAGCCGAAGGTGACGTCGGTGGAGGCGATGTCGTTGTCGATCGTCTTGGGCACGCCCACGATCGGCAGGCCGTTGTCGGACAGGAGCCGGGCGGCCTTGAGGGTGCCCTCGCCGCCGATCGGGATGATCGCGTCGAGACCGAGGTCGGCGACGTGGCCCCTGGCCCGCTCGACGCCGTCCCGCAGGTGCTCGGGGCGCACCCGGGAGGAGCCGAGGATGGTGCCGCCGCGGGCCAGGATGCCGCCGACCGCGTCCAGGTCGAGCTTGCGGTAGTCGCACTCGAGGAGACCCTTCCACCCGTCGTGGAAGCCTATGACCTCGTCCCCGTGGTCGACGACCGCGCGGTGCACGACCGACCGGATGACGGCGTTGAGCCCGGGGCAGTCGCCGCCGCTCGTCAGCACACCAATACGCATTTGCTGGTTACTCCTGAATGATCGATCCGGGCGCCGGACCTCGTCGTCCGGATGGACCCGCGGCTACGCGCACCGCTGGTGCCTACGTTATCGAGCCGGGCGCGGGCGGCGGAAACGCCGCCCGCAGTGCGGACACCACCCGGCCCCGGCCCCGTCGTCCCCCGGTCCGGCCCGCGACGCTGCGGGCCTCAGGCCGGCTGGGTCGCCGCCGCGATGCGTTCCGCGCGCAGCGCCTCGTACCACTGGTCGTCGACCGGCGGCAGCGCCCTGACGTCCATCGCGAGCTTGATCAGCATGTCCGCGATCTGCGGGTTGCGGGCCATGACGGGGCCGTGCATGTAGGTGCCGAAGACGGTCTCGTTGTACGCGCCCTCGGTCCCGTCGCCGGTTCCGTTGCCGTTGCCGAAGCGGGTCCGGGCCAGCGGGCGGGCCGCCTTGCCGACGTGCGTGACGCCCTGGTGGTTCTCGAAGCCGGTCAGCGGGGGCAGGCCGAGCTCGGGGTCGATGTCGGCCAGCACGTCGCCGACGCAGCGCGCGCCCTCGCCGCGGACGCTGACCACGTCCAGCAGGCCCAGGCCCGGCTCGGGGCGGCCGAGGTCGTTGACGAACTCGTTGCCGATGATCTGGTAGCCGGCGCACACCGAGAAGACGATCGCGCCGTTGTCGACCGCGCGGTTCAGCCCGCCGTCGCGGCGCAGCCGCTCGGCGGCCAGCCGCTGCGGGCGGTCCTCGCCGCCGCCGATCAGGTAGATGTCGCCCGAGGTCGGGATCGGCTGGTCGGACCGCACGTCGATCCGGGTGACCGGCACCCGCCGCTGGCGGGCCCGGCGCTCGGTGACCAGGACGTTGCCCTGGTCACCGTAGGTGCTCAGCAGGTCGGGGTAGACCCACACCAGACGCAGGCTGGAGTCGCTCACAGCGTGTTCTCCTGTCGAAACGGGTCTTCGGTCAGTTGCCGACGCGGCGGCGGAGGTCCTGGAATGCGGTGTAGTTGGCGATGGCCTCGATCCGGCCGGCCGGCGAGGAGCCGACCGCCTCGTCGAAGTCCCGGCACACCTCGAACTGCAGCCCCGCAACCTCCAGGCGGACCGCGAGGTCCAGCTTGCGGTCGCCGACGACCCGGATCGGGTGCCCCGCCAGGCGCGTGTAGTCCACGTCCCAGAGCCACGAGGTGTCCGTGCCGTCCGCCGACCGGGCGTTGACGGAGAGGATCACCGGGGTGGGCGGCCCGTCGATCAGGGAGAAGGTCTCCAGCCAGCCGGCCGGGTTCTTCGCCAGCAGCAACCGTACGTCACGGCCCTGGAACTGCACCACGTCGTAGCGGCCGGCCACGGCCTGCACCTTGTACATCCGCTCCAGGGCGACCTTGGGGTCGACCCCGAAGGCGGCCGCCGCGGCGGCGGACACGGCGGCGTTGGACTTGTTGGCCCGGCCGGGCAGCTGCAGCTGGATCGGCCACGCGGACCCGTACGGGTCGATCACGTGGTCGCCGGAGAGCGCCCAGGTCGGCGTCGGGCGGCGGAAACCGCACTCGCCGCAGAACCAGTCCTCGGCGGGCCGCTGCAGGACACCGCCGCACGAGGGGCAGGACCAGGCGTCGTCCTTCCACTCCTGACCGGCCGCGACCCACACCACGGTCGGGCAGGAGGAGGCGGCCCAGGTGATCAGCGGGTCGTCGGCGTTGGCGATGACGACGGCGTCGGAACCGGCCAGGCCCTCGCGCCACTTCTCGGCGAGCATGCGGGTCTCGGCGGCGCGGTCCAGCTGGTCGCGCGAGAGGTTGAGCAGGGCGATCGCCTTGGGCTTGACGTCCCGGGCCACGCCGGCCAGGTACTTCTCGTCGACCTCGATCACTCCGTAGCGGGCCTCGGACCCGCCGGCGAGCGCCGAGGTGATGCCGGCCGGCATGTTGGCGCCCAGGGCGTTGGAGACGACCTCGCCGTTGGCGCGCAGCGCCTCGGCGAGCAGCCGCGTCGTGGTGGTCTTGCCGTTGGTGGCCGAAACGAGCACGACGTCGAGATGGGTCGCCAGCCGGGCCAGCAGATCAGGGTCGAGTTTCAGCGCCACCCGGCCGCCGATCACCGATCCGCTGCCGCGTCCCGCCGCCCGCGACACCGCCGCCGCGGCCTTGCCCGCCGTCACGGCCAGCTTCGCCCGCGGCGACAGTGGCTCTGCGTTGCCTGCCATCGTCTCCACATCCTCCTCGCGTCCGGCCCCGCTCGCTCCCCGGCCGTCGGCCGGGGGGCGCGCCCCGGGCCGTTGCACCGGCCGGAAGGCATCGGTCGCCGATCAGCCTATCCACTTCCCCCACCGGCGCTGAAACGAGCCGCCCCCGTACGCTGACCGGCATGCGACACGCCCCCATCCCCGGCAGCTCCGGGACCGTCCGCCCGATGCGGCTGCTGGGTGATCCCGGGCTCCGGGAACCCTGCCGTGACGTGACCGTCTTCGACGCCGAACTCGCCTCCCTCGTAGAGGACTTGTTCGCCACGATGTACGCGCACGACGGGGTGGGGCTGGCCGCGAACCAGATCGGCGTACCGCTGCGGGTGTTCGTCTTCGACTGCCCGGACGACGAGGACGTCCGGCACCTCGGGTACATCGTCAACCCCCGCGTCGTCCACAACGACGGGGTCGTGGTCTCCGGTGAGGAGGGCTGCCTGTCGCTGCCGGGCGTCCACGCGGGCACCGCCCGGCACGACGAGACCGTCGTCGAGGGCGTCGACGGGGACGGCCGGCCGGTGCGCATCGAGGGCACCGGATTCTTCGCCCGCTGCCTCCAGCACGAGTGCGACCACCTGGGCGGCGGCCTGTTCGTCGACCGGCTCACCGGCCTGCGCCGCCGCCGCGCGCTGCGCGCCGTCCGCCGTGCCCCCTGGGCGCCCGGCACGGGCGCTTCCCAGGGGGACTGACACGTCCTGAAGGCGCGTCCTACAGGCGCGGTGCGCCCGGGCGGTCGCCGACGGCGGCGAGGCGGCCCCACAGCAGGTCGGCGAGGTGCCGGACGAGGGCGTCACGGGCGACGGGGCGCTCGCCCAGCCACCAGTCCCCGGCCGCGTGCATCATCCCGACGATGCCGTGCCCCCACACCCTGGCCGCCACCTGGCCCTCCGGGCCGAGGGCGAGCCGCTCGGCGATGACGTCGGCCAGCTCCTCGCCCATCCGGCGCAGCACGGGGGCGGAGTGGCGGCCGATGTCGAAACCGCGGTCGGCGTCCGGGGCGTGCTCGGCGGGGTGCATCAGGAAGCGGTAGACCTGCGGCCGGGCCTCGATGGCCGCGAGGTAGGCGTCGAGCGTGGCCTCCACGCGGTCGCGGCGCTCGTTGGGCGCGTCGAGCGCGGCGCGCAGGTTGGCGAGCAGGGCGTCGGTGTGCCGTTTGGCCAGGGCTCGGTAAAGACCGCTCTTGTCGCCGAAGTGGCGGTACAGGATGGGCTTGGTGATGCCCGCCTCCGCGGCGATGGCGTTCATGGACGCCTCGGGGCCGTCCCGCAGCACGACGCGTTCCGCGGCCTCGAGGAGTTCCTTGCGTCGCTCCTCCGCCGCGGATGTCGTCCGCTGCTCCGTCCGCTGGCTGGTGTCCACACGAGCCTCCCCGCCCGTTCGAATTTCCCCGCGCCTGCGCAACGTAACACCCCCGGTCCGGTTGACATCCCTTACCGACCGGTAACACACTGTGGGTTACCGTAAGTAACAAGCACGTGGAGGGGACGATGGGCGACTTCTCGCTCGAGCTCGGCGACGACCAGAAATCGGTGCGTGACTGGATCCACGGCTTCGCGGCCGACGTCATGCGCCCGGCCGCGGCGGAGTGGGACGAGCGCGAGGAGACCCCCTGGCCGGTGATCCAGGAGGCCGCCAAGATCGGACTCTACTCGCTCGACTTCTACGCCCAGCAGTACTTCGACCCCACCGGCCTCGGCATCCCGATCGCCATGGAGGAACTCTTCTGGGGCGACGCCGGCATCGGCCTGTCCATCGTCGGCACCGGACTGGCCGCCGTCGGCGTGCTGGCCAACGGCACCGACGAGCAGATCGGCACCTGGATCCCGCAGATGTACGGCGACGTCAACGACGTGAAGGTGGCCGCCTTCTGCTCCTCCGAGCCCGACGCCGGCTCCGACGTCGGCTCGATGCGCACCACCGCCGTGTACGACGGCGCCAAGGACGAGTGGGTCCTCAACGGCACCAAGACCTGGGCGACCAACGGCGGCATAGCCAACGTCCACGTCGTCGTCGCCGTCGTCGACCCGGAACTCGGCTCCAAGGGCCACGCCTCCTTCATCGTGCCGCCGAACACCCCCGGGCTGTCCCAGGGGCAGAAGTTCAAGAAGCACGGCATCCGCGCCTCGCACACCGCCGAGGTCGTCCTCGACGACGTCCGCGTCCCGGGCAGCTGCCTGCTCGGCGGCAAGGAGAAGCTCGACGAGCGCCTCGCGCGCGCCCGCGAACGCGCCCGGGGCGGCGAGCGGGTGAAGAACGCCGCCATGGCCACCTTCGAGGCCTCCCGCCCCGCCGTCGGCGCGATGGCGGTGGGCACGGCCAGGGCCGCGTACGAGGTCGCCCTCGACTACGCCATGACCCGCACCCAGTTCGGCCGCCCCATCATCGACAACCAGGGCGTCGCCTTCCAGTTGGCCGACATGCGCACCCAGGTCGACGCGGCCCGTCTGCTGGTCTGGCGCGCCTCCTGGATGGCGGTCTCGGGCAAACCCTTCGGCTCGGCCGAGGGATCGATGTCGAAGCTGTACGCGAGCGAGACGGCGAAGAAGGTCACCGCCCAGGCGATCCAGATCCTCGGCGGCAACGGCTTCACCCGTGAGTACCCGGTGGAACGCATGCACCGGGACGCCGCCATCTACACCATCTTCGAGGGCACCAGCGAGATCCAGCGGCTCGTCATCGCCCGCACCCTGTCGGGCATGCCCATCCGCTGACCCCGCCCCGCCCCTCCACCGCCCTCTTCTTCCCCGGCCCGCCCGGGCACCGCGGACGACCGCCGGTGCCCGGACCGGGTGGGGCCTCACCGCGCCGCCCGGCCGAGGCCGGTCCGGCGGAGGCGGGCCGACGTCCGCCGCCGCGTCTCCCGCGACACCATCGCCCGCCGTTCGCGCTCCGTCGTACCGCCCCAGACGCCTTCCACCTGGCCGGCGTCCAGGGCCCACTGCAGGCACTTCTCCACCACGGGGCAGCGGCGGCACACCGCCTTGGCCTGGTCGATCTGCCCGTGCGTCAGGGAGCCGGTCCCCACCGGGAAGAACACCTCCGGGTCCTCGTACCGGCACCGGGAACTCTGCCGCCAGTCCATCCTGCGTCTCCTCGTTCGTGTGGCAGTCGGTGTGCGCCACGGGCGCGGATCCGAGCCTGCGTCCCTCACCCGGTTCCGCGGTCGGCCGGCGCGTCGCCGTCGGCACCGGAACGAGCGGCGTTCCTCACGTGACGGGGAACGGCGGTGGCGCGGGACCGCGAGCCGAGGAAGGCGGCGATCTTGTCCGGACTCCAGACCCACATCAGCCGGTGGATGCCCTCCGGTGACACGGCCAGGTTCAGGAACGTCAGGGGTTTGCCGTTCCTGAACGTCATCGCTCCGGAAAGCCCGTTGGCCTCGAGGAACCGCATGTCGTCGCCGCTCCAGAATCCCGGGTTGGCGGTGACCAGGTTCGTCACCCGCTCGGGACCGACGACGGGGACGCGGGCGGCACCGCGAATTCCGTTCCCGTCGGAAAGGCTGACGACATCCGGTGCGAGCAGCGTCTGCAGCGTGGCGAGATCGCCGGTTTGCGCCGCCGAGACGAAAGCCTCGAGAAGACGCCGATGTTCCGCGGTGTCGACGGTCTCCCTCTGCTCGGCTTCCAGGTGTTTCCGCGCCCGGCTGATGATCTTCCGTACATTGACCACGGAAAGCTGGAGTATCTCCGCTATCTCGGCGTATTCGTAATGGAAGGCCTCACGGAGCACGTACGTCGCGCGCTCCGCCGGGGTCAGTCTCTCGAGCACCAGCAGCAGTGCGAGTTCCAGCGCTTCCGCGCGCTCCGCGCCCACGTACGGGTCGGCACCGGTGTCGACGGGTTCGGGCAGCCACGGCCCGATGTAGGTCTCGCGGCGTACCCGCGCGGACTGTCCGACGTTGATGGCGAGACGGGTCGTGACGGTGGTCAGGAAGGCCGACGGATTGTTCACCGCCGAGCGGTCGGTCTTCTGCCAGCGCATCCACACTTCCTGGACGACGTCCTCCGCCTCGACGGCACTGCCCAGCATGCGGTACGCGATACCGAAGAGACGTGGCTGCAGTTCCACGAAAACCGAAACGGCCTGCTCAAGGGTATTCGTCTGGGGGGACGTCTCAACACACATGGTTCTGTTGTCTCCGTTCCTCCCGTCGCGCAGTCCGGCCACGCGACCAGGTGCCTACCGTTCGTCACACGCAGCTTCGGGAGCCTGCTTCACCGCATGTCGCCGGAATACCGTCGAAGCGCCGTCGCGGTTGCGTATCGCAGTGCTCGTTGAGTTGCGTCGGATTCGGCAGTCACCGGAAGTCACGGCCTGCCCCCATCGCATCCATGTGATAGACCGACGAAGACCCGGGCCTGTGACAGGACGGCCGGACATGTACCTTTCCTTCGATTCACGGCATTCGGACGCTCTGATGGCCATACGTCCGTCGATGTCAGTCGACATGGGCCCGGCGGTGGCGTTGCCGGATCGAACCCCCGGGCCGGTTCCATGCGCGTAGTTTGTCGGGATTGAGTACGGACCAGACGTGTGTCACGTGGTCGCCGGTGATGCCGAGACTGATGACCGCGGCCACCTGGTGGTCGTAGCGTGCGACCAGACCGCTGCGTCCGTTGACCGCCTGGGTGGTGAGCACCGTGCGGGGGCGCGGTGCCAGCAGGGTCAGCAGGCTGCGGGCGACGTACTCGGCGCCGTACGCCGGCCGCACCAGAGCGCGGACCTTGCCGCCGCCGTCGAAGAACGCCGTGGCGTCGGGGGCGAGCAGGGACGCCAGGCGTGCCGCGTCATCCGCCGCACATGCCTGCCGGACCGCATGCGCGATCGCGTCGTGCTCCGCCGGCGTGCCGGCACGTGACCGCTGGAGCGCGAGTGCCACGAGTGCCGCCGGGGCGTGGCCCGCCACGTCCGCCACGTCCGTGCCGGTGGGGATGAGCGCCGGACCGTTCGCCCGGCGCCCGTCCGGATCGGCGGGCCAGGCCAGGCAGATCTCCCGGGCGACCTTGGTCAGCCAGGAACGGGGTGCCCGGATGTCGATCCGTGCCGCGTCGGACAAGCCGTACCAGCGACGGTAGGTCTCGTCGACGACGCTCTCCGCCTGACTGCCGCTGCCCAGCATCCAGTAGGCGACGTCCAGCAGATGCCGCCGCTCGTCGATCAGTTCGCCGATCGGCACCGTCTCACGTGCATGATCCATGGAGCACCCTCCCTCCCGCGGCACGCGGCGCCCCGCCGCGATGCCACGGCACCGGTGCCCGGCCGGTGTTCCGTGGAGACTGCGACCAGCACGTTTCCTCGATGGCGGGCAGTGGCCTGGGCAACGTCGAGGACGAAGGTTCTCGCACGGGGCTCTCTTCTTTTCCGTCGGGCTTCTCACGGGTTGACAGCTTGACCGGAGATCGACATACGGTGTGACACCGTCTTCGGAATGCCGCGGACGATGGGACGCGCGTCGGTTCTCCCGGCAGGGCCGGTTCACCGGACCGGGCGGGACCCGGCGGGACCGGGCGGGTGGGGGCTGCGCGCTCGGCACAGCCCCCACCCGCGCCCTCGTCGCCGCCGGTCGCGCCGCGGCAACCTTCCTCGGGCGTGCCGGACGGCCCGGCTCAAAGCCCCGTCAGTGAGCGGGAGTTCCGCTGCGGCTGGACGATATCCGGCGCGAGATCCACCGGACCGTGCGGCGCGGAAGGTGACGCGTGAACCAGATCAGCAGCCGGTAGCGGAAACTCGGCATGGAGATCACGCGACCGCGGCGGACGTCCCGCAGCGACGTCTCGACCAGGCGGTCGGCGTCGAGCCAGAGGAACTCCGGAATGCTCGACGACCGGATTCCGGCGCGTTCGTGGAATTCGGTGCGAACCCACCCCGGACACAGGGCCGTCACGGTCACGCCCGTGCCGTGCAGCTCGTTCGCCAGCCCTTCGGTGAGCGAGGTCACGAAGGCCTTCACGGCCGAATAGCTTCCCATCGTCACGAAGCCGGCCGTGCTCGACACGTTGACGATCGCGCCGCGTCCCCGCTCCCGCATGGCCCGCCCGGCGGCGCCGGACAGCACCAGCACCGCACGGGCCATGACCTCGACGGCCCGGTCGTGCGGGGCGGTGTCCGCGGAGGTCACCGGCGCGTGCACGCCGAAACCGGCGTTGTTCACGAGCATCCCGACCGGACGGGCCGGGTCCTGCAGCCGTGCCGCGACACGCTCGACGTCGGCGCGGTCGGACAGGTCGGCGGGCAGCACCTCCACGGAGCGGCCCCGGGCCTCGAGCTCGGCCCGCATCAGGCCCAGCCGGTCCTTGTCCCGCGCCACCAGGACCAGGTCCCAGCCGCGGTCCGCCAGCGCACGTGCGAACGCGGCGCCGATGCCCGACGTCCCACCGGTGATCAGTGCGATTCCCATGCGCACAACGGTAGGTGGCATGGAAACACACGCGACACCGGGTGTTGTCGGCCCACGTCGAAACAGGCCTTCCGGAGCCAGTTTTCGCTGGTCGAAGACGGTGCGAAGGCAATCAAGAGGTCCCGGCGCCGGCCGGTTCTCCGCGACGGCGAAGTACAGCGTGTCACAGGAAGGGTCCGGGAGGTGTCTTCAAAGGGGAGCACATCGGGTGCTGCCCGGAAGCGCGGTCACCGGGAACAAGGGATCGCGACGGCTCACGGAGGGCCGGTCCCGGCGGGAATTCCAGGTGATCGAGGAGGTACGGCACAGTGAGGGACAAGGATTCGACAACCGGATTCGACGTGCGGGAGTTCGCCCGCACGGCGCACGGAAGTCACCGCGCGACGCTCGACCTCGCGTCGTTCTCCGACGAGCCGCTCGACGGGGAATCGGTGCGCCTCGTCCGGGCGCTGCGCGACATCGAGGGTGCGACCCTGCACCGTGTCCGGGACCTGCTCGTCACGGCGACGCACAAGGACGCGCGGGTCACCGCCTTCCTCACCACCTGGATGTTCGAGCGGTTCTGGATCGCCGACGCCCTCGACGCGGTCCTGGAGAGTTCCCCCGCCGCCCGCGACCTCCCTCCGAGCACGGGTCCGGCACGGTGGGCACTGGCGGAGCGCCGTGAGCGCCGCGGCCCGATCCGCCGTTCCCTCATCGCCAACATCACGGGTCCGGACGTCGTCGCGGAACACGTCACGACGGGACTCGTGGACGAGTGGATCAGCTGTGCGGCCTACCGGCGGCTGGCCGAGGCCTCTCCGGCGATGGCGTCCGTGGTCGCCCCGGTCATGGAGATCAAGCAACGCCACATCTCCTTCCTCGCCGAGGAGGCCGAGCGGCGGCTGCGCCGTTCCGCCCGGGCCCGGCGCATCACCCGCCGGGCCCTGCGGTCCGCCGCGTGGCCGCTCGGTTCGGTCGCCCGCTCACGACACGAGCGCACCTTCTTCGAACGCCGTGTCTTCGGTGACCGCAGCGGACGGGCCGAGGCGGGCCGTATCCGCGCGATGGTCGCCGCGCTCCCCGGCATCGGCACCGATGTCGCATCCACCGTGGAATCGAGGCTCCTCCCATGACAGCGCGCAGTGCGACGACCGAACTCGGGTCCGCCCACGTCCTGTTGACCGGTGCCACCGGCTTCGTCGGGCAGGCCGTGCTGGAGCGGCTGCTCAGCGACCACCCCGCCACCCGCATCGCGCTCCTCGTACGGGGCAAGGGCAGCCAGACCGGGCAGGACCGGTTGCGGCACCTGCTGCGCAAGCCGGTGTTCAAGCGCTGGCGGGACGCCGTGGGAGCCGAGGCGGCCGAACGTGCCGTCCGTGAGCGGATCACGGTGCTCGACGGCAGCATGACCAGCGTCCCCGAGCTGCCGTCCGACCTCGACGTCGTCATCCACTCGGCGTCCACGGTCTCCTTCGACCCGCCCATCCACGAGGCGTTCGACACCAACGTCAACGGCACCGTCAGCCTCTACCAGGCCCTGCTCGCCTCCGGATCGGACCCGCACGTCGTCCACGTGTCGACCTGCTACGTCGGCGGACTGCGCCGCGGCGCGGTGCCCGAGGCCAGGCTCGAGCACGACGTCGACTGGCGCGTGGAATGGCGCTCGGCCGCGCAGGCGCACGAGCGCACCGAGCTCACCTCACGGGAGCCGGCGATGCTGGAGCGCTTCATGTCCCGGGCCCGCGGGCGCCACGGCAAGGTCGGCCCGACCGCGGCCGCCCGCGCGAGCGAGGACGGGCGGTGCGAGTGGGTCCGTTCCCAACTCGTCGACGCCGGCCGGCGTCGTGCGCAGAGCCTGGGCTGGACCGACGTGTACACCCTGACGAAGGCTCTCGCCGAACGGGCCGCGGAGGAACTGTGGGGCGAGGCCGGGCACCGGCTGTCGGTGGTCCGTCCCTCGATCATCGAGAGCGCCCTGCGGCATCCGTTCCCCGGCTGGATCGACGGCTTCAAGGTCGCCGACCCGCTGATCTTCGCCTACGGCCGCGGCCAGCTGCCGGAGTTCCCGGGCCTGCCCGACTCGATCCTGGACGTCATCCCCGTCGACTTCGTCGTCAACGCCATCCTCGCCGCGGCGGCCAACCCGGCCCCCGCGGACGCCCCCGCGTACTTCCAGGTCGCCTCCGGCGCCTCGAACCCGCTGCCCTTCCACCGCATGTTCGGCAACGTGCGGGAGTACTACACGCAGCATCCGATGCCGAAGGGCGACGGCTTCGTCGAGGTGCCGGACTGGAAGTTCGCCGGCGAACGCAAGTTCAGCCGCGGGCTGCTGCTGGCGAGGAAGAAGGCCGACGTGACGGACCTCGCCCTGCGGCTGATGCCGAACAGCGACCGCAGGAACGAACTCGCGACCGCCAACACCAAACTGCGGGCCGACCTCGCCACCCTCGGCAACTTCACGGACCTGTACCGCGCGTACGCACAGAGCGAGATCATCTTCGACGACCGCAACACGCGGGCGCTGCACGACGCCCTCCCCGCCGAGGCGCGCGAGGACCGCGGCTTCGACGTCAAGGGCATCGACTGGGAGGAGTACCTGCAGAAGGTGCACCTCCCCGCCATCGACGAACTGACGGCGGCCTACCGGCGGCGGAAGGAGAGCCGGCAGCCGAGCGCCGGCACGCGACGCGAACTGCCGCAGCGCACGGACGTGCTCGCCGTCTTCGACCTCGAACGGACGGTCGTCGACTCCAACATCGTCGAGCAGTACCTGTGGATCAGCACCCTGGGCCTTCGCAAGTCGGTCTGGGCCGCGGAAGCCGCGGACCTGCTCGCCTCGCTGCCCGGCTACCTGCGGGCCGAGAAGCGCGACCGCGGCGAGTTCATCCGTTCCTTCCTGCGCCGCTACCGCGGCCTGCCCGTCGCCCGTCTCGAGGAGATCGTGCAGCGCGGCTACGCCGGCATGATGCTGCGGCGGACGAGCGCCGCGGCGGTCGAGCGCATCCGTGAGCACCGTGCCGCGGGTCACCGCACCGTCCTGGTCACCGGCTCCATCGGGCTGCTCGCCGCGCCGATAGCCGGCCTGTTCGACGAGGTCGTCGGCAGTTCGATGCACGAGAGGGACGGCGTGCTCACCGGCTACCTGGCCAAGCCGCCGCTCGTCGACGAGGCACGGGCCGCGTGGCTCGTGCAGTACGCCAAGGACGGGGGCTACGACCTCGGCGCGTCCTACGGCTACGGCGACAGCCATTCCGACCTCGCGTGGCTGTCCCTGCTGGGCAAGCCCTCGGCGATCAACCCCGATGCCGCGCTGGCACGTGAGTCGCACCAGAGGAACTGGAACGTCTACCGCTGGAAGTGCGGGCCGGGCGTGCACCACGACGCCGTCACGGCGGGGGCGGCCCGTGCGGCGCGCCCCCGGAGGACGACCTAGGACCTCGTCCCGCGCGGGCGGAACGGCCACGGACGCCGCGGCACGGCGCCCCGGGGGCTGCCGGCGGGCCCGGCCCGCCCTGCGCCCGCACCCGCGCCCGCGTCCGGGCCCGAACCCGGTCCCGGCCAACGACTTCGGAACGTGCAAGGAAAGAACGTCTCATGGCTTTCGACATCGACAAGTACACCAAGACCTCCGCCGCCGTGCAGTGGTCCGACCTCGACTTCGACGAGTTCGAGCGGAATCCGCTGCCCGAGGAGACACTCCGCACGCTGCGCTACATGTGTGACATCGAGTACCACACGGTGTGCTACCTGCGTGATCTGCTGACGACGCCCTCCCACAACGAGCCCGCGGTCGGCGCCTTCATGACGATGTGGAACCGCGAGGAGTTCTGGCACGGCGAGGCGCTCGCGGCCGTGCTGGCGCGCCACGGCATCGTCGTCGACTTCGACGCGCTCAAGGCGACGCGCCTGAAGCTCAGTTGGAAGGACCGCCTGGGGACCGTGCAGCAGACGCTCGTGAGCCGGCTCGTCGGACACGACTTCGTGGCCGTGCACATGGCGTGGGGAGCCGCGAACGAATGGTCGGCGAACGCGGCCTACCACCGGCTCGCGGCACTCGAGAGCCACCCGGTGCTGACGCCCCTGCTGCAGCGGATCGCCCAGCAGGAGACCCGGCACGTCGCGTTCTACGCGTCGCAGGCGCGCGACCGTCTCGCGGCCAGCAAGAAGGCCCGTGTGATCGCCCGCATGGCGCTCGAGAAGGCGTGGGGGCCCGTCGGCTCGGGCGTCATGCCCGAGAGCGAGGTCAAGCACGTCATGACGCACCTCTTCGCCGGCCCCGAGGGGCGCAAGCTCATCCGTGACATCGACTCCCACATCGCGAAACTGCCAGGCATGGACGGCCTGCGCATCGTCGAGGAGTCCATGGACCAGCGCGGCATCGCCGCATGAGCCCCGCCCCGGGACGCGTCCGTCCCCGCGCCGTCGCCGGACGGCACGCGACGCCGCGCCGGAGCCACGGGCACGCCACCCGGCGTGCGAAGTCACCCAGCCGAACAGGAAGGCAGACGATGCCCGCGAGAACGCGCGACCGTTTCACCTCCCGCTCCCTCGCCGTGGCCCGATTCGTGGCGCAGCGGGGGCTCTTGAAGGCCGTCGTCTGGAGCGAGACGAGCGTGACGGTCCTCGGACGGGAGCGCCTGAGGGACGTCGGGGGCCCCTACGTCGTCGTCGCCAACCACACCTCGCACCTGGACACCCCGCTCATCATGGGGGCGCTGCCCCGCCGGCTGGCGCGGCACCTGGCGGTCGGGGCCGCCGCCGACTACTTCTTCGACGTGTGGTGGCGCCGGGGCCTGACCGCCCTGTTCTTCAACGCCTTCCCCGTCGACCGGACCGGCACCAACCCGCGCCGCGTCAGCGCCCGGTCGCTGCTCGACCGCGGAGTGCCGTTGCTGATCTTCCCCGAAGGCACCCGGTCGCGCGACGGATCACTGGGTTCCTTCAAACCGGGAGCCGCCGCGCTCGCCTCCTCGACCGAGGTGCCGGTGCTGGCCGCCGCGATCGTCGGCGCGCACACGGTGCACCCTTGCGGATCGAAGTGGCCCAAACGCGGCAGGCTCCCGGTGACGGTCGTCTTCGGCGACCCGCTGACCGCCCTGCCGGGGGAGGGGGTCGGCGAGTTCTCCGAACGCATCCGCTCGGCCGTGGTCAAGCTGGCCGAGGAGCACACCGCCCCGGGCCTCCCCGTGCTCGTCGCCCCGCACCACCACGCCGCAGCCGAAGGAGAGCGCCCGTGACCGCCGAATCGACCCGCCGCACCGGGGCACCGCGCGCCGGTGAGGTGAAGCACATGAAGTGGTGGGGCTGGGGCGTCGAAGGCGTCGGCTTCCACCACGAGGACAAGCCCGGTTTCGCGCCGTTCGTACGTGCGGCCGTCGGTCTCGACCTCCGGGCGGGCAAGCTCGCGGAACAGCCCGAACTCTCGGAGTTGAAGGTGCCGGACTCGCGGGCACCGGAGGAGTTCGTCGCGCTCCTGCGTGACGTCGTCGGGGCGGAGAACGTCGTCACCGACGACCTGTCGCGGGTGGTGCACACCTACGGCAAGAGCCTGCGCGACCTCGTCCGCGTCAGGGCGGGCGAGTTCGCGCGCACGCCCGACGTCGTCGTCTACCCGGCCGACGAGGCCGAGGTCCAGGCGGTGGTCGACGCGGCCGTCGGGTCGGACGCCGTCATCATCCCCTTCGGGGGCGGCAGCAACATCGCCGGCAGCCTCGAACCGCACGCCGGGGAGTCACGGGTGGTCGTCTCACTCGATCTCGGCCGCCTGAACCGGGTGCTCGAGATCGACGCGGACTCCGGACTCGCGCGCGTCCAGGCGGGAGCCCTGGGGCCGGACCTGGAGTCGCAACTGAACCGGCAGGGCTGGACGATGGGGCACTTCCCCGACTCGTTCACCCACTCGACGCTCGGAGGCTGGGTCGCGACGCGCTCGTCCGGAATGCAGTCGGACAAGTACGGCGACATCGCGGACATCGTCAAGGGCCTGCGCGTGGTGCGGGCCGGCGGGGTCCTGGTGATCCGCGCCGTTCCGAGCGCGTCGACCGGGCCGAGCGTGCGGGAGATGGTGGTCGGCTCGGAGGGGCGGCTCGGCGTCATCACCGAGGTCACCGCGCAGATCCACCGGCTCCCCGAAGCACGCGGCATCTACGCCTACTTCTTCAAGGACCTCGACCACGGCCTCGCCGCCATGCAGGCGATCGCCGAGAGCGACGCCTCGCCCTCCGTCACCCGCGTCTCGGACGCGCACGAGACGGGCTTCTCGCTGGCCACCAGCAAGGGGTCCAAGGGGGTCGCCAAGATGCTGCAGGCCGGCCTCATGGCCTACCTCAAGAAGCGCGGTTGGAACCTCGACGAGATGTGCCTGTCGTTCATCGGTTTCGAGGGCGGCACGGCGCACGCCAAGCGGCAGAAGTCCATCGTCGACCGGATCGTGCGCCGGCACCAGGGCATCGGCGTCGGCAAGGGACCCGGTGCCCTCTACGACCAGAAGAAGTTCGACACGCCGTACATTCGCGACTTCCTGCTCGACCACGGCGCCGCCGGCGACGTGAGCGAGACCGCCGCTCCCTGGTCGCGGCTCCGCGACCTCCACGCCGCGGTCTACGAGGCGGCCGACGAGGCCTACGAGGAGATCGGCCGCAGGGGCTGGATCATGTCGCACCTTTCGCACTCGTACCACTCGGGTGCCTGTCTCTACTTCACGTTCGCCTTCGTGCTGGGCGACGACCCGCTCGGCGAGTACGACACGGTCAAGCGCGCGATCCAGCAGGCGTTCGCCGACACCGGCGGCACCGTCTCGCACCACCACGGCGTGGGCCTGGAGCACGCGCCCTGGCTGGAGGAGGACATCTCCCCGCAGGGCGTCGCGGTGATGTCGGGACTCTTCGACGCCGCCGACCCGGGAGGCAACTTCAACCCGCGCAAGATCGTGCTCTGACCGCGGCCGTGCCGGTGCCTCAGTCAGGGGCATCGGTGGGGCCGGGGGAGGGCGGCGTCCCGTGGAGGTTCGCCAGCGCCTCGGCGATCTTTCCCCGGCTGGTGATGCCCAGGCGGGGATAGATCCGGTACAGATGGGCTCCCACGGTGCGGTGCGAGATGAACAGACGCTGTCCGATCTCGCGGTTGCTCAGTCCCTTCGAGGCCAGGACCGCTATCTGCATCTCCTGGGCGGACAACTGCTCCGCGCTGTTCGCGCGCCGCCGGCCGCTCGACTCGCCGGCGGCGCGCAGCTGCTCGCGGGCCGTCCGGGCCCAGGTCTCCGCGCCGATCCGGTCGAATTCGTCGCGGGCGACGCGCAGCGGGGTCCGGGCGTCCACGTGGCGGCGCTGCCGGCGCAGCCACCGGCCGTGGTGCAGGTGCAGCCGGGCGCGGGCCGGCGCCCAGCCGGCGGGCATCGCCGCGAGGGCCTCGGCGTAGCGCTGCTCCGCCGTCTCGTCGGGAGCCAGCACCGCCGCGGTGTAGGCGTGCGCCACCACCATCATCTCCGAGGGCAGTCGCCGGGCCAGTTCCGGCAGCCGCGCCATCACCTCCCGGGCGTCCTCGACGGTGCCCGCCGCGACGGCGGCGTCCGCCAGGTCGGGGGCGAGCAACCAGCGGCTCACCGAGTGGTGGTGCGGGTCGGCGGGGTCGAAGGCGCGCGCGAGGAGTTCGTAGGCCTCGGTGGTACGGCCGTCGGAGAGCGCGAGCAGGCCGTCGACCTGCTGCGCCATCACCGCGGCGAACGGCATTCCCGGGAACAGGCGGTGGTTCCGCAGTTCCCTGATCGTCCGCGCCGCGGTCTCCGTCTCGCCGCGCAGTGCCGCCAGCAGCGCGGACGTCGCCTTCAGACCCAGCCAGACGATCCACTCCCCGGTCTCCTCGGCCAGGACGAGCCCCTCGCCGCATTCCTGCCGCGCCCGGTCGAACTGACCGAGGTACAACCGTGGCCAACTGCCCGCCAGCGCACGGGCGAGCAGCCCGAGCCGGCCCTGCGAACGCCACACCGCGGCCGCCAGCGCCAGGTAGCGCGCGGCCCGGCTGCAGTCACCCATGACCATGGCGCCGCTGCCCAGGTAGTGCAGGACCCGGCCGTCCGCCCGGTCCGGCTCGAAGCCGTCCAGCCGCGCGAGCACCTCCGCCCCGTGACGGTACGGTTCGGTGTACGCCCGCACCGTCAGCACGAGGGGCGTGTCCGGGTCGGGGTTCCACCGCTTCAGCTCGGCGGTGGCCTCGGCGCGCACCTCCGCGTCGCCGTCCTGGAAGAAGCACCTTGCGGCGGCGCGCCACAGCAGGTCCTCCGCTATGTCCGCGGCGCCCGCGTCGTTGGCCCCGGCCGCGGCCGTGACCATGTCCTGGATCCGCCGGTGCGGTTCGTCCGGTTCGAAGGCGGCCTTGTCGGAGACGAGCAGCAGACGCGCGCGTTCCAGCGGGCCGACGGCGCGCATGTCCGCCCGGTCCAGCAGCATCTGTGTGTGGACGCGGTCGTTGACCTCGCTGGACAGCTCGGCCGCCCGGATCAGCAGGCCCGTCCGGCGGTGGGCGTCGTGGACCAGGTCGGCCGCCTGGCGCAGCGCCGGGACGGCGGCGGCCGGCTTGCCCGCGGCCTGCAACGCGTCGGCGAAGTGCTCCAGCCGGTCAGCCAGTTCGTCGTCCGGACCGATCGCGGACGCGGCCTGGTGGGCGAGTTGCCGGTCGGGCGTGTCCGCCATCACCGCGGCGAGGGCGCGATGGGTGGCCAGCCGGTCGGTGACCGACGCCCGCGTGTAGATCGCCGAGCGCATGAGGGGATGGCGGAACTCCAGGGCACGGCCGACCAGGGTGACCAGACCCGCGTCGATCGCCTCCTGGAGCGCGTCCGGGGAAACGGGCGAGTCGGTCAGGTGCGTGGCGACCTTCAGCAGCCTCCCCATGGGCGCTGTCGGTTCGGCCGCCAGCGCCAGGAGGAGCGCCCGGCACTCGCGGCTCGCCGAATCGGTACGCGCCGCGAACGCGATCTCCAGTCGCCGGGTCAGCGGCAGGTCGTCCGTGTGGGCCGGCGGCATGTCCTCCAGGGCCTTGGGCAGTTCGATCAGGGCCAGCGGATTGCCCGCGGCGCGCTCCAGGACGAGCGTCCGCAGCCGGGCGGGCAGCCGGGGTGCGCCGGCGTCGAGGAGTTCGGCGGCGGCCTCCCGGCCCAGAGGCTCCAGATGGACGTCCGGAGGCGTGGCGGGGTCCGGCCGGAACGTGTCCGACGTGCGGACCCGTGCGGCGGCGACGATCAGTATCGGCAGATCACGGGTTCGCCGGGCGAGGAACCTGAGCACGTCCTTCGTGGACGCATCGATCCACTGCAGGTCGTCCACGAGCAGCAGCAGCGGCTGCCGGTCGGCGGAATCGGCGAGCAGTTCCAGCACGGCCAGTGCGACGTGGAAGACCTGCGGCTCGGTCTCCGCGGAGCCGAACGCGCGGCCCAGGGTCTCGCGGTGCGCGGGCGACAGGTCCTCGATGCCGCGGACGGCCGGCTGCAGGAGCAGCTGCAGCGCGGCGAAGGGCAGCCACTGCTCGGTCTCCACCCCTGAGGTGCGCAGGATCCGGAAACCACCCTCGGCGGCCTCCGCGCCGAGGGCACGGAGCAGAGCCGACTTCCCGACGCCGGCGGTGCCGTGGATCAGGAACGCCGTACCGCTGCCGGCCGCCGTCTCCGCCAGCAGCGCGCGCAGCTTCCGCAGCTCCTCGTCCCGGCCGATCACCGCGTGCGGACTCATGCCGGCCCGTTCCCGGCCGCCGGCGTCCTGGACCCGGTGCCGCCGTCCGCCCCGTGCTGCCCGCCGGCCCGCCTTCGGGCGGTCGCCGGCAGTGCGCGTACAGGGCTGAACATGCGGAGCTTCCTCTGATAACCGGCCACGTCCCTTCCGATGCTACCTGCGGGTGTCCGGCGGGAACCCCGGCGCCTGCCTCGGTGGGACGGGCACGATGACTCGAGAATGACTCCGGTTCGCTCCCCCCGGGCGAGCGCACTCAGGTGCGGCTCGTGCACGGCGGGAAGCCGACGCCGGCGGCCGCGCTACGGCAGGCTCTTCCGGGGTGACGACTCCCCGGACCGCGCGAACACGTCCGTATTGCTCCGGGGCGCGGACGATTTCCAGCGTCCGTACCCCGCGTGACGGACCTTGTCCCGTTCCCCGCCCGCGTCCTGGGCGAGGAGATCCTCCAGGACGGTGAGATTCCCCGACCGTGCCGCCGTCGTGAAGGTCTTGAGGAATCTCCGGTGCTCGGATCTGGATACCGGATTTCCCGGTCCGCCGAAAAGGTGCTTGCGCGCGCGACTGACGATCTGGCGCGTGTTCGACTGGCTCATCCGGAGATTCTCGGCGATCTCGCTGTAGGGGTAGTCGAACGCGACACGGAGGACGAAGGCGGCGCGTTCCGTGGGGTTCAGCTTCTCGAGGATCAGCCGGAGGACCAGTTCCAGCGCTTCGGCCCTCTCGGCCGCGGTGACCAGGTCCAAGCCGGAGTCGATGTCCGCGGCCGCCCCCGTTCCGCCGCCGATCTCGTAGCGCAGACGGGCGGACCGCGCCGCGTTGAGGGCCAGCCGGGTGGCGGTCCTGGCCAGGAAGGCGGGCGGGTTCAGCACTCTCGCACGGTCGGTGCCCTGCCAGCGCAGCCAGGTGTCCTGGACCACGTCCTCGGCCTCGGACGCGCTTCCCAGCACGCGGCACGCGATCAGGAAGAGACGTGGGCGGAGTGCGTCGAAGTCGGCTGCGACGACCTCCAGTGAATTCTCGGGAGGTGTCTGTGAGGCGTGCATGATTCCTTCTTCTTCCCCGCGTGGATCTTTTGCTCTGTTCCGGAGTTCCGAGCCGGCCGCGACGGCTCGGCGGCATTTCTGCGGGATCGGAAATTCTCCGGTCGTTTCCCCGGCATGCCGCGCATCACCGGATGCGGCCTGATCGGATGTACGACCAGCATCGGCGGGTCCCCGGGGGCCGAACATCGGTCATCCGACTGCGCGGGGAACCGTCGGCCCGCGGCGACCGTGCAGCGCAGCCGCCCGGTGGAAGGCGTCGTGCGCGCTGCCGGAGGCGTCAGCGGCGGCGGGCGGCGGGGCGGGTGCGGGGCCGGGGGCGGAGGGCGGTCTCGAGGTCGTCGAGGGTCTCCATGAGGAGTTCGGCGCTGCGGCGGACGATGCGGTCGGCGTCCGAACGGGGCCAGGCGTCGAGGGTGGCGCGGACGGGGGCGAAGTCCGGGGAGCGCCGTTCGCGGACCGCGGTCGCGGCGTCCGCCGTGGCCGCGCGCAGGTGCCGGGCGAAGGGCGCGGCATCCGGGACGGGAGCCGCGTCGGGGGCCGGGAGGTGGGCCTCCATGAGCATGGGGACGCGGCCCATGGCCGACAGGGCCGTGTCGGCGCCGTCGGCGGCACGCCGGGACAGGCCGCGGCCCCGGACGGGTTCGGCGTCGGCGCGGGCGACCGCCTGGTCCCAGGCGAGCGCGGCCGCGCGGGCGTCCAGCAGGGCCGCCCGCACGGCCTCGCGCCGTCCCTTGGCGGGGGACGCGTGGGCCTCCATCGCTGCGGCGGCGTAGCGCCCGGTGGCCTTGATGCGGTCGGCCAGCCGGTTCCGCAGCCGCGGGGTCTCCCAGGCCGGGAACAGCGCGTACGCGGCCATCGCCAGCACCCCGCCGAGCATCGTCAGCAGCACGCGGTCGGGCACCGTCTGCGTCCAGCTGGAGCCGGCCATGCCGAGCAGGAAGACGACATACGCCGACGCGGCCACCTGCGAGACCAGGTAGCCGGTGCGCATCAGCCCGTACATCAGGGCGATCGACACCACCGCCAGCACGGCGCAGGGGTAGGGCCCCGGGGCGAAGGACTGCATCACGGTGGTCGCCACCGTGACGCCCGCCAGGGTGCCGACGAAGCGGGCCACGCTGCGGCCGTACGTCTGCGAGAAGTCCGGCCGCATCACCAGCACCGACGTCAGGGGCGCCCAGTACCCGTGGCCGAGCGGCAGGGCCGCGCCGAGTGCGTAGCCGGCCGGGGCGACGGCGGCCAGCCGGACGGCGTGCCGGAAGACGGGGGAGTCGAAGCGGGCCTCGCGCCGCACCGTCCGCACGGCGAGCGGAAGGAGTTCGGCCACGCTGGGGCGGCGCAGGTGGGCGGTGTCACCGCCGACCGAGCTGCCGCGTCCGGTGGCGGAGGAGACCGCCTCGCTGAGCAGCGCGACGAGCCTCAGCGCGGTGCGCCGGGCCGGGCCGGTGAGCTGCTCCTCGGGGGCGGGTTCGACCAGCACCACGGAATCCGCCTCCGGCGGTACGCGCACCGGCTGGGCCTCGCGCACGGCGCGCGCGACGGCGTCCAGCACGGAGGCCGCCGCGGCCAGCAACTCGCGGGCCCGGTCGCGCTCGGGCCCCTCGGCGGCGGCGCCGACCGCGGGATCGGCGAGCGAGGCCAGGACGGGCCGGATGCGTTCGGCCAGCACCCGCTTGCCGCGCAGCGCGGCCGGGCGCCGCCGTGCCTGCCGGTCGGTGATGACGGCCGCGCTGCGCGCGGTCATCAGCGGCTCGGGGTCGAAGGGCGCGACCGGATCGTGCCGCAGCCGCCGCGCGTAGTCCGCCTCCGCCGCGAAGGCGTCGGCCAGCGCGTCGCGCTGCCTGCCCCAGCGACGTACCGGGAACAGCAGGATCAGCGCCGCCTGCACGACCCCGCCCGCCGCGATGACCAGGGCGTGGCCGAAGGCGCTCAGCACCGAGGTCGGCAGGGTGATCACGACCAGCATGACCGCGATGGTCAGGGACGAGACGATGCCCGCGGTGGGCCCCAGCGCCCAGGCCATGCCCGCGAGGAACGCCCAGACCGCCAGCAGCGCCACGAACATCCACCAGTGCGCCCCCGCCAGGTAGCCCAGGAAGGTGCTGACGGCCAGCCCGGCCCCGGCGACCAGCGCCAGCACCGGCCGGGGCCGCCAGCTGCGCTGGAAGGTGGCCATGCCGGAGGCGAAGGCCCCGAAGGCGGAGGAGGCGGCGACCAAGGGGGTGGCCAGCCACAGCGAGAGGCCGATGACGATGGCGACGCCCGCGGCGGCGCGCAGCGCGACCAGCGGTTCCAGCCCGGTGCGCTCGATCCGCAGCCCCTCGCGGGCACTGCGGCGCAGGGCGCGCAACCAGGTCATGAGGCTGAGGATAGGACGGGTAGGACGGGGAGGGCCGGGTAAGCGCAGCGCAAGATCCGTTCCGGCGAGTCCGAGGAGGCAGAACGTCATGACCGCCCCCGCCCCCGCACACCGTGCCACGGTGCCGCCCGTGCCGCCCGCCCCGAGCCCGGTGCCGCCCTTCCCGCCGGACCCCGTGCCGCCCTCCCCGCACCCCGTCCCCGGTCCGACCCCCGACCCCGTGCCGCAGCCGCCCCCGCAGCCGGAGCCCGACCCGGAGCCGCAGCCCGAGCCGCAGCCGCTGTAGGCCGTGTCGGCACATGCCCTCCGCCAACCCCCCCCGGCCGGGGGTGCCCCCACCCCACAGCTCCCCTGGCTCCGCTGGGAGGTGGCCCCCACGCTGCGTTGTCGCATCGTCCGAGTAGCCCACGACGAGGACGATCCTGCGCCTTGCGATGCACCGCACCTGGGGGCACCTCCCAGTGGCAGCCGGGGGAGCTCATCTGACGACACGGCCCAGGCCCCGGCCAGGGGCCGGCCGGCCCCTGGCCCGGGCCTGTTCGCGGCCTGGTCGGGCCCTGTTCCCGGCCGTCCCTGTCCCGGCGGGCACGACGTCTGGTTCAATGGATCCCATGGCCAGCCTCATTGACACCGCGACAGGTCGCAGCGACCTCGAGCCGTTCTGGCCGTCCAGGCAGGAGTACCAGTTCGACCGGGAGTGTTGTCGCGCGGTCCCCGCGCGGACCCCGGCCCACAGCTGACGCCGTCCCCGGTCGCCGCCCGCTGCCGGCCTCCCGGTGGTCCCGCGCAACACGTCGTCCGACGACCCTTCGCGCGAGAGCCGAGACCAGCATGTCCTCCAGCACCAGCACCCAGTCCTTCGCCCTGCCCGCCGCCAACCGTCAGCACCTGCGCGCCGTCCGCGGCGGTGGCGTCCGTACCGGTGGCGTCCCCCCGGTACCGGACTTCCTGCCGCCCGGCGCGACCTGGCTGCCCGCCCCCGGCCACCTGATGCCCGCGGGCGTGGGCGGGCCGCCGATGGTCGGCTACCTCGTCCTCGTCCCCGTCGAGGGCCAGGAGCCGCCCGAGTCCCCTGCCACGGCCGCCGGCCGTCCCCCGGTCACCGTCGACGCCGAACGCCGCGTCGCGCGGGTGGCGGGCCGCGCCCTCGACCTCACCTACCTGGAGTTCGAACTGCTCGCCCACCTGGTGGCGCACCCGCAGCGCGTGCACACCCGCGACCAGCTCGTCACCACGGTCTGGGGGTACGGCCACGTCGGGGACGGGCGCACCGTCGACGTCCACATCGCCCGGCTGCGACGCAAGCTCGGGCCCGAACACCGCGGCAGCATCGTCACCGTGCGCCGGGTCGGCTACAAGTACGCTCCGCCGGGGACCCGTTGAGCGGTGGGGCCGGGCGGAACGAGGAGAGCCGGGCGGCCTCCGGGAGCGTTCCCGGTACCGCCGGAACCCGGCTCTCCCACGCGTCACGGCACTAGCATGTCCCCCCACCGGAGTATGGGTACGCTGTCCCCGTTCCGGTGCGGCTCGGCGCAGCGGGGAGCGGGTCCGGAGGGCGTGATGGCGGAGTCTCGGGAGTGGGCGCCCCCTGCGCCCGCGACGGTGGCCTGGCCGGCTCCCGCCGCCGCCAGCATGTCGCTCAACGACATCGGCGGCTTCGACTGGGACCTCGACCGCGACCGCATGCACCTCGACCCGAACGCCCTGCGGACGGTCGACCTGCGCCCGGAGGACTTCGACGGCGACCCGAAGGCGCTGTTCTCGCGGCTCACACCCGACGAGGCCGGCGACGTCACCCGGACGATCACCCAGGCCCTCGGCGAGGGCCACTCCTCCTTCCTCGCCTTCAGCCGGCTCACCCGGGGCGACGGCAGGCATGGCTGGATCCGTTTCCAGGGCCGCATCGTCCGCGACGACGCCGGCCGGGCGAACCGGGTCATAGGGCTCGTCAGCGACGCGACCGACGAGATCGCCCAGGCCGCGGAGTGCCTGCGCGCGGACGGGGACCGCCCGACCGAGAGCAACCTGGTCATGGAGGTCACCGCGTCGCTGGCCCGGGCGGTGACCGTGCGCGACGTGACCGCGGCCCTCACCGGGAACCGCAGGATGGACCGGCTCGGCATAGCCAGCCTCTTCCTCGGCCAGGTCGAGGCCGGCCGCGTCCACGTGGTGAGCGACGCCAAGGCCAGCAGCTGGGTGCCGTCGCTGCAGTACACGCGCATCGAGGACGAGCTCCCGATGAGCGAGGTGGTACGGACCCTCGTACCCCGCTTCATCACCTCCGGCGAGGAGTTCGCCCGGCGCTACCCCGAGCTGTGGCCGCACATCGAGCCGCTGGGGGCGTCGGCCGCCGCCTATCTGCCGCTGATAGCGCAGGGCAAGCCCATCGGCGCCCTTGGCCTGCTCTACCGGCACAAGCAGGGCTTCTCCCCCCAGGAGCGGCACCTGCTGATCGCGCTCAGCGGCAGCATCGCGCAGAGCCTGCAGCGCGCGATCCTCTTCGACCAGGAGCACGACATCGCGCAGGGCCTGCAGACCGCGATGCTGCCCCGCACCATCGCGCGCATCCCCGGCACCGAGATCGCGGTGCGCTACCGCTCGGCCCGGCTGGCCAGGGACATCGGCGGCGACTGGTACGACGTCGTGGCGATGCCCGGCGGCCGGGTCGCCGTCATCATCGGCGACGTCCAGGGCCACGACACCCACGCCGCCGCCGTCATGGGCCAGTTGCGGATCGCGCTGCGCGCCTACGCCGGCGAGGGCCACCCGCCCGCCAGCGTCATGGCGCGGGCCTCGGCCTTCCTGTACGAGCTGGACACCGACCGCTTCGCCACCTGCCTGTACGCCCAGGTCGACCCCGCCACCGGATCCGCGCTGCTGGTGCGCGCCGGGCACATCGACCCGCTGGTGCGGCAGTCCGACGGCACCGTCCGGGCGCTGTCCACCGCGGGCGGGCTTCCGCTGGGCCTGTCCGCCCAGTTCGGCAGGCCCGACTACCCCGTGACCCCCGCCGAACTCGCCCCCGGCGACACCCTCCTGATGTTCAGTGACGGACTCGTCGAGCGGCCCGGCGCGGACCTGGACGTCGGGGTGCGCCGGCTGTCCGCGGCGCTCTGCGAGGGCCCCCGCGAGGTCGGGGACCTCGCCGACCACCTCACCGCCGTCATGGCCGAGCAGGCCACCGACGACGACATGGCCCTGCTGCTGCTCCGGCGCGACAGCGACGCCTCCCCGCACCCGCCCCACCGGCTTCACCGCCACATCGCCCCCGGCGACCCGAAGGCGCTCTCCGAGGCCCGGGCCATGGTCCGCGAGGCCATGGCGGGCTGGGGCCTGCCCGACCGGGTCGACGAGGCCGGACTCGCCGCCGGGGAGCTGATCACCAACGCACTGGTGCACACCGACGGCGGCGCCGTGCTCACCCTGCGCCTGCTGCCCGACCCGTCCCTGGCGCACGCCGTGCCGGACGTCACCCGGCGGCTGCGCATCGAGGTGCACGACCTCGCGGCGAACTGGCCGCGCCGCCGCCAACCCGGCGAGCGTGAGGTGTCCGGACGCGGTCTGCTGCTGGTCGACCGGCTCGCGGACGCGTGGGGTGTCGAGCCGCACGGTTCCGGCAAGGCAGTCTGGTGCGAATTCCGCGACCGCAGGAGCGGTTCGGAGCCCCACGGACACTGACCGCGAGGGCCCGGCCACATGCCGTTCGCGCCGGTCACGCACCCCGGATTCACCCGGACGGCTCACCCGCCACGACACACCGCCCGATTGGACGCAGGCTGTCGGTGAGGAGCCAAGAAGCCACTCTGCTCACATGCTGGCCGCGCCGGCACCGGGGAGGTCTGCGATGCCGACGGTGTCTACGAGCGTGATCGTCACCCGTACCGTGGAAGAGGTCTTCGACTTCCTTGCCGACGCCCGCAACCTCGCGTCGTGGAACTCCGGCATCGCCGCCGTCTCGGCGGACGCCGTACCCCCCGGCGAGCGGGCCGTCTACCGCTACCACTACCCGGGCCGCCACCGGGAGCACCGGCTGGTCTGCTCGGTCTTCCAGCCCTGCCGGCGGATCGCCTACCGCGGCCGGCGGATGTGGAGCCCGCTGGGCACCCAGACGCCCGAGTTCGCGTTCCGGATGCTGCCGCACTCGGGGGGCGCGTTCGTCCAGTTGCAGGTCACCTGCCAGCTCGGCGGCGGCATGCTGCTGCTGGGCCCGTTCCTGGGCTGGGCCTGGCGCCGCGACCTCCCGGAGGACGCGCGCCGGCTGCGCGAGGCCCTCGGCGACCACAGCATCGCCGCGCCGCCCCCGCTGCCGTCTCCGCCACCACCTCCGCCGGCCACCGGCGCGCTCCGGGCGGCCCAGCCCAGGGCACCGGCCGCCGAGGTGGTCGGAGCCGTTCCCGCTCCGCCGGCCAGGGGGCTGCGCCGTGCGATGGCCCGTGTAGCAGGTCAGGGCCGGATCGGCACGGGCAGCTGACGGATCCGCCGGAATCCCGGCCACCCGGCCGGTTCGCTGACAGGCTGGACGCCGTACGTGCCCCCCGCACCACAGCACAGAGAGGACCCGCAGATGGCGGAGCAGGCCCGCATCGGCGTCACCGGACTCGCGGTCATGGGCCGCAACCTGGCCCGGAACCTCGCGCGGCACGGCCACCCCGTGGCCTTGTACAACCGCACCCCGGCCAGGACGCGCTCCCTGGTGGAGGAGTTCGGCGGCGAGGGCGAGTTCCATCCGGCGGAGTCCCTGAAGGAGTTCGTCGAGTCGCTCGAACGGCCCAGGCGCATCATCATCATGGTCAAGGCCGGCGCCCCCACCGACGCGGTGATCGACGAACTGGTGCCGCTGCTGGAGCCCGGCGACATGGTCGTCGACGGCGGCAACGCCGACTACCGCGACACCCGGCGCCGGGAGAAGACGCTGCGCGAACAGGGCCTGCACTTCGTCGGTACCGGTATCTCCGGCGGCGAGGAGGGCGCCCTCAACGGCCCTTCGATCATGCCGGGCGGCTCGGTGGAGTCGTACGAGTCCCTGGGCCCGATCCTGGAGGACATCGCCGCCAAGGTCGACGGGGTGCCCTGCTGCACCCACGTGGGCCCGGACGGTGCCGGACACTTCGTCAAGATGGTGCACAACGGCATCGAGTACTCCGACATGCAGCTCATCGCCGAGGCCTACGACCTGCTGCGGCACGCCGCCGGCAAGCGGCCGGGCGAGATCGCGGAGATCTTCCGCACCTGGAACTCCGGCCGCCTGGAGTCGTACCTCGTCGAGATCACCGCGGAGGTGCTGGCCCACACGGACGCCGACACCGGCAAGCCGTTCGTCGACGTGGTGCTGGACCAGGCCGGGCAGAAGGGCACCGGCAGCTGGACCGTGCAGAACGCCCTGGAGTTCGGCGTCCCCGTCTCCGGCATCGCCGAGGCGGTGTTCGCGCGCTCGCTGTCCGGCAGCGCGGAGCTGCGGGCCGCCTCGCACGGGCTGCCGGGGCCGGCCGAGACCTGGCTGGACAGCGCGGCGGGCGACCGCTTCGCCGACGACGTCGAGCAGGCGCTGTACGCCTCGAAGATCGTCGCGTACGCCCAGGGCTTCAACCTGATCCAGGCGGGCAGCAAGGAGTTCGGCTGGGACATCGACGCGGGCTCGATGGCGACGATCTGGCGCGGCGGCTGCATCATCCGGGCACGCTTCCTCAACCGCATCAAGGAGGCGTTCGACTCCGAGCCGGGCCGTCCCACGCTGCTGACCGACGACCACTTCGCCGAGGCACTCGGCGACGCGCAGGCGGCCTGGCGGCGGGTCGTGTCCACCGCGGCGCAGCTCGGCGTCCCCGCGCCCGGCTTCTCCGCGGCGCTCGCGTACTACGACGCCCTGCGCGCGGAGCGGTTGCCGGCCGCGCTCGTCCAGGGGCAGCGCGACTTCTTCGGGGCGCACACCTACAAGCGGGTCGACAAGTCCGGCTCGTTCCACACGCTGTGGGGCGGCGACCGCTCGGAGAACCCCGCCTGACGTCCGCGCCGCGTAGGGCCCGGCGCGTCCGGGCCTACGCGGCGAGCGGCGGGGTGATGAGCTGCTCCGCCCAGACCGTCTTGCCCGTCTCCGTGTAGCGGGTGCCCTGGGCGTCGGTCAGCTGGGCGACGATGGACAGCCCCCGCCCGTCCTGGTCGCTGGGCGCCGCGTGGCGCGGGTGCGGGGCGGCGCTGCAGCAGTCCGACACCTCACACACCAGCACCCGGTCGCGGATCAGGCGCAACCGGATCGGTCCGGTGGAGTACCGCACGGCGTTGGTGACGAGTTCGCTGACGACCAGGGTGGTGGTGAAGGCCAGCTGCGTCAGCTTCCACTCGGTCAGCAGACGGTCCGTCCAGGCCCGCGCCTCCGCCACCGCGGCGGGGTCGTTGGGCACCTCGCGGGTCGCGACGTCGTCGGCGGCCAGGGCGCGGGTGCGGGCGGCGAGCAGCACCGGGTCCGCGCCGCACGCGGGCGTGCGCAGGACGCCGTCGAGCACCGTCGCCGGCTCGGCGGCCGGCGCGCCGTCGGCGGGCAGCACGCGCAGCCCGGTCACCCGGCCGGCGGCCTCCGCTCCGTCGGGGACGCCGTCCGTGCCGCAGCTCAGCAGCAGCACGCTGCCGGGCGGCACGTCGCACTCCAGGACCTCCGGCTCGCCCGGCGCGGGGACGTCGTCGTCCGCCGCCGGGGGCGCCGGGGGCAGCGCCCGGGGCGCCGCCGTCCAGCCGACGTACGCCACCGTGCAGCGGCAGGCCACCGGGTCGTAGACGACGATCAGGCACTGGTCGGCCTCGTCGCCGACGGGGGTCGCGGTGGGCCGGTGGAGCCGGGAGAGGACCTCGCCGGGGCTCATGTCGAGCAGCACCAGCGCCCGCACCGCGGCCTTCAGCTGGCTCATCGCGGTCGCCGCGGTGACACCGTGCCCGCGCACCGCGCCCGTCACCAGGGCCACCCGCGCGCAGGGCAGCGGGATGACGTCGACCCAGGCGCCCGGGGCCGCGGACGACGGCAGGTGCCCCCGGGGTGCCTCGATCGCGCTGACCGGCGGGCCCTGCGGCGCCAGCAGGGCCTCCTGGAGGATCCGCCCGGCGGCGTTCTGGATCAGGCGCCGGCGGGCGCAGTCCAGCAGCCGGGCGGCCCTGCGGGCCAGGTGACCGGCCGCCACCAGGTCGGCCCGCGAGAAGGCGGGGGAGCCCGCCGTGCGGTAGAAGGCCGCGATGCCGAGGACGACACCACTGACGTCCAGCGGCATCACCAGCAGGGAGTGGGTGCCGCTGATCCGCAGCAGCGGCGCGCGCACGGGGTCCCGGGAGAGCCACCCCGTCTGCGGGCGGAGGTTCATCACCAGGTGCGGCCGCAGGTCGGTCAGCGACGCGTGGTAGGGCGTCCTGGCCGGCAGGGTGCTGATCTCGCCGACCTCGTAGGCCCGCGGGATCGCGGAGCCGCGGGCCGCGCGGAACGCCCCACGGCGGAAGGCGAGCCCGGTGGCGGGCAGCCCCGAGACGGCGGCCCGCTCCGAGACGGTGGCGTCCGACACCTCGACGGCGGCGAAGTCGGCCACCGTCGGCACGGCTGAATCCACGAGCTGCTGGGCTGCGTCGTAGGACCACGGCCGGTCGGCGGGGCCGGCCTGGGGCGGGAGGGTGGCACAGAGCATGGGATTCGCCTCGGGTGAGGTTCGGGGTCGGCGGTTGGTGTGCCTTTCAAGCACTCACTTCCGAGGCTGCCTCCCCACCAGGGCGAACGGGTCGCTGCACCGCCGCAGACGTCACCAGGGATGTGCCGTAGACGTGACTGCGGGTTTCCCGCAACACCGCCGGCGCGGGCTGCCCCCCGCGCGCGCCCGATCTACCGTGTGTGCTATGGACGTCCTCAGCCGCCCCGACGGCAGTCAGCCGCACCCTGCCATCTCCGTCGTACTCGCCGACGACCACCTGGTGGTCCGGGCCGGCATGCGGCTGCTGATGGCCGCGGACCCGGCCTTCGAGATCGTCGCCGAGACGTGCTCCGTTCCCGAGACGCTGGAGGCCGTGGAGCGCCACCACCCGCGGGTGCTCGTCCTGGACCTGACGATGTCCGGCAGGTCCAGCCTGCCGACGATCCCGGCGCTGCTGAACGCCTCGCCCAGGACGCGCATCCTGGTGCTCACCATGCAGGAGGACCCGGCGTTCGCCCGTGAGGCGCTGCGCACCGGAGCGGCCGGCTACCTGCTGAAGGAGGCCGCCGCCGAGGAACTGCTCGCCGCCGCCCACCAGGTCGCCGGCGGCGCCACCTATGTGCAGCCCTCGCTCGGGGCGCGGCTGGCCGTAGAGGACCTGGATCTGGCGGAGCGGCACCACGAGGAGCCGCTCACCGACCGGGAGGCGCAGGTGCTGACCCTGCTGGCGCTGGGCCACACCAACCAGGAGATCGCCCGGCGCCTGTTCGTCTCCGTACGGACCGTGGAGACCCACCGGTCGCGGCTGCGGGACAAGCTCGGCAAGGAGAGCCGGGCCGAGCTGATCGCCGCGGCCAGAGAGCGAGGGCTGGTGGCATGACGCCGTCCGGCCCAGGAAGGACCGGGACGCGCCTGGCCCTGGAGGGGCTGGGCACCTGTCTCCTGGCGGCGGCGACCGTCATGGAGGTCACCGACCGCTCGCAGAGCTGGGAGCTCGCCCTGGCGCTGGCAGCGGCCGTCTGCTATCTGCCGCTCACGCCCATGGTGCCGCCGCGGCAGCGGGTGTGGCTCGTGGTGGCCATCGCGTTCGCGCTGATGCTGACGGTGGCCGGGACGGTCCGCATGGCCCAGCAGCCCTCGCTGAACGTCCTGCACGTGCTGCCGCTGCTGCTGGTCGCCTACGCCCTCCTCGCCGTCCGCTCCTCGGCACGCCGGGAGGCGGGCCTGCGCCGGGAGCGGGTCAGGGCACGGCACGACGGCGAGGAGCGCGAGCGGCGCCGCTGGGCGCGCGAGTTGCACGACGACACCCTGCAGGAACTCGGCGCGGTCCAGGTGGTGCTGTCCACCGCCGCCGCGGACGGCCGGCAGGAGGCCATGCGGGAGGCCATCGACCAGGCGCGCGGCCTGGTCGGCAACCAGATCGCCTCGCTGCGGCACCTGATCGTCGACCTGCGGCCCGTGGTCCTGGACGAACTGGGCCTGCAGCCGGCCCTGCAGGCGCTGTGCCGGCGCTCGTTCGAGACGTACGGCATCCGCACCGAGTTGCGGCTCGGCCCGCAGGTGGACACCGAATGCGGCCGGCTCACCGCCGAGACGCAGGCGCAGATGTACCGGATCGTGCAGGAGGCCATCACCAACGCGGCCAAGCACGCGGAGCCGACCCGGGTGGTGGTCAGCCTGGAGAGCGACCAGCGCGCCGTGCACGTGGCCATCACCGACAACGGGCACGGCATGGCCGCCGCGACCGCCGCCGGACGCGGCACCCCGCGCGCCGCCGAGCCGTCCTCGCCGCAGACCCGGGGCATGGGCCTGTCGGCGATGCGCGAGCGCGCCGAGCTGATCGACGCCCGGCTCGCCGTCCGCAGCGCCCCGGGCGAGGGCACCACGGTCGACCTGCGGGTGCCGCTGGCGCCGGGGCGGGTCACCGGCGAGGAGTGACCGCGGGCCGGGTGACCACGGGCTGAGTGATCAGGGGCTGACTGACCACGGGCCGGGTGAGCACGGGCCGCCTGCGCGGGCGCGGATCCCGACCGGCAGTATGGGGGCGTGCGACTCACGCCTGTGACCTGGGAACGGCTGACCGACGCCGTGGCGGACCGCGTGCTCGAACTGGAGCCGGACGACGGCGGCGAGCGCCCGCGGGTCGCGGTCGACGGGGCACCGGCCACGCGCCCGGACGCGCTGGGGGAGGCCCTGGCGCAGGCGCTGCGGCTGAGGGGCCGGCCGGTCGTCCGGGTACGGGCGGAGACCTACTGGCGGCCCGCCTCGCAGCGTTACGAGCTGGGACGCCACGACCCCGACGCCTTCTACGAGCGCTGGCTGGACACCGGCGCCCTGTGGCGGGAGGTCTTCGACCCGCTCGCCCCGGGCGGCACCGGGCGCGTGCTGCCCTCGCTGTGGGACCCGCTGACCGACCGGGCGACGCGCGCGGCCTACGAGGAACTGCCGCCCGGGGGAGTGCTGTTGCTGGACGGCGCGCTGCTGCAGGGCTACGGCTTCCCCTTCGACCTCTGCGTCCACCTGAGGATGTCGGGGGCGGCCCTGGCGCGCCGCACGCCTGAGGACGAGCGCTGGACGCTCCCGGCGTACGCCCGCTACGAGCGGGAGACCGCACCCGGCGGGACCGCGGACGTCCTGGTGCACACCGACGACCCACGGCACCCGGCCTGGACCGGGTGACCCGGCGGCCCTTGCCGCCGCCCCGCCGCGACCGTTAGCGTCCCGGAGCACCATGACTGTCGCCATCGCTCCGCTGACCACCGAGCACGTCCCCGAGGCAGCGGCCCTCCTCGACCGCTGGTACGCCAGGGCCCGCAAGGCGCTGCCCCACCAGTCGGGCCGGAGCACCGCGCCGCCGCCGGGGGAGGAACTGCTGGGCAAGATCCTCTCCGGGCCCGGCGTGGAGGCCGTGCTCGCCCGGGACGGCGACGGGTCGGTCACCGGCTACCTCGTCACCACCCCGCTCGACCTCGCCGACGACGACCGGGCCGTGCTGCGTGCCCATCCGCGTTCCGCGCTGGTCGCCTACGGCGGGCACGCGCTGCGCGGCGGCCGGGAGGGGGTGCGCGAGGACGTGCTGCGCGGGCTGTACGCGGCGGTCGCCGCGCGCCTGGTCGCGGAGCGCCGCCACGTGCACTACGTGGACCTCCCGGCCGACGAGGCGGTGGCCTCCGCGTGGTTCCGCTCCGGCTTCGGCCTGGAACGGGTGCGGGGCCTGATGGCCGTGCGGCCGCGCGGGCGGCAGCCGCGCGGGGTGGACGCGCTGTCGGTGCGCCGCGCGGGACCCGGAGACCTGGACCGGATCGGGCGGATGGCGGCGGAGGCGGCACGCGCCGACCGCGGTACGGCGGTGTTCCGGCCCCAACCCGAGGGCGCGCTGGCGACCTTGCGGACGCACTACGCCGACGCCCTGACCGACGGCCGCTGCGGGGCGTGGGTCGCGGCCCGCCGGGGCGAGGAGATCGGCATGGTGGTGCTGACCCCCGCGGCGCCGGGCCCGGTGGTGCCCGACGGGTGCGTGGAACTGGTCGAGGCGTACGTGACGCACGCGGCGCGCGGCGAAGGCATCAGCCGGGTGCTGCTCGCGACGGCGCTGGCGTGGGCGTACGACAGCGGCTACCGGCACATCACGGCCAGCTGGCCCGCGGGTTCGCCGGTGTCGGCCGGGCACTGGCCGGCGGTGGGCTTCAGGCCGGTGGCGTACCGGTTGCAGCGCGTCCTGGACCCGCGCATGTGCGGGACACCACAGCGCTGACAGGTTTGGAGTGGTGAGGAGCAGTCCTCTTTCACTGTTAAACTAATTCCAGATCGTCCGGCGGACCCGGTTGAGCGTCCGCGACGAACTCCCTTGCTGCCCCGGCCAGATCCCCCCGTCCTGGCCGGGGCTTTCCCTTGTTCTTGGTCTGGACATGACCAATTCATGGGAGTACCTTCGCTGTTGGTCTAGACCTACTGCCCGCGGGCTGCGCACTGCTCTCAGAACTCCCCCACGTTCTCCGAGGAGCGAAGCATGCACAGGAAATTCCGTGCCGCCGCCATCGGCCTGGGCCTCGTCGGGCTGTCCGTGCTCGGCACCGGCAGCGCCTGGAGCCACGGCTACACCGACGCCCCCATCAGCCGTCAGAAGCTCTGCGCCAACGGCACCGTGACCAACTGCGGCGACATCCAGTGGGAGCCGCAGAGCGTCGAGGGCCCCAAGGGCTTCCCGTCCTCCGGTCCCTCCGACGGCACCCTCTGCGCCGGCGGCAACAGCCGGTTCGCCCAGCTCGACAACCCGCGCGGCGGCACCGGATGGCCCACCACCAAGGTGACGTCAGGTCAGAACTACAGCTTCCGGTGGCAGTTCACGGCCTCCCACGCGACGAGCGACTTCAAGTACTACATCACCAAGCAGGGCTTCGACCCCAGCCGGCCGCTCACCCGTTCCGCGCTGACCCTGACGCCGTTCCTGACCGTCAACTACAACGGCGCCAGGCCGCCCGCCACGGTCACCCACCAGGGCACCATCCCCAACCGGACCGGGCGGCACATCATCCTGGCCGTCTGGTCCGTCGCGGACACCGGCAACGCCTTCTACGCCTGCTCCGACGTGCAGTTCTGACGCACAACTCCGGAGACAGCGAGCAGGCGGGCATTTGACGACACGGCCTAGCCCTCCGGAGCGGGCCGGCCGCCGAGCAGCCGCTCCCGCACGGCGTCGGCCCCGGCGGTGGAGGCACCTCCGCCGGGGCCGACGCGCGGGGCGTTTGTGCCGCCCGGACGCCCCGTGCCGCCCGGGGCGTCCGCGGCGCCGGTGTGGGCGGCGCGGACCCGTGTCCCGCCGTCCACCACCAGCTCGGCGCCCGTGATCCAGGCGGCCTCGTCCGAGACCAGCCAGCGCACCGCCCGGGCCACGTCGCGGGGCTCGCCGATCCGTCCCAACGGCAGCCCGGCGGCGATGGCGTGTTCGGCGTCCTGCCAGACGAAGCGCGCCATCTCGGTGCGCACCAGGCCGGGGGAGACCGCGTTGACCCGCACGGCCGGGCCGAGTTCCCCCGCGAGCTGCCTCGTCAGGTGCAGCAGCGCCGCCTTGCTGGTGCCGTAGGCGCCGACGTTCGGGCCGACGTGCCCGGCGCCCTCGGTGCAGACGTTGACCACCGCGCCGCCGTGCTCGCGCATCCAGGCCCGCCACGCCAGCTGGGTCAGCCGCAGGGGCGCCTCGACGTTGACCGTGAACGCGGTGCGCCACAGGTCCGGGTCCGCCTCGGTGAGCGGCCCGTACGGGAGGTTGGTGGCGGCGTTGTTGACCAGTACGTCCAGGCCGCCGAGGGCGCGGACCGCGAACGCCGTGCATGCCGCGAGGTGGCCGGGATCGGCCACCGTGCCGGCCAGGGTGACCACGGTGTGCCCGGCGGCCCGCAGCCCTGCGGCCGCCGCCTCCAGCCGGACCGGGTCGCGGGCGGTGAGCAGGGCGCGGGCGCCCGCGGCGGTCAGCTCCGCGGCGACGGCCAGTCCGATGCCGCCGGACGCGCCGGTGACCAGCGCCGCGCGTCCGGCGAGCGGGAGGGGATCCGTCATGGGGCGACGGTCCCATGACGGCCCGTCAGTTTCCAGGGGTGGTACCGGGAACCGGCGGGTCGACGTCAGGGGCCCGGGGGTTCTGGGCCCGGGCCCCGGGCGCGAGGGCGTCAGGAGGTCAGGGCGTCAGCGTCCATTTCTGGTTGGCGCCGCCGGTGCAGGTCCACAGCTGCAGCCTGGTGCCGTTGGCGGAGTTGTTGCCCGCGACGTCCAGGCACTTGTTCGCCGCCGGGTTGACGATGTCCCGGGCCCCGCTGAGCACCCACTTCTGGTTGGTGCTCCCGGCGCAGTCCCACAGTTGCAGCTGGGACCCGTCGGCGGTGCCGAAGTCCTTGACGTCCAGGCACTTGCCCAGGGCGCGCAGGGTGCCGTCGGACGCGGCGGTCCACTGCTGGGCGGCGGTGCCGTTGCAGTCGTAGAGCTGGACGGGGGTGCCGTTGGCGGTGCCGGCCCCGGCGACGTCGACGCACTTGCCGGCCAGGCCCGTGATGCGGCCGGTCGTGCCGCCCCCGCTCCCGCCGTCGGAGGTGGTGACACGGACGTAGTCGACGACCAGTTGCTGCGGGAAGGCGGTGCTGCCGTCGGGGTCGCCCGGCCAGTAGCCGCCCACCGCGAGGTTGAGGATGACGAAGAACGGCTTGTTGAACACCCACCGGCGGCCGCCGAGGTCGGCCGGGGTGCGCCGCTGGTAGACCGTGCCGTCGACGGACCAGGTGATCGAGTCCGGGTTCCAGTCGACGGCGAAGGTGTGGAACGCGTCGGCGAAGGCCTGGCCGCCCGGCAGGGTGTAGCCGGCGCCGATGCCGCCGGAGCCGAAGTAGTCGGGGCCGTGGATCGTGCCGTGGACGGTGCCGGGCTCGAAGCCGACGTTCTCCATGATGTCGATCTCGCCGCTGGCGGGCCAGCCGACGTCGCCGATGTCGTTGCCCAGCATCCAGAACGCGGGCCACATGCCCTGGCCGCGCGGGACCTTCATGCGGGTCTCGACGTGGCCGTAGGTGGTGGTGAAGCGGCCCGCGGTGTTGAGCCGGGCGGAGGTGTACTGGCAACTGCCGTACCAGCACTGGTAGCCGGCGGGATTCTCCTTGCGGGCGGTGATGACGAGGTGGCCCTGGCCGTCGAGGGCGGCGTTGCGGTTCCCGGCGGTGTAGTACTGCCGCTCGTGGTTGTTGACGTTGTCGCCGGTCTCGACCTGCCACTTGCCGCCGTCCACGGCGCTGCCGGCCGCGCCGTCGAACTCGTCGGCGAAGGTGGTGACGGCGGCGGTGGCGGCGGGGGCCGCGGGCAGGGGGTGGTCGGCGGGGCCGGTGGTGGTCAGGGCCGCGAGGGCGAGGAGCCCGGCGGTGGCGGCGGCGAACAGGCCGCGGGCGCGCGGGCGCCGGAGCGGGCGGGGGCGTGGGGGGAGTGCCTTCACAGGGCGCTGCCTTTCGGGGCGGTCGCGGGGGGTGGCGGACGGGGTGCGCTATGTCAGTCATGCACCTGACATGTCTTGAACCCTCGTGCGTGGGGGCGCGAGGATTCCCGTCCGCCTTCGTTCAAGCCTTAGTTCACGCCGTGATTGAACTGCCGCCCCCTGACCCCGTCAAGAGGTCTGGACCAAGAAGGGGCGGGCGGTCCCGACCGGGGATCCCCCCGGCCCGGTCCCGCCCGCCCCCACCCGCCGGCGCCGCGACGCGTCACGTACCGGGCTTGCGCCCGTACACGTACACGTCGTCACCGTTCTTCAGCAGGCTCCAGTACTTCTTGGCGTCGCCGCTGCGCATGTTGACGCAGCCGTGCGACCCCGGCGGCGACCACACGCTCCCCGCGATCGAGTGGAACGCCTGCCCGCCGTCGAAGAACTGGCTGTACGGCATCGCCACGTTGTACAGCGTCGACCAGTGGTCCTTGTGGCGCCAGTAGACCTTCTTGGAACCGGTGCGGGTCTCGTAGCCGTTGCGGCCCGTCCGCACCGGGACCGGCCCGAACGTCAGCTTCTTGCCGTCCTGTATCCAGCTCAGCTGCCGCGTGAGGTCCACGCACGCGATCCGCCCCTTGTTGGTGGGGCACTTGCCGGCCTTGTTGGGATTGCTGCCCGCGGCCTTCTGGGAGTTCATGATCTTCATGACGCCCCAGGTCACCGGGCCCGCGTAGCCGATGTTCGGGGATATCCCGTACTTCGTCTGGAAGGCCCGTGTCGCCTTGCAGTCGGCCGCCGACTGCTTGCCGTCCACCGGCCGGCCCAGGAACTTCTCCACCTGCTTCTGGTAGGGCCCCTTGCTCGTCGTGCACGACGCGGCCTGTGCCGTGCCGCCCCCCGCCACGACCGGTGTCACGGCCATCACCGCCACCGCGAGGGCGGCCCCCGCCCGTCGTCCCGCTGACGCTCCCGCTCTCATCGCTTCCCCTTCCCCGGTGAGGCCGTCGCGCGACGGCCTCACCCCCTAGGACAACCGGGAGGCACCGGAGGTTGCGGAACGGCCGGTGCGGGAAGTGGCGGTGACGGCCCGTCAGCCCCGCGGGGCGTCCTCCAGGGCCGCACGCACGATGCGGACGGCCTCCTCGGTGTCGGCCCGCGACACGTCCAGGTGGAAGACGAAGCGCAGCAGTCCGGGGTAGCCGGCGCAGCGCAGCCCGTGCCGCGCGAGGCGCTCCTGGACCTGCTCGGCGGAGACCCCCGGCGCCGGCTCGGCGAAGACCATGTTGGTCTGGGCGTCGCCCACCAGCAGGCCCGGCACGCCCTTGATCCCCTCCGCGAACAGCGCCGCGTTCGCGTGGTCCTCGGCGAGCCGCACCACCTGGTGCTCCAGCGCGTACAGCGCTCCCGCGGCCAGGATGCCCGCCTGCCGCATCCCGCCGCCGAGCGCCTTGCGCCAGCGCAGCGCCCGCGCCACGAACTCCCGGCTGCCCAGCAGCGCGGAGCCGACCGGGGCGCCCAGGCCCTTGCTGAAGCAGACCGAGACGCTGTCGAAGTGGCCGGCGATCAGCCGCGCCTGCTCGTACGGGTCGCCGCCCGCGGCCACCGCGGCGTTGAACAGCCGGGCGCCGTCGAGGTGCGTGGCCAGCCCGTGCTCGCGCGCCAGCCCCGTCGCGGCCCGCAGGTAGTCCACGGGGACGACCCGGCCGCCGATGGTGTCCTCCAGGCACAGCAGCCGGGTGCGGGGGAAGTGCGGGTCGTCCGGCTTCACCGCGGCCGCGATGTCGGCCGGGTCCAGCGTCCCGTCCGCCCGGTGGGGGAGCGGCTGCGGCTGGATCCCGCCGAGCACGGCACCGCCGCCGCCCTCCCAGCGGTACACGTGCGCCGACTGCCCGGCGATGTACTCGTCACCGCGGCCGCAGTGCGTCAGCAGCGCGCACAGGTTGCTCTGCGTCCCGGAGGAGACGAACAGCGCGGCCTCGAAGCCGAGCCGCTCCGCGATCCGGTCCTGGAGGGCGTTCACGGTGGGGTCGTCGGCGAAGACGTCGTCGCCCACCTCGGCCTCCGCCATGGCGCGGCGCATGGCCGCGCCGGGCCGCGTGACGGTGTCGCTCCGCAGGTCGATGACCCGTCCGGGCTGCTCATCGGTGACATCAGTGATCGGCATGCGTTCACCCTGCCATGCCCGCCCTTCGGTAGGATCGTCGGGTGAATTCCCACTGGCACGTCGTCCTTCCGCCGCTGTGCGCCTGACCGGGCGCACTCACTGAAGGACCCGACCCACCGTCCCCGGCAGGCCGCCCGGCCACCAGGGGCGGTCCAGGGTGCGCCCGTCCCGGATCCGCTTCCCTCGATGCGTGACGTGACGAAAGGCCGCCCCCGTGCCGGACCACACCCCCTCCCTCGCCCCCGGACGCCCGCTCGCGCCCGCTGCCGCCGCCCGGCAGCGCTCCGTCCACGGCGCGCTGCCGATCCTCACCGCCGCCCTGCTGTGGGGCACCACCGGGACCGCCGCTTCCTTCGCGCCCGCAGGCGCCCCGCCCGCGGCGGTCGGCGGCGCCGGGCTCACCCTCGGCGGGCTCCTGCTCCTGGCGGGCGCCCGCGGGGCGCGGACCCTGCTGCGCGCCGCGGGCCGCTCCGGAGCCGCGCTGCTGGCCGTCGGCGCCCTGGCCGTCGCCGGCTACCCCCTCGCCTTCTACCCGGCCGTCTCCCGTACCGGGGTCGCCGTGGCCACGGTCATCGCCCTGGGGAGCGCACCGGTCTTCACCGGACTGCTGGCCTGGGCCGCGGGCGCACACCGCCCCAGCCGCCGCTGGGCCGCCGCGACGGCCGTGGCCGTGCTCGGCTGCGGGCTGCTGGTGCTGGGCGGCGCGGACGCGGGCCCCGCGGCGCGCACGGACGCCGCGGGGGTGGCCCTGGCAGCCCTGGCCGGGCTCTCGTACGCGGTGTACTCCCTGGTCGGTGGCCACTTCATCGGCCGCGGGCAGGCGCCGGGCGCGGTGATGGGGGTGCTCTTCGGTTCCGCCGGGCTGCTGACCCTGCCGGTGGTGGTCATCACGGGTGTGGTCTGGCTCGCCACACCCCGTGGCGCAGGCGTCGTCCTGCACCTCGCGGTGCTGACGACCTTCCTGGCCTACCGGCTCTTCGGGCACGGCCTGCGGCACACACCGCCGTCCGTCGCCACCACGCTCACCCTCGCCGAGCCCGCCGTGGCCGCCCTGCTCGGGGTGGCCGTGCTGGGGGAGCGGCCGACGCCGCTGTCCTGGGCGGGACTGGCCGTCCTCGTCCTCGCCCTGGCGGTGCTCTCCGGCAGGGATCGCTGACGCACGGGCCTGCCCGGCGGCCGCGCCCCGCCCCGGGTCATCCGGGCGGGAGGTCGTCCGTGCGCTCGCCCTCCGCCTGGGAGGGGGTCGTCCGGGGCACGTCCGGGTGGATCTCCATCGTGCTGCGCTCGGCGTCGTCGTAGATCCGCTCGCCCTCCGCCTGGGAGGGGGTCCCGGCGTACAGGTACGGATCGGCGTCCGAGGACGTGGACTTCATGGCGGACCTCCTACGGTCGCTGCCTCCATCCTGCTCCCTCAGGCCCGGCGGGGCGAGACCAGCAGGAACGCCCTCCGACGGCGGTCGTGGTGGAGCGTGCTCTGCCAGCCGTACGCCTCCAGGACGCGCCGGCACCGGTCCAGTTCGGCCTCGGCGGTGCCCGGGGCGGCCCCGGCGGGGGAGTGCCAGGAGACCTCGGCGACCCCGCTCTGGGCGGAGGGCCCGACGGCGTAGCCGGTGACCGACGGGCGCCCGGCGGCGTCGCGCGCGGACGGGGGCCGGCCGTCCGCCTCCAGGGCCAGGGCGACGGCGTGGACGAGGCGCTCGCGCTCCCAGGGCGCGGGCCGCGCGGTGTCGCCGTCCTGCAGGACGCGGCGGATCTCCAGCAGCCCCGACCAGGCGGAGGCGACCTCGGCGGCACGGCCGGGGGCGGCGCCGGCCGTGCCGTGCCCGTCGTCGGCGGCGAAGCCGCGCTCGGCGTCCCGGGCCGGCGCCTCCGCCGGCGCCTCCTCCGCCGCCGTCCCCGTCCCCGCCTCGGGGATCTCCCCGCGGGCCAGTTCGGTGCGGACCCGGCGGCCCTCCTGCGTGAGGTAGTAGCCGCCGGTACGGCCGTAGCGCACGGCGAGACCCTGCCTGGTCAGCGCGGCGCAGGTCGGTTCGCGGGCGCTCAGCTGGCCGGTGTCGGCGTCGGACTCCAGCAGGGCGCGGCGCTGGACGGCGGTCAGTGTCATGCGAAGCACCCTATGAGCCGGACGCGGGCAGCCGGAATGCCCTACACTCGAAATCGAGCAGTTGTTCGAACGAGGTGGAGGCGGACACACCATGGTCGAAGCCGAGCCGCACCAGGACCCCGGGCCCTGCGTGCTGTACATCCGCTGCGGCGGGGCCGACCCGGCGACGCTCGCGGCGCTGACCGCTCTCGTCGGCCAGTTCACCCCCGTCGTCCGCGCCGAGCCGCCGGACGCGGTCGTGGCGGACGTGCGCTCCGCGGTGAGCTTCTACGGGCTGCTGCCCGAGCAGCTGGCCCTCATGATCAGCACCCGGGCCTCGGCCCTGTACGACGTGAGCCCGACGATCGGCGTCGCCGGGAGCCGCACGGTCGCCGCCATGGCCGCCCACGACGTCCTCGCCGGCCGGATCCGCGCCGTCGACTCCGATCCGCGGGCCGTCGCCGACTTCCTGCGCGTCCAGCCGGTCGCGGCCCTTCCCGGGATCACCGCGGAGGCCGTCCGGACGCTGGCCGCGGCCGGGCTGGAGACGGTCGGCAAGGTCGCCGCCGCGCCGCTGCCCGACGTCCAGGCCCTCCTCGGCGCCGTTCCGGGGCGTGGCGTGTGGGAACGCGCGCACGGCCTGGACCCCGCGCCGATCACCCCGGAGCACCCGCCGGGCTCACTCGCCGCGGACCGGCTCTTCACCGCCGACACCACCGACCCCATCGACCGCGGCGCGCTGAGCCGGGCCGTGCTCGAACTCGGGCTGGGCCTCGGTGACCGGCTCCGCAGCACCGGCCGTACCGCCACCGCGCTCACCCTGACCGTCCGGCTCGCCGGCGGCTCGTCCGTCAGCCGCAGCCGCACCCTGCCGGAGCCCACCTCCGACCCCGGCGAACTCGCCGAGGCCGCCTTCGCCATGCACGAGGCCCTCGGCCCGCACGGCGCCCCCGTGCGGGCCGTGGCCCTGCGCGCCGAGGGGCTGTCCGCGGCCGATCCGTACCGGGCGCGCGCCGTGCCGGTCGGTGCGGGCCGCGGCCGGGCCGTGCTGCCGTCGACCTTCGCGGATCCGCCCGCGCCCGGCACCGCTCAGGAGGAGCGCCGGCTGTCCTCGTGAAGCGCCTCCAGTACGGCGGCCATGACCTCCGCGCCGTCCAGCGGACGCGGCAGCGGTCCGCGCCGGGCTCGTGCCATGTCCCCGAAGCACGCGTCGCACACGGCGAGCGGGAGATGACGGATGCCGCAGTCGCGGACGGTGTCGTCCTCCCGCCCGCACACCTCGCACCCCGATGATGCCGCCATGCGTTCGATACTGCCGCGTCGCGGCGTTTCGCGACAGGGCGCAACCGGTGCTCGACGGACCGTCAGAATGCCTGTGCCCGTGCGCACTTGAACCGACACGGTGCTCCGCGCCGATCCCGGGCGCGGCGCCGGTTGCGAGGCGGGTGCTGCGGGACGAGGGTGGGAAGGGGGAACATCCGATCGGGCATCGAACGGAGCTTCTCATGCAAGCGAGAAAGGCCGACCTGTACAGGCGCGACCTCGCGGAGGCGCGCTGGGTCAAGAGCAGCAAGAGCCCCTACCGGGAAACCTGCGTCGAGGTGGCGGAACTCGCCGGCGGAGCCGTCGCGATCCGTGACTCCGAGAACACGGACCTGCCGCCGCTGCGGTTCACCGCGGAGGAATGGACGGCGTTCCGGGAGGGTGTGCGCGACGGTGAGTTCGGTTAGGCCGCCGCGTTGACACCGGTTTGACGGGCCGGTCCGCCGGGGTCGCACGACCGCTCCGGCGGGCCGGGCCGATGCGGTCACTGGGCCGGTCGCGGACCGCGGAGCCTCGGGCATACGGTTGCCTCAGGCAACCACCTGCTTCGGCGGTTGCGTCACGGGAGGGGCCGGGGCGAGGGTGGGGAGGGTAAGCGAGACCGAACCTCGAACGGAGGTTCCCCATGCACGACCGAAAGGCCGACCTGTACGCGCGGGACCTGACTGCAGCGCGCTGGGTCAAGAGCAGCAAGAGCGGCTATCTGCCGGAGTGCGTCGAGGTCGCGGACCTCGGCGACGGGGCCGTCGCCATCCGTGATTCCCAGAACAAGGACCTGCCGCCCCTGCGGTTCACCGCGCGGGAGTGGACGGCGTTCCGGGAGGGTGTGCGCGAGGGCGAGTTCGGCTAGGGCGTGTCGTTCCCCTCGCTCGGCGGGCCGGCCGGACCGGCCCGCCGAGCCTTTCACGCGTCGCCCAGCACCCGCAGCGTCTGGGCCCGCAGCGCGCACGCCACCACGCCCTCGCGGGTGTGCCGCAGTTGCGGTTCCGTCGCCGGGTGCCGCCCGGAGATCAGGTCGACGATGCGGTAGGCCGTCTCCTCGTCCTCCGCCGCGATGCACACCAGCACCGTGCCGCGGTCCGCCTCCTGCTCCGCCATGGGCGCCTCCTTCGTCGTCAGGCCATCCCCGTGGACGCGTCGGAAGACCCCACCGCCCCCGCCGCGGTTCTGCGCCCGGCGCCGGTTCACCCGCACGAAGCATCCCGGGGTGCGCGGGGCTTACGATGAGGGGCCCGGCAGCCCGACCCGGAGAGGAAGCCTTGGCCAAGCAACGGATTCCGGTCGTCGTCATCGCGGGATTCCTGGGCTCGGGAAAGACCACGCTCCTCAACCACCTCCTGCGCAACAGCGGCGGCACCCGCATCGGCGTGATCGTCAACGACTTCGGCAGCATCAACATCGACGCGCTTTCCGTCGCCGGCCAGGTGGACTCCATGGTGGCCCTCGACAACGGCTGCCTGTGCTGCGCGGTGGACGCCACGGAGATGGACGAGATGCTCGCCCGGCTCTCGCGCCCGCAGGCCCGCATCGACGTCATCGTCATCGAGGCGAGCGGCCTCGCCGAGCCCCAGGGCATGATCCGGCTGCTGCTCGCGGGCACCGGCAGCGCCGTCACCTACGGCGGGCTGGTCGAGGTCGTCGACGCCGCCGAGTTCGAGGCCGTGCGCGCCCGCCACCCCGAACTCGACCGCCACGTGCGGGCCGCCGACCTCGTCGTCCTCAACAAGGGCGACCGCGTGGACGCCGCGGGCCGCCGGCGGGTCCGCGAGGCGCTGACCGCCCTCGCCCCCGGTACGCCACTCGTCGAGGCCGCCCACGGACGGGTGGACCCCGCCCTCCTCTTCGAGCCCCGGCCGCGTACGGAGGACGGCACGGCCGCCCGCCAGTTGACCTTCGAGGAGCTGTACGCGGACGACGGGCACGGGCACCCCGCGGACGGCGACCACACCGGCCACCTCCACGCGGCCTACGACAGCGTGGAGTTCACCTCCGAGGCGCCGCTGCACCCGCGCCGGCTGATGGAGTTCCTCGACGGCAGGCCCGCCGGGCTCTACCGGATGAAGGGCTTCGTGCGCTTCGCCCCGCCCGCCCACCGGCAGAAGTACACGCTGCACGCCGTCGGTGGCTTCCTGCGCTTCCTGCCGTCCCCGTGGTCGCGGGGCGAGTCCCGCGCCACCCGCCTGGTCATGATCGGTGCGGGGCTCGACGCCGGCGCCCTGCGCAAGGGGCTCGACGCGTGCGTCGCCGGCCCGGGCGAGGAACTCGCCGAGGACGCCATGCTCGGCGTGCTGCGCTACGTCCGCCCCTGACGCGGCCCGCACCGGCGCCCGGGACCCGGCGCCCAGGAAGGAACAGGCCATGAGCGACACCGAGCCCCGGACCACCGTCGTCAACCTCAAGGGCCACCGCGACGACCCGGCGTACGCGGACGTCGTCTACGTCGGCCGCCCGATGCACCGCGGCGGATGGCACCTGCCCGGATCCCCGCTGGCCAGCCCCTACCGGCCGGGGCCCGACGGCACCCGCCGGGAGGTGCTGGAGAAGTACCGCGAACACCTGCTGGGCCGCCCCGACCTGCTCGCGATGCTGCCCGCGCTGCGCGGCCGCAGGCTCGGCTGCTGGTGCGTGCCCGAACCGTGCCACGCGCAGGTCATCGCGGAACTCGCCGACGCCGCCTGATTCCGCCCCGGCGGCCGCGTGTCCCGATCCGAGGGTCGCGCGTCCGTACCGCGTCCGGCGGGCCCGGCCGTCCCGTCCGAGGATGGACCCATCGGCACCGGGCGCCCCGCCCGGAGGCCGGCGGAACCCGGAATCCTGTCAGGAGATTCGACGTGGCTGAAATCATCGCGGACATCGAGGTCCCCGACACCCGGCTCGTGGCGGAGGCGACCGAACTGGTGCGGAAGGCCGCCGACCCGGTGGTCTACCACCACTCCCGCCGGGTGTACTTCTGGGCGTCGATGCGCGGCCGCAACCGCGGGTGGGACGTCGACCCCGAGCTGCTGTACGTCGGCGCCCTCTTCCACGACCTCGGGCTGACCGACACCTACGCCAGGACCGACCAGCGCTTCGAGATCGACGGCGCCGACGAGGCCCGCCGCTTCCTGCTGGAGCACGACGTCCCCGCGGACCGCGCGCGGCTGGTGTGGGAGGCGATCGCGCTGCACACCACCCCGGAGATCCCGTGGCACATGGCGCCCGAGATCGCGCTGGTCACCTCGGGCGTCGAGGTCGACGTCCTCGGCATCGGGTACGACGAGATCACGCCCGAGGAGCGCGAGGCGGTCGTGGCCGTCCACCCGCGGCCCGACTTCAAGAACAACATCCTCAAGGAGTTCACCCACGGCATCGCGCCGCGCCCCGACACGACGTTCGGCAACGTCAAGGCCGACGTGCTGGAGCGTTTCGTGCCGGGCTTCGTCCGCGGGAACTTCGTGGACACCATCCTGCAGTCCCCCTGGGCGGAGTGACCCCGCGCCGGTGTCCCCCGGTGCCCGCGGCCGTCACTCGCGGGTGCCGTGGGGGCGGGTGGTGCGGAAGCGGTCGCGGTAGGCGCCGGGGCTGACGCCCAGGCGGCGGCGGAAGGCGCGGCGCATGGTCTCCTCGGAGCCGAAGCCGCTGCGGCGGGCGACGGTGTCGAGGGCTTCGTCGCCGGCCTCCAGCAGGGCCTGGGCGGCCTCGACGCGGGCGCGTTCGACGTACTGGGCGGCGGTGCCGCCGGTCTCGGTGCGGAAGAGCCGGGTCAAGTGGCGGGAGCTGACCCCGGCCCGGGCGGCCAGGGCGGGCAGGCTGTGGTCGGCGGCGGGGTCGGCGGCGACCTGGTCCAGGACCCGGCGCAGCACCGAGTGGGCGGGGTGCCGGGGGCTCTGCCGGACGCTGAACTGCGACTGGCCGCCGGGACGTGCCATGAAGACGACCAGGAACTTGGCGGCCTTGCGGGCGATGTCCGGTCCCAGGTCGGCCTCGACCAGGGACAGGGCCAGGTCGATGCCCGCGCTGATGCCCGCGGAGGTGATGAAGCGGCCGTCCCTGACGAAGATCGCGTCGCTGTCGACCTCCACCTTGGGGTAGCGGGCGGCGAGGTCGTCGGCCAGCCGCCAGTGGGTGGCGGCCCGGCGTCCGTCCAGCAGCCCGGTCGCGGCCAGCGGGAACGCGCCCGCGCAGACCGAGGCGACGGTACGGGAGCGGTCCGCGAGCCGGGTGATGCCGTCCACCAGCGCGGTGTCGGCCACCGCCGCCCACCAGTCCGGGCGGCCGGGGACGAGCAGCGTGTCGACCGGGAAGTCGACCTCCTCCAGCGACAGGTCCGGCACCAGCCGCAGCCCCGCGGTCGTCGTCACCGGCCGGCCGTCCAGCGACACCGTCCGCGTCACGTACCGGGCGCCGTACTCGTTTGCCGCCGTGTACACGTCCAGCGGACCCGTCACGTCCATCAACTGCAGGCCCTCGAACAGCAGCACCAGCACCCGGTGCGGCGCCACCACCGACGCGGCCCCCGGCGGCACCGACGGCTTCACACGGGACGTCACGGTCGTTCCTCCTGGAGCGGGCGGGTGTCCGGCGGAACGGCCGCGGGCACCCATGTGGGCCGCGTCCCGGGCACGTTGGGACCGCCCGTCGCTGTCCGGCCCGTCATTCTCGCCCATGTCCACCGGCACCTACGACGCCGGGCTGGTGACCCCCGCGACGGACCGCTGGAGCGGGGCGAGGTGGCGCGTGGTCACCACGCGGCGGCCGCGCTCGTCGTCGTGGATGCAGGTGGACCCGGCCAGCCTGCGCACGATCTCCAGCCCGCGGCCGTGCTCGTCCGGCGGGGTGCTGTCGGGCGAGGCCCCGTCGTGGTGCCGGGCCTCGCCGCTGTCGGTGACGGTGATGACCAGGCCGTCGTCGTGCAGGCACAGCCGGACCGACATCTGCGCCCTGCCGTGGCGCGCGGCGTTCGCGGCGAGCTCGTCGACGATCAGCTCGGCGGCGATGCGGTCCTCCGCGGCCAGTCCCCAGAGCCCCAGCAGCTCGGACGCGAAGTGGCGCGCGGCGCCGACGTAGGCGGCCTCCGCGGGCTGCACGAGTTCCGCCGAACGGGTGGGGGTGGTGTCACCGCACATGACGTGTGGGCCCTTCATCGATGAGGCCCGCGGTCCCGGCGACCGCGGGGTCGCCCCACCGGCCACGCCGCCCCGCGCGGCACGCCGCGACGTCGGCCTCCCTTCCGGCCGCCGTGCCCGGCACCGCTCCCGTCCCCCCGCGCGGATAGCGTGGACGTGTGCGTCTTCTTGTGATGTCCGATACACACCTGCCCAAACGTGCCAAGGAGCTTCCGGCCGAACTCCTGGACCGGATTCCCGAGGCCGACGCCGTCCTCCACGCCGGCGACTGGGTGGACGACGCGACGCTCGACCTGCTGCAGGCGCGGTCCCGCCGGGTGATCGGCGTGTACGGCAACAACGACGGCCCGGGGCTGCGGGCGCGGCTGCCCGAGGTCGCCCGGGCGGAGCTGGGCGGCCTGCGCTTCGGAGTCGTCCACGACAGCGGCCCGGCGCAGGGACGCGAACGCCGTTGCGAGGAGCGCTTCCCCGACCTCGACGTCCTGGTCTTCGGGCACAGCCACATCCCCTGGGACAGCACGGCGCCGGGCGGGCTGCGGCTGCTCAACCCCGGTTCGCCGACGGACCGCAGGCGCCAGCCGTACGGCACCTACCTCACCGCCGTCGCGGCCGCGGGCGCGCTGACCGAGGTACGTCTGCACGAACTGCCGCGGCGCTGACGGGGGCGCCGACCGAGGCGCCGACCCGGGCAGGGGCGCCGGGGTTCTAGTGCTCCAGCGCCGGGTCGCCGGCCGGCCGGACCGCGCCCGGGTGCCCGGAGAGCCGGACCGCACCGGGGGCCTCGGCGGCCTCCGCCTCCCGCTCCCGGGGTTCCGCGCCGCCGCCGGCGTCCACGGGCGGCAGCAGCGCCATGACGGCCCGGCGGTGCGCGTCGCCGGCGTCCTCGTCGAAGGGGTCCGGGGTGGCCGGCACCTGCACCCGGAGCACCGGGCCCGAGCCCAGCCGCACGTAACCGCGGCCCGGCGGCACCTCGGCGGCGGACGTCGAGCACTGCGGCGCGCCGAGCACCGCCTGGGTCTGCTCCGCGGTGACCGCGCCCAGCAGCATCCGGGCCCTGGTGTGGGCGACGACCACCTGGGCGAGTGCCTCGGCGCCGTCGAGGTGGTCGGCGACGGCGACGGTCACCCCGGCCGCGCGGCCGTGCCGGAGCGGGGTGTCCAGCAGTTCCTGCGGGTCGGGGCGGTTCTCGGCGTGCGCGAGGTGGCTGAGCACCGTCGGCCGGTCGACCAGGATCCACAGCGGGCGCCGTACGTCGTCGGGAGCGGTCCGGCCGGCCTGCCGGGCGCGGTTGACGGCGATCAGCCGGCGCTCGGTCTCGTGCGCCGCCCACTCCAGGGTGGCCAGCGTCCCCGCGAGGCCGCTCTCGACGGCCATCACTCCGGGCCGCCCGCTCAGGAACGCGTACTCGCCCGTCCCGCTGCCGTCGACGACCACGAGGTCGCCCTCCGGCAGGGCCTGGAGCGCGATGGAGCGCAGCAGTGTCGTGGTGCCCGTGCCGGGCTGGCCGAGGGCGAGCAGGTGCGGCTCGGTGGAACGCGGTCCGGTGCGCCAGACCACCGGCGGCGCGTCCCTGACGTCCTCGCCGTCCCCGACCGGGACGGTGCGCTGCACGGCCTCGGGGTCGGTGAAGCCGAGCACCGTCTCGCCGGGGGAGGTGACGAAGCGCTGGGCGGCGATGTCCGTGGGCAGCGGGGGGAGCGCGGTGAGGGTGAGGTGGTTCTCCTCCTCGTTCCACTCGAAGCGGTACTCGCGGCCCCGCCCCACCTTGGCGTGCAGCACGTGCTCGACGCGGGCCCGGGCGGCGGGCTCGCCGTCGGTGAAGTAGGCGGGGTACTTGAGGTGCAGGCGGACCAGCCGCCCGTCCTCGAAGGCGTGGTCGCCGAAGGCGTTCTCCCAGCTGCCGTCGTGGGCGTAGAGCGGGCTGGGGTCGTCGGCCACGGACAGGTACGGCACCAGGGCCTCGTACAGCGCGGTCAGCCGGTCGTTCTCGGCGCCGCTCGGCCCGGTCGGTGCGGGGGTGCGGTCGCGGCCCATCCAGCCGGCGGAGCCCATCAGCGCGGCGACCAGCAGGTAGGCGCCGTAGGGGAGCAGGACCAGGACGAGGAACCCGGCGCCCACGGAGGCCATCAGCGCCGGTCCGCGGCGGTCCTTGGGGGTGCTGCCCCACCACTCGCGTGCCCAGCCGGCCTGCCGGCGCAGCCCGCGCGCGATGACGAAGAGCGGGTGGAGGACGTCCGTGGTGCTGTCGACGGCGGCCCGCGCGAGCTCACGGCCGCGGGTGAGCGAGGGGCGGCTGCTCAGGAGGGCGGAGAGGGTGCGCCGGACCACGGGGAGCTCCAGAGGATCGTTGCGGGGACGGTACGACGGGAGGGAGGGGACGGGACCGGACGGGAAGGGCCCGGTGCGGAGCGGCGCCGGGCCCGGTGGTGGTTCGGCCGTGCGGAACGGCCGCGCTAGAACTTGATCCCGCCCAGGAGGCTCGCCAGGCTCGCCCCGCCGGCCTTGATGCTCGGGGCGATGGCGGTGCCCGCGAGGTAGAAGCCGAAGAGGGCGCAGACGAGCGCGTGGGACGCCTTGAGTCCGTCCTTGCGGAAGAACAGGAAGACGATGATGCCGAGCAGGACGACGCCTGAGATGGACAGGATCATGGGGGCTACTCCTGTGTGATGGGGACTGTCACCATGAGTTGTTCCAGAATTACAGTTAGTAATATGTTCTGAAAAGAGGCGAATGGGTGATTTGTAGGGAAGTTCACCCTTTCGGCTCTGCCGAACTGTTTCTTACGGTGTGATCCTCGCCGGTCGTCCGGCGTGTCATGTGGCAGGCCCCGCCGACGGAGCAGCGAAGTCGCCCGTTCGAGTGATCAAAATCGTTAAGCTTCGGCCATGGCTTCTTGTCCCGTCCACGTCCCCGCCGTGGCACGCAGCGCCGGCCCGCCCGGCGAGGCCAGGGCCGTTGAGGCCGCTTAGGGTGGATCACGAAGGCCCCTCCCGCGCACGGCGACCAGCCACCTCCAGTGAGGAACGATGAGCGAGCCGACCCCGCAGAACGACCCGGCCCAGGACCCCGGCGTCCTGCGACTCGCCGCCGAGGTCTTCGACCTCGCCCGCCGGGGCGGCACGCAGACCCTGACGGCGTACGTGGACGCCGGTGTGCCGGCCGACCTCACCAACGACAAGGGCGACACCCTCGTCATGCTCGCGGCCTACCACGGCCACGCCGCCACCGTGGCCGCCCTCCTGCGGCACGGCGCGGACCCCGACCGCGCCAACGACCGCGGTCAGACGCCGCTCGCCGGTGCCGTCTTCAAGGGCGAGGACGAGGTGGTCCGCGTCCTCCTCGACGGCGGCGCCGACCCCGCAGCGGGCACCCCCTCGGCCATCGACACGGCCCGCATGTTCGGCAAGGACGCACTCCTGGAACTCTTCGGTGCCGCATGACCCCGGCCGCCACGACGACGCCGTACCCACGATGAAGAGAAGTGGACCCATGACGGAAACCGACAGCTGGAAGAATCCGCTGCGCGATCCAACCGACCGGCGGCTGCCGCGCATCGCGGGCCCGTCCGGCCTGGTGATCTTCGGTGTGACGGGCGACCTGTCCCGCAAGAAACTGATGCCCGCCGTGTACGACCTGGCCAACCGCGGGCTGCTGCCGCCGGGCTTCTCGCTCGTCGGCTTCGCCCGCCGCGACTGGGCGGACCAGGACTTCGCGCAGGTCGTCCACGACTCCGTCAAGGAGCACGCGCGCACCCCCTTCCGCGAGGAGGTCTGGACGGAACTTTCCGCCGGAATGCGCTTCGTGCCCGGCGACTTCGGCGACGACGACGCCTTCGAGAAGCTGCGCGCGACCGTGGAGGAACTCGACAAGGACCGCGGCACCAGCGGCAACTTCGCCTTCTACCTCTCGGTGCCGCCCAAGTTCTTCCCCACCGTGGTCCAGCAGCTGAAGAAGCACGGACTGTCCGACCCTCCCCGAGGCTCCTGGCGGCGCGCCGTCATCGAGAAGCCCTTCGGCCACGGCCTGGCCAGCGCCCAGGAGCTCAACCGGGTGGTCCACCAGGTCTTCCCGCCCGCCGAGGTGTTCCGGATCGACCACTACCTCGGCAAGGAGACCGTCCAGAACGTCCTGGCGCTGCGCTTCGCGAACGCGATGTTCGAGCCGCTGTGGAACCGCTCCTACGTCGACCACGTGCAGATCACGATGGCCGAGGACATCGGCATCGGCGGCCGCGCGGGCTACTACGACGGCATCGGCGCCGCACGCGACGTCATCCAGAACCACCTGCTCCAACTCCTCGCGCTGACCGCGATGGAGGAACCCTCGGGCTTCGACGCCACGTCCCTCGTCCGCGAGAAGCTCAAGGTCCTCCAGGCCGTACGGCCCCCCGAGGACCTCGGCGCCCACACCGTGCGCGGCCAGTACGCGCACGGCTGGCAGGGCGGGGAGGAGGTGCTCGGCTACCTGGAGGAGGAGGGCATCGACCCCGGGTCCAAGACCGACACCTACGCCGCGATCAAACTGGCGATCGACAGCCGCCGCTGGGCGGGCGTCCCCTTCTACCTGCGTACCGGCAAGCGCCTGGGCCGCCGCGTCACCGAGATCGCGGTCGTCTTCCAGCGCGCGCCCCACCTGCCCTTCAGTCACACCGACACCCAGGAGCTGGGGCAGAACGCCCTCGTCATCCGGGTCCAGCCGGACGAGGGCGTCACCGTGCGCTTCGGCTCGAAGGTGCCGGGCACCTCGATGGAGATCCGGGACGTGACGATGGACTTCGCCTACGGCGAGTCCTTCACCGAGTCCAGCCCGGAGGCCTACGAGCG